>NZ_JBILAF010000007.1:0-36534 GCF_044354325.1 Sphingorhabdus sp. | reverse complement strand
TAGGTTTGCAGCGCCCAACTAGGGAAGGGTGGTGGCACTTTGATGCGGTTCTTGTGCGACTTTGATAGAAGTTATGTGTCTGAAATATTACTGAATTTAAAGCGCGGATTCTGCATCATCAAACAAGCTCCAAATATATTACAATTTTATTGCAGTGATGTCATATAAGTGTCATATTCAAGGGAGAGATGAGGAGAAAACGGATGAAACTGCTATTCGTAGGTGCTTTAGTAACTGGCCTGATGGGCGGTGCAGCCCACGCCCAACCGACCATGAATATTGAAACAGCATACCCAAAGGGGTCCATTGGCTATGAGGCTCTCGTAAAGGGCGACAATGCGCAGGCAGTTTCTCAAATACTGACAAGCGCGCAAGTGAGCCGGCATGATCCTGCGAAGCTGCTCAACCTTGGCCGTGCCTATGCGCGTATGGGCCGTATGGAAGAGGCTTCGAATATGTTCGCCGCTGCGATGCAGAGCCGTGATACCGTCGATCTGGTGCTCGCCGACGGTCGCGTGATGAATTCAAAAGACGCTGCGCGTAAGGCCTATGCCGGTTTGCAGATGCGGATCGCGACACGCTGATCCAAATGTACTGAGGTAACATCTTGCCTCTAACGCTTTATAAAAGGCGGGCCTAACGGCTCGCCTTTCGTCTTTTCTAGCGCATAATTTTGCTGTGACCCGCCTGTTCTGCGGCTGTCACATATTTGACGCAAAACATTCTTCTAAATGCAATGTGATACGCACAGCCATGTCACAGCTCGCCCCTATTTGCCGCATGGTCAACGGGTGGGGCCTTATGATGATTCGATTCTGGTCCGTTGCATTTGCCCATATCGGGCACGTCTTATTTGTTGCGGAGATTTAGAATGTTAAACCCAAAATTGCGTGGGATCGTGTATGCGACAGCAGCAGCTGCCCTCGTCACCGGCTGTGGCGCAGATGATATCGCGTCACCAGGCACTGGTGGTAACATCACCATCAACAATCCGGCTGCACCTCCGCCGCCACCACCGCCACCACCGCCACCTGCGACAGTTACACCTGCTGGCGGCTGCCCAACCATCGCTGATGCGCAAGGCTTGACCGACAGCGGTACGATCACTGGCCCAACCGGCACGTATCGCGTCTGCACATTGCCAGCGCGCGTAAACACCACCAGCACATTGCCAAAGATTGCGGGCGTTCTGTATCGTCTTGGCGGCCGTGTTGACGTTGGTACGGACCAAGGTCCTTCATCGACAAACAATGTCGTCACGCTGAACATCGAACCCGGCGTTATCGTCTTTGGCGGAACCGGCGTGTCATGGTTGAACGTTAACCGCGGTAACCGCATCAACGCTGTTGGTACGGCTGCCCTACCAATCATCTTCACCAGCCGTGACAACGTCCTCGGTCTCAACAACGACAGCTCGATCGGTCAGTGGGGCGGTATCGTTCTTAACGGCCGCGCACCCATCACCGATTGCGCAGCACCTGCTGCAACACCAGGCACTGTTGCTTGCGAGCGTCAGGTTGAAGGCGCAGTTGACCCGGCACTTTATGGTGGCGCGAACACCGCTGATAACAGCGGCCGTTTGAGCTTTGTCCAAATCCGTTACTCGGGCTTTGTTCTTTCGGGCAACTCCGAACTGCAATCGCTGACCACGGGCGGCACCGGCACCGGTACTATTCTGAACAACATCCAGTCGTTCAACAGCTCTGACGATGGCGCAGAATTCTTCGGCGGTAACGTCAACATGAAGTATTTCGTGTCGATTGGTGCGGATGACGATAACTTGGATACGGACACCGGTGTTAAAGCGAACTTCCAATATGTATTGGCAGTGCAGCGTCCAAATGCGGGTGACTCGATGATCGAAGCTGACTCGGATAACGCTACGGACGGCAATACGCCGCGCCAGAACACACGTCTGTCGAACTTCACCTTCATTCAGCGCAACAATACCGGTAACCTGTCGGCAATGTTGCTGCGTGGTGGTACCGACTACAGCATGTTTAACGGTGTGGTTGTCAGCCCATCGACATCATGCCTGCGGATCAGCCGTGCACAGACCGTATCGGCAACAGCAGATGCAAGCATTGACGAAGCTGGTGCGCCAGTATTCCGTTCGGTTGTTATGCAGTGCGGATCGCCAGCGTTTGTTGGTTCGAGCGGCGTGACCGAGGCGCAAGTAAGCGCGGTGTTCGGTTCGGGAGCGAACAACAATAACAGCGCGTTCACACCAAGCTTGACGTCATTGTTCATCAATGGTGCCACCGAAAACGCAGTTACAGCGTTCAACGCCAGCAGCATCGCATCTTACTTTGATGCAACAACCTATATCGGTGCTGTCCGTGACGCCAACGACACTTGGTACGCAGGCTGGACCTGCAACAGCTCGACGGCCAATCTGGGCACCAGCGTAACCGGTCTCTGCACCTCACTGCCAACATATTAATAGCTGGCGGATAATATCGGGTGAGGTGCGGCCCGGCGGGCATGCACCTCACCCTTTTTTCGAATTTATAAAAGGGAATTACAATGTTGAAGCCAGTGGAGGCAATCAGACTGTTGCTTTTGACGTCGGCGCTCGTTTCGCCTTCCATGCTGATGGCGCAAGACGCCGCAGCGGAACAGGCCGAACAAGCCAGTGCTGAAGCAGCACCAGCAGACACGCCAGCAGACGCAGCCGCGCCAGTCGAAGAGGATGTCGATGTCTCTATTCCGGGTGGCGAAGAAATCGTCGTGCGCGGATATCTGGATCGCAACATTTCCAAGAACGCGGCGCAAGTTGTTTCCGTGCTGTCGAGCGCGGATATTGAACGTACCGGTGAAGGCGATATTGCCGGCGCACTATCGCGTGTCACTGGCCTAAGCGTCGTTGGCAGCGGCTTTGTCTATGTTCGTGGCCTTGGTGATCGTTATTCGCTCGCATTGCTTAATGGTTCGCCGCTCCCAAGCCCTGAACCATTGAAGCGCGTTGTTCCGCTCGATCTTTTCCCCACAAGCGTGATTGCATCTTCGCTTGTGCAAAAAACCTACTCGGCAAACTTCCCCGGCGAATTTGGCGGCGGCGTGATTAACCTGACCACCAAAGCGATCCCGCGCGAAACATTCCTGACGGTAGGCGGTGACTT
Source organism: Sphingorhabdus sp. (assembly GCF_044354325.1). GTDB lineage: Bacteria > Pseudomonadota > Alphaproteobacteria > Sphingomonadales > Sphingomonadaceae > Sphingorhabdus_B. The sequence goes on along the minus strand of NZ_JBILAF010000007.1, from coordinate 33,412 downwards.
GAGCGTCAATAGCGAGACCACCAATCAACTGGGCTACACATATTATGGTAGCTCGCAGGATTGGAGTGGTTTCGACAATGGCAACCGTGACCTAAAGCCCGCGCTTGCATCCTATCTTGCCAGTGGCGCACGCATCAGCGCGGGTAACGTTGATACGCAGGCTATTGCCGGCGAGCTCATTACCGGCCGGAATGCCGTTGTTCAGCGTGACAAGAATTTGCCGCCCAATGGCTCAGCCACGATTACCGGTGGCACGAACCTCGAAATTGGCGATGACGCCACTATGGGGGTCATCTTCAATGCCGGTTACAGCAACAAATGGCGTACCCGCGACACGATCCAACAAACGGCATCGACGCTTGATCTGAGCCAGAAAGAGCTGGATTTCCGGAAAGTCATTACCGACAACCGTATGGTTGTGAACGGCCTGCTTGGCTTCGGTATCGAAGTGGGCGAACAAAAAATCCGTTGGACCAATCTGTTCATTCGCGACACGCTGAAACAAGCGCGTCTCGGTGTCGGCACCCGTCAGACAACATCGCCCACCGCGACATTGATGCAGCAGGATACAGCATGGTTCGAACGCCAGTTGGTGGATAGCCAGCTGGTCGGTGAGTTCAAATTGTCACCTGACGTGAATTTAAGCTTCCGGGCAGCCTACGCCAATTCTCAGCGTGAGGCGCCGGATGAAATCAGCCTAGAATATTACCGCAGCAACATCACGTCCGATCCTTACGGCCAATTGTTCATCAACCGTCTTAACAACGGTCAACAGGGAAGTGCTGAAGTCAGCTATTCCTATCTGAATGAAAATCTGTGGGCCGGTGGTTTGGATCTGTCGGCAAAGGTGACGCCGGAAATTACCGCGACGATAGGTTATGCCTATTCGGACACGGTTCGCCGCACCGAACGCCGTGACTTCCAGTTTGTCGCACCCGGCGGCACGCCCATCGCGCCGTCATTATTCCGTCCAGACCTTTTGCTGCAACCGGACATTATCGATTTTTACAACATCGCGTTGATCGATACCAACGAAGCAAACCCGGTCTTTGATGCAAGCTTGCTGAACCATGCTGGGTACGGCCAAATTCAGGCGTTCATTACGCCAGCAATCAGCCTGAACCTTGGTGTGCGTTACGAAACGGCTGAACAGACTGTTGTGCCGGTTCAAGTGTTCACGACGCCAACAGCCTCGCTTGCCTCCACCAGCTTGGATCGGAGCTATTGGTTGCCCGCAGCGACGCTGACGTGGGACATGAATGAACAGATGAAGTTCCGGTTGAGCGCGTCGAAAACCATCGCGCGTCCGCAATTTCGCGAACTGATTTTCCAGAACTTTTACGATACCGACTCCAACCGTCTTTTCCGCGGTAACCCGCTGTTGACGGACAGCCAGTTGTACAATGCTGAAGCGCGCTATGAATGGTATTTCGACCGTGAGCAACGCTTCACGATTGCTGGCTTTTTTAAACGTATAGACAGTCCTATCGAGTCGTTCTCGAGCTTTGATGATAACTCAGTTATCACCAGCTTCGCGAACGCACCGAAGGCTGATTTGTACGGTGTTGAAATCGAAACGCAGAAATATTTCGATCTCTCTGCGATTGGCGATGAAGGCTTTTTTGCGACACGCCGCGCGGTTGTCATTGCCAACTACACCTACACCAAGTCAAAAATCAGTGTGAAGGCTGGTGACACGGTTGCGGTGTTTAACGCATCGTCGACCAACGCGCTCGACTTTTTCACCGACGGATCGCCGTTGACCGGCCAAGCTGATCATCTGCTCAACTTGCAATTCGGCCTCGAAGATACCGAGCGCCTGTCGCAGCAGACGATTTTGTTCAGCTATTCGACCGACCGGGTTACCAGCCGTGGTGCATCGGGCCAGCCGGATATCAAGGAAAAGCCTGGCATTCAGCTTGATTTCGTGGCGCGTGAAGGCTTCACGCTTGGCGGCAAAGACGCTGAATTGAAGTTCGAAGTCCGCAACCTGACCAACACCAAATATCAGGAGTTTCAGGAAAACGGCGCGAACAAGATTTTCTACAACCGTTACAAACAAGGCATCAGCGCCTCAATCGGTGTAGAGCTTAACTTCTAAAGGGAATGCAGCACCCTGACTCGCGGCGGCATGTTGGATCCAACATGTCGCCGTCATTTTGTCTGGCACGTTGCATTCGTTTGAGGGCGTCACTAAACTGTCATTTGGGCGTCACTCGACGGTCACAGCCGCGCGTTAGGGCATTATCATCAAGCGGATTCGTCCGGGGGGACTCAGTGGCAATGACATTGGCGGAAAGGGTGAAGGTACAGTCACACAAAATCACAGCCGTGCCCGCCGGTCGCCTGATCCTTGGCGTTCTGGCCATATTGACCGCCGTTCAAACCGCACGTTTTTTCTGGATATTGATAACGCCCGTTGGCCCGGTCAACGACTGGCGCGCGCCGTCGGTTGATATGGTGCCGCAGTCCGCCCGCATGGCGCTATTCGCCGGATTTGACCCTTTTTTTCGCAATGACGCGGCTGCAGATTCCACCCAGAATGTCACATCGTTAAGCCTGACATTGTTCGGCGTGCGCACCAATGAAAGTTCGGGCGGTGGTTCGGCTATCATCGCAGGCGAAGATGGCGTGCAGAACAGCTATGCCATTGGCGAAGAAGTCGCGCCCGGCGTCACTTTGGATTCCGTTGCCTTCGACCATGTCATTTTGTCGCGTGGCGGCGTGAAAGAATCGCTGTATCTTGATCAGTCGGTACCTGCGGAAACCGTTAGCCCGCCTGCATCAGGCACGTCAGCCACGCCAACGTCGCCCGGCGGAGGCGTCGGCTTAAATGCCGAGACGCTTCAAAAATCCATCGGCTTTGCGCCGCGTAATGAAGGAGGCAGGGTCACCGGTCTCGTTCTGCAAGCCCGCGATGATGGCACGATGTTGCGCCTCGCCGGATTTCAGGCTGGCGACATTGTCGTTGGCATAAACGGCCGTCCGGTATCTTCGGCGGCTGACATTGCTTCTCAAATCAGGCCCGGAGCCCGCTTAAGCGTTGAAGTCGAACGCGGCGGCGCAAAGGTCCCCATTGCTCTAAATCTGGAACAACAGTGATCCGTAAATTTACCCTTTTGCTGGCATGCAGCGCGCTTGTTTTTGTCCAGCCTATCGCCGCGCAGCAGACATTGAATGTGCGCGATGCCGATATCCGTGCCTTTGTTCAGGATGCGGCCCGCGTCACCGGGCAGACGTTCATTGTCGATGGCCGTGTGAATGGGAAGGTGTCGGTGGTTACGGACCGGCCATTATCGCGTTCGGAATATTTTGAGGTGTTCCTCTCGACACTGCGCGCAAATGGTCTCGTCGCGATTCCCATTCGCGGCGGTGGTTACCGGATCCAGCCTTCCGACGGCGCTGCAACCCAGCCGACCCGCGTCGGTAGCCGTGCAGCAACTTCAAGCCAATTTGTGACGGAAGTGTTCCGCCTGCGTTCGATTGACGCAACCTCAGCCGTTGAAACGCTGCGCCCATTGATAAGCCGCGAAGGCTCGTTGACGGCCAACAAAAGCGCAAACAGCCTTGTGGTTGCCGATTATGCCGACAATATTGGCCGCATCCGCGATTTGCTCCGCCAGATTGACCGCGATAGCGCAGCGACGCAGATCGTCGCACTCGATAACGCCGGTGCGCGTGAAATTGCCACCGCGCTTCAGGCGCTGGCTGGTCAAGGCGGCGGCGAGGGCGCGAGGCCACCTGTTTCCATCGCGGCCATTGACAGCAGCAACGCCATTGCCCTGCGTGGTGACCCGACGTCGGTTGCGCGCTTTGCCGCGATGGCCAAGGAATTGGATGCGCGGGCACAGTCAGGCGCCGAAATTCGCGTGTACCGGCTTGAGCATGCCAATGCCGCTACCTTGCTGGAGACGGTCCAGTCATTGATTGGCGGGCAGAGCGGATCGTCTGTATCTAGTAACGTGCCACCTGTTTCTGCGCCAGCTGCTGGCGGCGGCGCTGCCGCTGTTGTTGCGCCCATCGTTGCATCTTCGTCGGGAACCGGCCCCAATGGCATTGGTGGCCGTGGCCCAGTGGTGGTGACCCGCTATGAAGGCACCAACGCCCTTATCATCGCCGCAAACCCCGAAATGCAACGTACGTTGGGCGAGCTCATCCGTCAGCTGGACACACGGCCCGAACAGGTTTTGGTTGAAGCAATTGTTGTCGAAATCGGCAATGACGCGGCGAAAAAGCTTGGCGTACAATTCCTTGTCGGTGGCAAGGACGCGCCTTTCGCTGCGACAAATTACGCCAACGCCTCACCCAATATCCTGACGATTGCGGGCGCAATTGGCGCCGAAGAACTGACGCGCACCACGACGACTGTGAATGGCAATACGACCACGACTGCGACGAACAGCGCGCTGGGTGACAGCCTGCAGGAAGCTGCGGCGGCGTCGATCCTGAGCGCTACTGGCGGCTTTGGCGGTTTTGCGATGGATATCGGCAAAAACGCGGTCTTTGGCACGATTATCAACGCGATTGCCGCGGACACCGAGTCCAACTTGCTGGCGACGCCGCATATTGTGACGCTGAATAACCAAAAGGCAAAGTTCCTCGTCGGACAAGAAGTGCCCGTGAGCACCGGCGAGCAATTGTCGGCCAATTTCGAAAACGCCTTCCGCACGGTTCAGCGTCAGGAAGTAGGCATCAAGCTTGAGGTGACCCCGCAAGTGAACGCGCAGGGCGACGTGAAGCTGTTCCTTAAACAGGAAGTGTCGAGCGTTGCAGGGCCGGTGTCATCGCGCTCGAGTGACCTCATCCTCAACAAGCGCGAGTTTGAAACGACGTTGACCGTTGGCGACGGCCAATTGCTGGCCATTGGTGGCTTGCTCAATGACGATGAACGCCGCACCATTGAGCGTATCCCGCTGTTGAGCGACATTCCGATCATTGGCGAGCTGTTCAAATCACGCAGCCGCAGCCGCAGCAAAACCAATTTGATGGTCTTCATTCGGCCGACGATCTTGCGTAGCCGCGAAGATGGCGACCGGTTGACGGCGCGACGTTATGACTATGTCCGCGACATGCAGATGACGCGTAATCCAGATGCCGAACCAAGCATCGACGAATTGCTGCGCGATTATATGGGCGCTGTGCCGCCGGTCGCGCCGGATGTACGAACAAATGATATCATGATCGGTGCTGATGGCAAATTGACGCGGCCCCAGACGGGTGGCGCGTTACAACCGGCGGATGTTCCCGCAAGCGCGGTCTCTTCCGCCACTGTGGATCCGCAATCATGACATCGCGCGAGGGGACGACCGAGCAAGCATCCAATATACCGGTTGAGCCAGACGTCGCCATTGCACCGGCTTTGATCGCACCTCTGCTCGATTTGCCTTATGCCTTTGCCAAGGCGCATGGTCTGGTCCTGCGACACGAAAGCGATGGTCGCATTGTGGTGGCGATGCGTGAGGGCGCTGATCCGTTGATGTTGTTGGAGGTCCGGCGCTATCTGTCGATGCCATTCGATGTCGAAATGGCCGACAATGCTACCTTTGACCGTTATTTGTCCGACCATTATGCCATGGATGGCAGCGCCGCGGCGATGGCTGGCTCAATCGGCACCAATGACGGCGATTTGCTGTCTGACATGTTGCCCAGCGCAGATGATTTGCTCGACAGCGCCGATGACGCGCCCGTTATCCGTTTAATCAACGGCATCATTGCAGAGGCTGTCCGCCAGGGCGTATCCGATATTCACGTCGAGCCATATGAAACTGGCTTGGTCATTCGCATGCGCGCCGACGGTGTGTTGCAGGAACGCCTCCGCTTGCCGGCTAATGTCGCACCGGTTGTCGTCAGCCGTATCAAGGTCATGGCGCGCCTCGACATTGCTGAACGCCGCATTCCGCAGGATGGCCGCATCGGTCTGACGCTCGGTGGCAAGCTTGTCGATGTGCGTGTGTCGACCCTGCCAAGCCGTGCAGGCGAGCGTGTGGTCATGCGTATTCTCGACAAGGAAAATGCCGGCATATCGCTCGATTTGCTTGGCATGTCGGAAGAAACGCTCAAAATTCTGCATGAGGCGCTGGCGGAACCCAATGGCATCATCTTGGTTACAGGACCAACCGGGTCGGGTAAAACCACGACCTTATATGCCGGCCTCAAGCGGCTGAACGATGGCACGCGCAATATCCTCACCGTGGAAGATCCGGTGGAATATGCCGTCGAAGGCATCGGCCAGACACAGGTCAATGCGAAGGTCGGCATGACGTTTGCCGCAGGACTGCGCGCCATACTGCGTCAGGATCCCGATGTCGTCATGGTCGGCGAAATCCGCGATCGTGAGACGGCCGATATCGCCGTGCAGGCTGCGCTGACGGGGCACCTCGTGCTCACCACCGTGCATACCAACGATGCACTCGGCGCGATCACGCGTATGCGTGATATGAAGGTTGAGCCATTCCTGCTCGCCTCCACCTTGCGTGCTGTCGTCGCCCAGCGCCTGGTCCGTCGTCTATGCCCAAGCTGCCGCCAAACAGTTCAGGCCGATGGTAACGCGGCGTCGTTGTTGGGCTTTGACAAGGGGACAGCGGTTTACAAGGCAGTCGGTTGCCCAGAGTGCAACAATACAGGGTTCCAGGGTCGCATTGGGGTGTTTGAAGCGGTCCGTGTCGATGATACTATCCGCCGCCTCATCAACGATGGCGGCGATGAAGCCATCCTTGCGCGCCATGCTTTTGTGAACCAGCCCAATTTGAGCGCCGCTGCGCGCAAACTAGTGCGTGCGGGCCACACGACACCCGAAGAAGCCATTCGCATTTCGCGCCGCGAAGACATTGTTGATGCCTGAATTCGCATATCATGCGATTGATCCGGATGGCCGCGAACAGCGCGGGCGGATAGCTGCGGCCAATGATGATGCCGCGCGCGATCGCCTGACGTCCAAAAATCTCTATATTGTGAGCGTCGCGCCCGCACCCGCGCGCGCGTCTGTCCTCGCCAGCCTGCCGATTAAGCGGCAGCCGCGTTTGAATGCCAAGCAGCTGACTTTGTTTACCCGGCAATTGTCGTCATTGGCGCAGGTTTCTCCATTGGAGGAAGCGTTGCGGACGATCAGTCGTCAGAGCGAACAGCCGCATGTCCGGCAGATACTGACGGAAGTGCACGCAGGCGTGGTCGAGGGACAGCGCCTGTCCGAAGCCATGCGCCGTGAAGGCAACAGCTTTCCGCCATTATACCGTGCAATGATTGCCGCAGGCGAGGGGGCAGGCACATTGCCGCTTATTACGGAACGTCTTGCGGTACTGCTTGAACGGCAGGCCGAGATGCGCGGCAAGTTGATTGGTGCGCTGGCCTATCCGGCGATTTTGTCACTGGTCGCGATGTTGGTGGTGATGGGCCTCATGGTCTCTGTGGTCCCGCGTGTTGTCGAACAGTTTGACAATGTCGACCAGCAACTGCCGCTGATTACGCGCATCGTCATTGGCATATCGGCGTTTTTGGCGAATTATTATTGGGTGATTATTATCGCTGTTGTCGTTGGTGGCTTGCTGTTTGCGCAAGCGCTTAAGCGGCCAGCGTTCCGCCTGTCGGTTGATCGCACGGTGTTGCGCATTCCGTTGCTTGGAAAGCTGCTGCGCAACCTGCACGCTGCGCGCATGGCACGGACTTTGGCAACGATGGTCGCCAGCCGCTTGCCGTTGCTGGAGGGCCTGCGCCTGACCGGCGGCACCATTCGCAATAAAGTGCTCTCCGCCGCCAATGACGATATCGTGGAATCGGTGCGGAGCGGGGGCAGTCTTTCGGGCGCGATGCGCACAAGCGGGGTTTTCCCACCGCTGCTGGTATATTTGACCGCAAGCGGCGAGAGCGCCGGGCAGTTGGATATAATGCTCGAACGCGCGGCGGAATATCTTGAGCGCGAATTTGATAATTTCACCAGCACCGCTTTGTCGCTGCTCGAACCACTCATCATTGTCGCGATGGGCGGTGTCGTTGCTGTCATCATTTTGGCAATTTTGCTGCCTATACTTCAACTCCAAAACCTCACGGGACTTTAGTCATGCTCCGCATCATTTTTAATCTTTTCACTGACACAAGCCGTCCGTCGGCGAAATTTAGCCGCAAGGCTGCCGTGGCACAGCGTAATGGCTTCACTTTGGTCGAAATGATGGTGACATTGTTCATTCTCGCGCTGCTGACGACCATCGTCGCCCTCAATGTCTTGCCCAATCAAGACAAGGCGATGGTGCAAAAGGCAAAGGCTGACATAGCTGTCTTGGGACAAGCGCTTGAGACATATCGTTTGGATAATCTGACCTATCCAGATGCCGGTGCGGGATTGCAGGCTTTGGTCACGCCGCCTGCCGCTGCTGGCATGCGCAGCGTGGGTTATATCAAAAAACTGCCGTCGGATCCGTGGAACCGCCCGTACCAATATACAACGCCGGGCAAGAACGGCGCCTTTGACATCTACTCGCTTGGTGCCGATGGTGCGCCGGGTGGCGAGAATGAAAATGCCGATATTTACGGCGACTAAGCCGTCAATCCATCCCAATGTAAAAGCCGATGAACGCGGTTTCACTTTGGTGGAATTGATGGTGGTTATCTTCATCATTGGCATTGCGAGTGCAGCGGTCGTCATGACGGTGCAGTCAACCGATCGCGGTGCACGTGATGAGGCGGAGCAATTTGCCGCGCGCGTTGCTGCCTTGCGCGATCATGCCATATTGCAGTCGCGCAGCATGGCAGTAACCGTGCGCCCGTCTGGCTATGGCTTTGAGGCGCGGAATGCCGGTGCGTGGCAACCATTGTCCGAGGCACCCTTTACGGCAACGGATTGGAAAAGTGGTACCTCTGTGCACATGGCTGGCGTGCGGCAAATGCGCATCGCCTTTGACAGCACGGGTATGCCATCAAGCGCGGCCAATATTACGCTAAAGCATGATGCGGTAACCGTAACACTTGCGCTGGCCGCGACTGGAGACGTGCGCATTGTCCGGTAATTCACAACCAACACAAAATGGCTTCACATTGTTGGAGATCATGGTTGCGCTGGCGATTTTCAGCCTTGCTGCGCTGGCGATGGTCCGCCTGCAGGGCTATTCGGTGCGCTCCACATCCAATTTGGGCGACAGCAGCATGGCATGGCAAGTGGCGCGCAATGTGGCGGTCGAAATCCTGTCAAACCCCGCGCCGCCCACCGTGGGCGAAACGCGTGGCGAAGAAATGAATGGCGGCCAGAATTGGCGCTGGACAGCAACCGCAAGCCCGACCGACGACACGCGCCTTGTGATGATAGATATTGATGTTGTCGGCACCGGCAATGCGGCCTTGCGTAAGGCCCGCCTGACGATCGCAAGGCCGGTTGAACAATGAACGCGCCACGGCAATCGGAGGCGGGATTTACGCTGATTGAGCTGCTTGTGGCGCTGGCCATTTTTGCGCTCATTTCGGTTGCAGGCGTTACGCTTCTGCGGTCAGGCACAGACACGCAAATTGCGGTCAAAGAACGTCTTGGCGAAATGGCGCTTTCGCAGCGGCTGACCAACGCGCTGGAGGCAGACCTTGCGCAAGCCATCGCGCGGCCAGTGCGTGACCAATCCGGACAGCCCGTGCCCGCCTTTACCCAAGGCGATGCGACTGTGTCCGGTGGAATATTTGGGCTGGTGCGGGGGGGCTGGTCCAATTTCGATGCTGCGCCACGCGCGGGCCTGCAGCGCGTGACCTATGTGCTTGAGAATGGCGCGTTGAAACGGCTGAGCTGGCCGATGCTGGACGGTGCTGCGCCTGCTGACGCGGCAACAATGCTTGAGGATGTTGTGACAGCGACCGCCGAATATCGCGACGATAAGGGGCAATGGCGCGGCGATTGGACCGCAACCGATGCGAACGCCTTGCCAAGGGCGATCGCCCTGAAGGTTACCGTCAAGGGCAAGCCTGAACAGCGGATGTTGTTCCTTGTGGGGCCGCAGACACGCATCTTGCCAACACCGAGTGCAGAAGAAGGGGCGGCTGGCTGATGTTGCCCAAGTCATCTGAACGCGGCGCGGCGTTGCTGTCGGTATTGCTGATGGTTGCTGTGCTTGCGGTCATTGCCGCGACGACGCTGGACCGGCTGACGCTGTCGAGCAAATTATCCACCAATGGCAACACGCTCGCACAGGCGCGGATGTTTACCTACGCCGCTGAGTCCATTGCGGCGGCGCGGATTGAGGACTTGGTCGCACGCGATGCTGCGCAAACCACTTTGGCAGGCGGCTGGCTGGGGGCTCCACAAAGCCTGCCTATTCCCATCGGAACAGCAACGGCGACAGTGCGTGATGCCGGGAATTGTTTCAATCTCAATAGTTTGGTGACGAAATCGGGGGAACGATATCAGGCCAGCACGGCGGGTCAGGATCAGTTGACGTCGTTGCTGGTGGTTCTTGGTACCGATGAGAATGCCGCCCGCGCAATCGCAGCTGCAGCAGCAGATTGGGCCGATAGCGATATTACCCCGTTGCCCAATGGCGCCGAGGATGATACGTACCGCGCCGCGCCAGTGCCTTATATGGTCGCCAATCGGCCATTTGCCCATCCAAGCGAACTGCGCGCGGTAAAAGGCGTGAGCCCCGCGATTTATAGCAAGCTGCAGAACTGGATTTGCGCGCTGCCCGAAACCATATTGTCCCCGTTGAACGTCAATACCCTGTTACCCGAACAGGCGCCATTGTTGGCGATGCTGTTCCCGCCAGGTAAATTGAATATCGCGACCGCACGGAGCTATCTCGCCAAGCGGCCATCGAGTGGCTATGGCAGCCTCATTCGATTCTGGGCTGCCCCCGAACTGGCAGGGTTGGAGCCGGCACCTCTGGTTCAAGGGCAGGTAAAACTGACGAGCAATTATTTCTTGCTGGATACACGGGTATCGCTTGGGGAACTGGCGCTCGCCGGGGACTCGATGATCGTCGCTTCGCCTGCGCCAGCGCGCGTCATTTGGCGCAGTTGGGGGGAAGAGGAATGACCGTCGTCATCCTGCGCTTCCCGTCGTCCGATGTCGATGACCCCGCGCTGTTCCGCGTGACGGACGGCGTGTGGCAACATGCCGGTGCATTGTCCGAATTTATGCCGTCGGCGGATGACGAAACAGTGATGGCGGTGGTGTCGCCGGCTGATGTGCGCTGCAGCTGGTTTTCGCTGCAAGGGTTGGAGGCGCGCCAAGCAGAAGGCGTGGCCAAGCTTCGCGCCGCCGAACAATCACTTGGACTGGTGCACACGAGCGCGGCGCAGCATGTTGGCGATGATTATGTAACAGCCACAATCGCGCCCGAAGTCATGCAATATGGGTTGGATCGCCTAGCAGCGCACGGCGTGAACCCGGACATTGTTGTGCCATTTGGCCTCGCAATTGACCCGCCTGCGGACGTGGTCGTCACGGCCGCGTTTGAAGGTATGAATGTCCTTCGCAGCGCGCAATTCGCGATGCCGGATGAGCCTGTTTTCCGAAGCATTTTTGCAGGCGAGACCGCCGTCGATATTTTGGACGCGGACACAGTGCGGACAATGCTTTGGACAGCGAGCCAGCAACCGCTGCTAAATTTGCGCGAGGGTATCTTTGCCAAGAAAGTGCGTTCCATCTGGGCAACGGCAGAACAGCTGAAATGGATTAAGCGCCTGTGCATCGCGCTTGTTGTGATCAGCGCGCTGACCATGTTGGTGACGCTCGGGAAATATTGGAACGCAACCAGCAACGAAAACAGCATCGCGCTTGCCGCGGCGCAAAAGGTTGATCCAGCGATTACCGATGTTGATCAGGCGGAGGTGCAACTCGCCGCTGCCATGCGCAAACAAGGAATAATGCAAGGGCGCTTCTCGCCATTATCGGCGGCATTATGGCGCAGTGTGAAAGCGTCGCCCAATGTTTCGGTGCGTGACATGCGCTTTGGCCAAGATGGGATACTGACGGTCGTTTTGGCCGCTCCAAGTTCCGACAATATCAACCAGACACTACTCGCCATACAGCAGGATGGTTTTCCCATCACCGCCACACCGCGTACAGACGCGACGGGCGCCACGCTGGTCGATCTTACGATGAGGATGCCATGATAGCTGCAGCACGTGTGTGGTTTGCTGCGTTGACGCGGCGTGAGCAATGGCTTGTCGGTTCAGCCGGCGGGCTGACGGCGTTTGTGGTGCTGGTCTTTGGGATTATCATGCCGGTGTTATCCGCCGTCGAGCAAGCCAAGCTTGACCATGACGCCGCGGTGCAGCGTCGTGGGCGCATTGTCGCAACGGTTGATGCCGCATTGGCAAAGCCACGCGTTGCCCGTGCAACGGCTCCTGCCAATATCGATGTGCTGATTACACAAAGTGCAGGCGAAAAGGGCTTTGACATCATCACGTCCGGCAATGCCGCGCCGGGCCAAATGCGCTTTCGTATCGATCAGGCACGTGCGCCTGCTTTGCTTGCCTGGCTGATGGAACTCGAGAGCCAGAATATAACCGTCAGCGGTCTCACATTACGCACAGGCACGAATGGGACCGTCACCGTCGATGCCCAGCTGCAGCAGGATGCGCCATGAGCCGCCGTCTGGTCGTCGCCTGTGCTGTGCTACTGATGCTCTCGGTGATCCTATTCATGCCGCTGCGGACCATTTTGGGCGGTGAGGGCGTTTCGGCGCGCAAGGTGGATGGCATCATCTGGGACGGGTCTATCCGTGACTTGCGCCTTGGCAAATTGCCTATTGGCGATGTGAATGCGCGTCTTTTGGTCGGGCCTTTGTTTTTGGGCCGCGCGGACATCCTATTGTCGCGGGGCAATGCACCCTATCGCCCCGGATTTACAGGGACAGTGTCGCGCGGTTTTGGCGGCATGTCTGTCAATAATCTGAACGCTACACTTCCGGTCGCTGCGCTTTTTGCGCCTTTTCCGGCTGAAAATATCCAGTTTGAAAGCTTCTCCGCGAAATTCGCGGCTGGCCGGTGCATGCAGGCAGGTGGGCAAGTGCGTCTGATCATGTCGGACAGTTTGCCCGGGCTGAACCTGCAAAATGGCATGCTTGGACAACCGCGCTGCGATGGTGCTGGGATTTTGCTGCCCTTGGTCAGCCAATCTGCCATGGAACGCGCCGACATCCGGCTGTCCGCGGACGGCAGCTACACGGTGACCGTCACGCTTGAAACCGAGGCGGTAGAGCAGGGTACGGTGCTGACGCTTGTCGGATTCCGTCCGGTCGCTGGCGGCTATCGCCTTGTGCAAAAGGGCCGGTTCTGAACGGCGCTCTGTTACATTTCAGCGCTATAGTTGCGGGATTGCCTTTATGGTTCCTGCTAGCCTCACAACTGACGGTGGGTGCGATCTGGGGAAGCTTCGTCGCCGCCATGTGCAGTCGGTGGCCGACTGGCAAAAGTGTGGCAACGGGGCGCTCTCACTGCGATAATTGCGGGCATCAGATTGCTGCCTACGACCTAATTCCAATTGCATCGTACCTATTGTTAAAGGGCAAATGTAGACATTGCCGTGGGCCTATTGGCCTTCTGCCTTTGGCAACGGAATTGATCGCAGCCTTAATCGGTGCAGTGGCTGTTCTCCTGCTTCCGCCAGAGCAGGCCATCGCAGCTGCTGTGTTTGGCTGGCTATTACTTCCGCTCATCGTGCTGGATTATCAGCACCTTTGGCTTCCAAACCGACTGGTGCTTTTGTTAGCGGTCATGGGTGTTCTGGTGGGGCCGATGCTTACACCCGACATCGCCTGGACAGGCAGGGCCACAGGAATGTTGGCAGGCTTTTTGAGCTTGGAATTGGTTCGGCAGGCGTACAAACTTTTCAGGAAACATGATGGCATGGGTGCCGGCGATCCTAAACTCTTTGGTGCTTTGGGAATCTGGTTGGGTTGGCAGGCCCTGCCGATGACGTTGCTGATTGCGAGCGCAATCGGACTAACTGTGGTCTCCAGCCTGCATGTAATCGCCAAGCATCAGCGCAATGCACTTCCATTTGGAAGCTTTCTAGGCGTTGCCGCATTCGCCATCGTCCTGCTGGGCTGCTAAGGAGGAGTATCTCCATTAAGCCCTGGCAAGCATGATTTTCTGGGATTGGCGAAAAGCGGATGCCGGAGACGCCCGCTCCAAATTCGGGGCGCAGACCCTCTGAACCAGATGCTCACGATATCGTCTCGCCCATAGCGAAAATCAAAAAACCTAGCCTAAACTGGCCTTATTAGGGCAGCCTGGGATCAGGTTTTTGAATGTCTGGGTGAGGAATACAGGCTGTCTGGTGCGGCCAAGAAGACTCGAACTTCCACGGGCTTTCGCCCACAACGACCTCAACGTTGCGCGTCTACCAATTCCGCCATGGCCGCACGCGCCTCGACAGGTAGGAGGGGGCCACTAGCAAAGCCCGTTGGCCGGCGCAACAGGCTTTATCGGTTTAGCAATGCCCGGGGCATTGTCGCAAATCGGCGCAGGACGAAACTTGGCCGGCGATTGGCCGTATTTCTAGGCAGTGGCACGGCGAATAACCCTAATCAACTCTTGCCTATATTGGTAAATGGGTCGTTTACTATAGGCATGATTCTCACTGCAGTCCTTTTGGCTGCCGCAGCAGCTGCAGCTGTTGCTGGAGGCCCCGTGCAACGGCGCGGCGCGGAGCGGGTTGCATCGGCGACCGTGACAATCGTGCGGGCAGAGCGCATTTCACCTGCTGTGGTCGCGCAAAGCACGGCAAAACAGGATCGCCAAATCAGTGTGCGTGAAGCCAAGCCGATGGTTGAGTTTTACTGAAAGGCCATATGGCCAACGCGATATGGGCGCATCGTTTCGATGTTGGACTATTTCCGGCGCAGCTTGAACACCGCATGTTGCGCCAGCAGGTTGGCGAAGCGATCGGCGCGCGGCTTGTTTCCAGATAGAAACCACTGGCCCTCAATCTCGATATTCCGGTCGTGTAACAAGCTTCGGAAATCGTCGATGGTCACATGGTGGATATTAGGTGTGTCGTACCAGAGGTGAGGAAGTTGCTTGGTCACGGGCATACGTCCGCCAAACATATGCGCAAAACGGATGCGCCACTGCGCAAAGTTGGGGAAGGAGACAAATGCCTCACGCCCGATCCGGACCAAATGGTCGAGAACCAAATCCGGTCTTTTGGTCGTCTGCAATGTCTGGCTGAGAATGGCATAATCAAAGCTGCCGTCTGGATATTCCGCCAAATCGGTGTCGGCATCCCCCTGGATGACCGATAGGCCCCGGGATACTGCGGTCGCAACATCGTGCGCATTCAGCTCAAGACCGCGGGCATCGACATTTTTGGTATCACGTAACGCCGCCATCAACTGCCCGTCACCGCAGCCAACATCAAGCACACGGGCCCCCGCGCGGACTTCACGGGCTATGATGGCAAGGTCAGGGCGAAGTGCGCTCATCATTGCTCTCCTGCGCGCAAGAAACCGTCTACGATGCGGTTCATCTCGGGCGCTTCCAGCAAGAAGGCATCATGGCCAAACGGGCTTGATAGCTCAACGAAGCTGACCGCAGCACCCGCGGCGTTCAATGCATGGACAATGCGGCGCGATTCTGCGGTCGGGTACAACCAGTCACTGTCAAAACTGATCAGGCAAAAGCGTGTCTTTGTGCCTGCAAATGCCTTTGCCAAAACGCCGTCATGCGGTTCGGCGAGGTCAAAATAGTCCATCGCGCGCGTGATGTAGAGATAGCTGTTGGCATCAAAGCGGTCGACAAAGCTAAGACCTTGATAACGCAAATAGCTTTCCACCTGAAAATCGGCGTCAAATCCGAAGCTTTTGGCATCGCGGTTTTGCAGGCGGCGGCCAAATTTCTCGGTAAGGCCTGCCTCCGACAGATACGTGATGTGCGCGGCCATACGGGCAACGGCGAGGCCCGATGATGGTGCCTCGTCGCCATAATAGGCCCCATTGTTCCAACGTGGGTCCGCCATAATGGCCTGACGCCCGACCTCGTGAAAGGCGATATTCTGTGCGGAATGGCGGGCGGTAGACGCAATCACGACCGCCGACTTCACCCGTTCGGGATATAAGGCTGCCCAGCTTAACGCCTGCATGCCGCCCATCGATCCGCCCACAACAGCCTCAAGCGTTTCGATGCCCAGATGGTCAAGCAACAACGCCTGTGCCCGCACCATGTCGGGGATGGTGATAACGGGAAAACCCATAGCGTAGGCTGCACCCGTTATGGGGTCGATGCTGGCGGGGCCCGAGGAGCCCATGCAACTGCCCATGACGTTGATGCTGATGATGCAATGCCGTGCGGGGTCGATGGGCTTGCCTGGCCCGACCATACGCGTCCACCAACCGTCCTTGCCGGTCATAGGATGCGTGGACGCCACATATTGGTCGCCGGTCAGCGCATGGCAGATGAGAATGGCGTTCGATTTATCGGCGTTTAATGCGCCATAGGTTTCATAAGCGATATCGACAGGCGCAAATTCCGCGCCGCTGTCCAGTCGCACTGGTCCCAGCAGGCGTGCCTTCTTATCCAGACCGAAACGCGTATCTTCTTGCATAAGCAACGCCATATCAGCGTGGCCGTGCGAAACAATAGAAACTCTTTCATGTGCGTTGGCCAAATAGGGCGAGCGTTGCGCTTCGTTGCTTGCGCCGCTATGGCCACGGGCATGAACACGCCTACCGCCAAACCATGGATCGAAGCCATCAGCGCCTATACCCCCGGCAAAGCAAAGTCGGATGATGGACGGGTGCTGATAAAATTATCCGCGAACGAAAATCCGCTTGGCTGCAGCCCGCATGCGGCCGCAGCACTTGTCGATAAAGGCGCGTCGCTTGCGCGCTACCCTGACCCCGCCAGCACGGCGCTGCGCGAGGCTTTAGGCGCAGCCTATGACGTCGACAGCGACCTGATCGTTTGTGGTACCGGCTCTGACGAGCTGCTGAACCTGATCGCCATGGGCTATGCAGGTGCTGGCGATGATATCATTTATGTCCGCTACGGCTTTTCGGTGTACGACATCGCCGCGCGGAAGACCGCTGCCAATGTGATTGTCGCCCCTGATAAGGATTATGGCACGGACGTGGATGCGTTGCTGGCGTTGGTGACGGATAAGACACGCGTTGTTTTCGTCGCAAATCCCAATAACCCGACCGGCACCTATTGCAGCGACGCCGAAATCGCACGGCTTCATGCTGGCCTACCCGGCAACTGCGTCCTTGTTTTGGACCAAGCCTATGGCGAGTATCTTGAGGATGACGGCCCTGCCGCGCTGGAGCTTGCGCGTCAGCATGACAATGTCCTGATTACGCGCACATTTTCCAAAATCTATGGTCTTGCGGCCGAACGCATTGGCTGGTGCTATGGTCAACCCGGCCTGATCGCGACGCTCAACCGCGTGCGTGCGCCGTTCAATGTAACCACTGCAGGGCAAGCCGCAGCGATTGCCGCGCTTGGCGATACAGATTTCGTGACGCGCAGCCGCCAGCATAATGCCGAATGGCGCGATTGGATGGCAGCGGAATGTGCGGCACTGTCGAACCATGGCGTGAAAGTCATCCCGTCGTGGGCAAACTTCCTGATGATATTGTTTGAAGGCAATTGCAGTGCGGAAGCGGCCTATAATGGCCTGATGGCCGAAGGCTATATCGTCCGCTGGCTGCCGGGTCAGGGCCTTGGCAGCGGGCTGCGGATTACGATTGGTACCGAGGATGAAAATCGCGGTGTCATGGCGGCATTGCGCAAGATATTGGAAGCAAACGCCTGATGCTGCCGTTTGCGCGTTTAACGGTGATCGGGCTTGGGCTCATCGGCTCGTCTGTCGCGCGTGCCGTTAAGGCGAACATGCCGTCGGTGCGGATTACCGGCCATGATGCCGATCCGCTTGTCCGTGCACGCGCGGTCCAATTGGGCATATGCGACGATGTCACCGATACCTCGGGCGCGTCGGTCATGGACGCGGACCTTGTCATATTGTGCGTACCGGTAGGCGCCATGGGGGCAGTGGCAGCGGACTTCGCGTCCGACCTGCCTGCCGATGCCATCGTCAGTGACGTCGGCTCATGTAAGCAAAGCGTGGCGGACGCGCTTGCGGCCGTTCTGCCCAACGCCATGATCATTCCCGCCCATCCGGTTGCGGGTACGGAAAAAAGCGGTCCGGATGCGGGTTTTGCAACCCTGTTCAAAGGCCGCTGGTGCATATTGACGCCGCCCGAAAATGCGCCAGAGGCAGCGGTTGAGCGCTTGCGCAGTTTTTGGCAGCGCCTTGGCGCGGATGTCGAAATCATGGATGCGCGCCACCATGATATGGTGTTGGCGGTCACCAGCCATCTGCCGCATCTTATCGCTTATACTATCGTCGGAACCGCCGATGATCTTGAAGGCGTAACGCAAAGCGAAGTTATCAAATATTCCGCCGGTGGTTTCCGTGATTTTACCCGCATCGCCGCGTCCGATCCCGTCATGTGGCGCGACGTATTCCTGTCGAACAAGGACGCTGTCCTTGAGATGCTGCAGCGTTTTTCGGAAGATTTAAGCGTCCTGCAACGCGCCATCCGGTACGGCAAAGGCGAAGAGCTGGAGGCGTTGTTCAGCCGCACGCGTGACATCCGGCGGTCGATTGTCGAACAGGGCCAAGATGACGACGCGCCCGACTTTGGACGCAAGCATTAATTCAGCGCGTTAATCGCCGCATGCACCCGCGCTTCAATTTCTTCGCGCGGCAGGCCCGTGGGAAGTTCTTCGCCTACTTTGTACGTAATCGTCCCTGATTTCCAGATACCGGTCTTGCGCGGGCTTAACGTGCCGCTGTTGACCGCGATTGGCACGACGGGCAGGTTTATGAGTTTGTACAAGCCGGCAAATCCCGATTGCAGCGGCGGCTGGCTGCCCGGCGCGACACGCGTGCCTTCCGGGAAAATCACAATGGGCCGTCCGTCTGCGATCATCTTTTTTGCCAAACCGAGCATGGCGCGCAGTGCTGACGCGCCGCCGTTGCGGTCAACGGGTATCATGCCATAAGCGCGCGCGGCGGGCCCCCAAAAGGGTATGTCGAACAGTTCTTTTTTGGTGACCACGGCGGGCTTGTTAAACATACGGGGCATGTCGATCGTCTCAAACATGCTTTCATGCTTGATCGCATAGAGCACGGGCTTGTGCGGCAAGTGGCCCTCAATTTTAATCGTGATGCCCAAAATCCGGCGGTAGCAGGCATATTGCCAGCGCGACCAACCGCGTACCGCCCACTGCATCAGCGGAATGGAAAACCATTGCGCGAAAAACGCTGTGGCCACGAAAAACACCGACCCAGTGTAGAAAATGGCAATGTACAAGGCAGATCGGATCAACGCGAACATCGGTTACATGCCCAGCAGAGACGCGACAGCCCGCAACCAATATTTATTATATTCTTTGAACAGCGCGCCCAGCGATGGGTGGGTCGATACGGCATCATTGGTGACAGCCACATTGGCGGACAATTCCCGGTCAAGTTCAAAGCGTGCGCGTCGCATATGCCAATCATGCGTAATAAGCCGCAAACTGGTCACTTTGTTCCGTTTTGCCCATGCCGCCGTTTCCAATGCGTTCGATCGGGTGTCGACAGACTGGAAACCCAGATCGATGCAGCATTTGAAATATTTCGACGAACCCGGATATTGCGCGGCAAGCTCCCGCGGTTTCACATCGCGGTCGACCCCGGAAATCAGCATTTTTTGCGACTGCCCCGATGCCAATATCTCAAGCCCACGGTCAATCCGGTTCGGCCCGCCCGTTAGCACAACGACGGCGTCGGTTGGGGTGATTGCCGCGGGTTGCGGCAAAAGCAACGCAAACCAGGCGAAGCCAAGCATCCAGACAAGCAATATAAAAGCAATGGACCGTCTGATCATAACATTCTCTTCAACGCCGAAATCACCGTCATACGCGCCATAAGCATGGCAAGCGCCATTACGGCAAGCGGAATGAGCGCAAGGATCGCCCAGCCATAATAAGGAAAGTGGGCGCCAGACAAAAGTCCGGGCTCAACCGCCGCGAACCGGCCACCCACGGTAATGATAACAACCGCTGCCACAATGAAACCCACGATGCCGCCGAGCAACGCATCCAAGGCAACGCGGCGTTGGAACAGGCGCGCGGCCTGAATATCGGTGCCGCCCATCATGTGCATAATCTCTATCGTTTCCCGATGGGTGTTCAGCGTGCTTCGGACCGCCAAAATCACGACAGCCGACGTGGCGACCAGCAGCAAAAGGAACACGGCCGCCGCCAGCCATAGCAGCGCGCGCATGAGTTCGAAAAACGGCGCCATCCAGCTGCTGTGCGAAGCCACCCGGATATTGGGCGCAACCGAACGCAGCGTTGACTGTAAGCGGGTCAGCGTTTCGGCAGTGGGTTCAGAGGCGAAGCGCACATCCACCAACGCCGGTACGGGTACATCTGCGTCAATAACGCCCGTACCCAGCCATGGTTCCAGCAAAGCCCGCACTTGCGCATCCGGCACGGGCTTTACCTCTGCAATGCTGTCCAGCTTGCGCAGCGCGCGGGTGACTGCGGCACGTTGCGCTGCGCGCTGTGCAGGGTCTGACTCGATGATTTGGACCGTCACTTGCCGTGCGAGATCCTGACCACCTTGGCGCGCAGCCTCAGCAAGCGTTAGCCCACCTGCCGCCACCAGCAATGTCAGAAACAACATGATGGCAATCACCCATGGCATCGGCCCCGACAAACGGCCTTCGGGGATAAGCTTGCGGTCATGCGCAGGTAGGGCGAAATCCAGCAGCATCAGTTGTCCAAAACCAATGGCCGTGGCGGGTGACGCAGGGATCCGGTGGGATCGGACAAGCGGCCTTTGTCGAGCCGCATCATCTGCGCGCCTTCAATCTCTTGCAGCAAATGGATGTCGTGCGTTGCGACTACGACAGTGGTCCCCAGCTTGTTCAGCGCAGCAAACAGCTGCAGCAATCGGCGCGCCATTTCCGGATCGACATTTCCCGTCGGCTCGTCGGCCACAAGCATTTCAGGGCGGCCAATGACCGCGCGGGCAATCGCGACCCGTTGCTGTTCTCCGCCCGAAAGCGTCGCGGGCCGCGCATCCGCCCGTTCGGTAAGGCCAATCCACGCCAACATTTCGGCGACTGGACCGCGTAAATCCTTTTCCTGAACGCCGGAAATGCGCAACGGCAGGGCGATATTGTCGAAAGCGGACAGATGCGGAACCAAGCGGAAGTCTTGGAAAACGACACCAATCCGGTGTCGAAGCCCCGGCAAGCGGTTGCGCGGCAAGGTACTGGCGTCATGCCCGAACATGCGGATTGCACCGCGGCTTGGGCGGTGCGCGAGATATAATAATTTCAGCAACGATGTCTTGCCCGCACCCGACGCGCCGGTCAGGAAATGGAAGCTTCCGGGGTACAAAGTAAAGCTGAGGTCGGTGAGTGTTTCCACCCCCGCTCCGTATCTTAGCCCGACATTGTCGAATTCTACCACGCTTTGCATCAATGCGATAAATGGCACAAACGGCATGACGGGGCAAAGGCTATTCATACGACCAGCGGCCGATGAACCTCCTCCGTCCACAGCATTTTATGAAAGCAGGGTTGCAAGTCATCGGCGGCTGCTGTTTATGCGCAGAGATGCTGCTCGTCTGTCCATCCTGCCGCACACGTTATGCTGTCCCTGACAATGCCGTTGGGGTTGACGGCCGCCAAGTGCGCTGTGCCAACTGCAAACATAGCTGGTTTCAGGCGGCGGTTGCGCCACAGGTAGCACCGGCACCCGCCGCTGTTGAACCCTTGGACACGCGTAGCGCGCCTCCCGCCGAGGCAACACCGCCAGTGCAGGCGGTGCCACCGGCTACACCCGTGGGCGAACCCGCGCCCGCACCCGTTCCGCAACCTCCGCCCCCGCCCCCGCCATTCGTTGCGCCAAGTGCGGTGGACGCAGAACGCGCAAATGATGCCGACGCGACGGAACCTGCATTTCCAAATTTTGCCGACATGCGCGCTGGACCCGCCAAAGGCGACGCCGCCTTTGCCGAACCCTCTGTGCCGCGCGGCGGATTATTGGACGATGCGCCTGCGCAGAGCCATTTTGCCCATGAACCACCGTTCAAGGCGCGCCGGAATCTCTCGAAGATATGGATGATGGCGGCTGTCGCCCTTGCCATTTTGGTGACGGCTATTGGCGGCGCGATATCCTATTTCGGAATGCCCGAAATCGGCCTTTCAAGCGCGGCGGCGGAACCCGATCTGACCATTGTTTTGAACGACAATCTCGAACTCAACGAACGCGAGGATGGCACGCCATATTTCATTGCGAGCGGCAGTATCGTTAATCCGACAGCCGTGGAGCAAAATGTGCCTGAAATGCTGGTCACGCTGAAGGATGCGAGCGGCCGGTCCGTCTACAGCTGGAAAATGAAGGCAAAAACACGCGCGCTTGGCCCCGGAGAAAAGGTCGATTTTAGCGAAGCACGGCTCGACGTTCCCTTGGCTGCTAAAGAAATCAGCGTCGGCTGGGTCCTGTCCGGCGAATAACGACGCGCTGTTTCGCGCGTGCAGGCCATGTGGCCGGGATATTTGGCACAAGGTCACTTGAACTCACTGGCGCACTTGGCTATGCGCTCCCCACGGCCAACAGGCCAGCGCCGCCTTAGCTCAGTTGGTAGAGCATCGCATTCGTAATGCGGGGGTCGTAGGTTCGAATCCTATAGGCGGCACCATTTCCCTCATGCACTTTACTTCGGCCCGCATTGGGTCTCACCGCTTTGACTCCAGCCGTGCAGCAACTGACTGATTATTCGGTACATAAGTCACTTCAGCTTGACCAATGGCGACGTGCGGGGCAGGAAGCCTGGTATGACCAATCTGACTGTTAGCGAAGCCGTACTTTCCCGCCGTTCCATCCGGGCGTTTAAGCCCGATGCCGTTCCCTTGGATGTGTTGCACCGAGTCATGGATACGGCGCGGTGGGCGCCTTCTGGCTGTAACTTCCAACCTTGGGAGGCAACGATCCTCACCGGGGAGCCGCTTGCGGAACTGCAGACAAAGATGCTCGCATCGCCAATGCAGGATCCGCCCGAATATTCATGGTCAGAGCCCGAAGTCATCCCGGAATGTAAGGCGCGCCTGCAACAGGTTGGGGCGTCCATGTATCAGGCGATGGGTATTGGCCGTTCAGCCGCAGATCAGCGCAGTGAATTCGTACGCAACAATGTCACGTCGTTCAAAGCGCCTGCTGTGCTGATGTGCTACTTCGACCGCCGCATGGGCTCGCCGCAATGGTCAGATGTTGGCATGTGGCTGCAAACGATCATGCTGCTGCTGCGCGGCGAAGGTTTGGACACGTGCCCGCAAGAATTCCTCGCCGTGCATGCAAAGCTCATCAAGGAGTTCATCGGCGTGTCGGATGAAACGCATATTTTCTTCTGCGGCATTGCCATTGGCTACCGCGATGAAGAGGCTGCGGTGAATGGTTTTGAGCGCCAGCGCGAGCCGGTTGAAGGCAATGTGCGCTTCATGGGTTTTTAAAGGACTGTGCGTTGGGGCGCTAAATAAGCGCGCCTCCATTCAATAGGTTGCGCCGGGTATCCACGGCACCCATTCGTTTTCGCCAAGGCCAAGCAATTCCGACGCGGTTTTTTGGCCGCTGGCGGTTTCCAGAATGCGGGCGAATATCTGCGCGCCCATGTCCTCGACGCTCATACCGTCTAATATGCCGCTGCAATCGACATCAATGTCGTCCGCCATATTTCGTGCGAGGGCAGCGTTGGATGCAAGTTTGATGGTCGGCGAGGGGATCGATCCAAAGACCGAGCCACGCCCCGTCGTGAATAAAATCAAATGCGCGCCGCCTGCGATCTGGCCCGTGGCAGAGCATGGGTCATATCCCGGCGAGTCCATGAACGTCAGGCCGGGTGCCGTCACTGTTCGGGCATAGTCAATGACCGCGTTGAGCGGTGTTGAGCCTGCTTTGGCAACCGCGCCCAAGGATTTTTCGAGAATGGTGGTGATGCCACCCGCCTTGTTTCCCGGCGACGGGTTATTGTCGAGGCTTGCGCCATCGCGCGCTGCATATTCCTCCCACCAGACAAGCCGATCGGCGAGCGTATCCGCGACGTCGGGTGATACAGCACGGCGCACGAGCAGATGTTCAGCGCCATAAATTTCGGGTGTTTCGGACAAGATGGCGCGGCCGCCTGCGGCTACCAGCCGGTCGACTGCTGCACCCAGCGCCGGGTTTGCGGTTATCGCGGAATAGCCGTCGGACGCACCGCATTGCAGACCGATGGTGAGGTTGGCAGCGGAGACAGATTGGCGGCGACATAGGTTGGCGCTGCGCACAAGGCGTTCCGCAATTTCGATGCCGGCGCTGATCGCCGCAGCAGTCCCGCCCGCGTCTTGAATGTTCAGCGCATCCCCGCGAAAGCCGGGCATGTCCTGAATTTGGTTCACTTCGCAGCCAAGCCCTACCAAAAGGACGCCGGCGAAGTTGGGGTTCGTGGCGTATCCTGTGATGGTGTGACGCAGATTTTCAATGCCGCGGCCGTCCTTCGCCATGCCGCATCCCGAATGATGGGTGAAGGCGACGACGCCGTCGACATAAGGAAAGGCGGCCAGACGTTCCGGCGTGAAATGGGCCGCAATGCGGCGCGCCACCGTCGCAGAACAGTTCACCGACGTCAGTATGCCGATGAAGTTGCGTGTACCCACGCGCCCGTCGGCACGAACAAACCCGTCGAAGCTGGCCTCGATCGGTTCGGGGGTGCGCAGGTCAACCCCGGTCTCGCTGCCCGCCGCCGTGCGCGCGAAATGCAAATTGTGGCTATGCACATGTGCACCCGCGGCAATGGCTTCAGACGCAAGGCCAATGGGTTGGCCAAGCTTGATAACCGCGTCGCCGCTGGCAATCGCGGTCAAGGCAACCTTATGACCGGCCGATATGGGTTCGGCGACCATGCACCCGTTTGTCAGGACATCGCCGGGGGCAAGGTCAGCAATGGCTATCGCAACATTATCGCGCGCATTGGCAATGATGAAGCGTGGTGCCATCGCTTATTGCACTTCAACCTTTGCAAGGCGCGGCGACAGCAAATGGATGGCCGCCACCGCGAGGAAATACACCGTGGTGCACATCGCAAAGATGATGGTGTAATTGCCCTGGGTCGCATCAAGAACCAAGCCCGTCGACTTCGCCATAATCATGCCGCCAATTCCGCCGGCAAATCCGCCAAGACCAATCACGCTGCCCACGGCCCGTTTCGGGAACATGTCTGGCGGAATCGAGAGCAGGTTGGTGGAGAATGCCTGATGCCCGGCCAGTGCGATGCCGATCAGCAGAACCGCGAGCCACATGTTGCTGACACCCGTGACAAAGAGCAGCGGGAGCACACATAGGCCGGCGATAATCATAGTGGCTTTGCGCGCGAAATTCGGTGTCCGCCCCTGTTGAATAAGCCGTGATGAGAACCATCCACCTGCAATGCTGCCGACATCGGACAGAAGATACATAATGATCATCGGCAACAGTACGACCTTAAGATCGACGTCATAGGTCGTGCTGAAATATTTGGGCAACCAGAACAGCATAAGGAACCAAACCGGATCGGTCAGAAACTTTGCGGTCGCAAAGGCCCATGCTTCGCGCTTGCGGACAATCCGGCTCCAGCCGATTTTTTCGATCTTTTCGGGCGGATCATGTTCAATCCATTTCAGCTCGCCTTCGCTGACTCTGCCGCTTTCGCGCGGGTTGCTGTAGAGCCACAGCCAAAGCCCAAGCAGGACAACGCCGAATAGGCCGGAGTAAATAAATGTCTCGCGCCAGCCAAGGCCAAGCGCCTGCATGAACAGCCACAAGGTCGGCGCGGTTAGGATGACACCAACTGTTGTCCCCGAATTGACCCAGCCAATGGCATACGCGCGTTCTTTTTGCGGGAACCATTCGCTGCTCGAACGGACAACAGCCGGGAAGTGGCCTGCCTCACCAACGCCCAACACAGCGCGGGCGGCCATGAATGATGCAACCGAACCGCCAAAGCCATGGGCGACATGCCCTATCGTCCAGATCGAAATCGCAATCGCATAACCGATTTTGGGTCCAAACCGGTCGATGACATAGCCCATGAACAAAAATCCAAGCGCATATGCCGCCTGAAATGCGGTGACGATATTTCCGTAATCGTCCTCGTTCCAATTTAATTCGGTCTGAAGCGTCGGCGCGAGCAGCCCGAGCATCGTGCGGTCAATATAATTGACTGTCGTTGCGAAGAATAAGAGGGCTATGATCGCCCAGCGGTATCGGCCGGTTCGTTCCGGAATTGAAGCGGTCTCCATAAATCCTCCTCTCATAGATATATTCAGACGATTGGCGCGGCCTCTATTGTGCAGCTTACCAACAATGATGTGTCAAAAAATGCCTGTACCGATTGTCCGGGCGTAACCTGATGCACGCCTGTCACAGCGCCCGACGAAATCCATGTGCCCGCTTTGATGGCGATGCCGCGTTCACCCAAATTGTTGAGCAGGAAGCGCACGGAGCCGAGCGGGCCATCGGGGAAGCTGTTGGCCGAGCCACTTCCGGCGACGGTGCCATCAATTTCCAACCGAACGACCCAGTCGGCAAAGTTGCTGTTCTGCCAGTCGGGTATCGCTTGGCCAATGATCAAACCGTTATTATTGCCGAAATCCGAAACGGTTACGGCTGGCCCCAGCTCATTGATGGTGGGCAATGGCGAGCTTGCAATTTCGATACCGACATGAACCGCCTCGATTTGGCGTTCTGCTTCTTCCAGCGTGTAATCATGCTTACCAAGCGGTAGGTCGGAGCCGATCTTGATCAGAAATTCGGCCTCGGCTGCGCCAAATCCGCCCGTGAATATGTTGCCAGACGCGACTGCATCCGCCGACAAAGTGCGCGAGGTAAAGATAGGCCCGGCCAGACGGTTCGCGCCAAATTTTTCAGACAGCGGCGGGAAAATGCGCCCGACTTTCCATCCAATGACGGACTGGCCGGTCGCATGAATCGCTGCGTCCTGAACCGCATAAGCTGCCGACAAGCTTTCAGGTATGGGGCCCGGATATTCCGGCAGATGACGGCCGTGACGCCGCGCTGCAACAAATTGGTTGGCAATATTCGTTGCTATCATGGGCGATCGTTTGCGCAGATATAATCTGCGTCCCTCATTGAAAATTCCGTTATGGTGGTTGTTATGGGAAACCGGTGTCATTTGCAAGGATGCGCCAGATGTTGTTCGCAACTTTTGCTGTATCGATATGCAATTCTTGCTATGCAGCTGATATGAAGAGCGTCCCAAAACCTCGGAACAAGGCGGCGGCAAAGCCGACGATCAATGATATCGCACGGCTTGCCGGGGTTTCAAAAAAGACCGTTAGCCGCGTCATAAACCGCTCTGGCTCCTTGCATGATGATACGCGGGAAAAGATTGAGGCAGTTATTCGCGAAACGGGCTATGTCCCCAATCCACAAGCGCGTGCGCTCGCCTTGGGCCGCAATTTCCTTATTGGCCTTGTCCACGACAACCCGAATGCGCAGATGATACTCAATATGCAGCAAGGCATATTGGAGGCGCTGCGTGACACAGACTTTGAACTGGTCGTGCGTCCGGTGGACAGGAGTTCGCCTGACATGCTTGACGATGTGCGCAGCTTTTTGGTGCGACAGCGGCTTTACGGCGTCGTTTTGTTGCCACCTATTTCGGAAATAGATGCCCTCGCGCGCCTGTGTGAAGAGGTGAATTGCAAATATGTACGCATGGGATCGTCCGTGCTCGATGATCCCGATCATATGGTGGCGTCCAATGACAGGGATGCGGTGATTGAGGCGACCCGCCACCTGATCGCGCAGGGACACCGCCGCATTGGGCTGATTTCCGGGCCGCATGGTTTCAACTCGGCGCAAGTACGGCGCGACGGGTTTGAATTCGCATTGGCCGAAGCGGGCATAAAGCTGCCCCGCAGTCTGATCGCCGATGGGCAATATACGTTCGAATCGGGAATTGCTGCGGCCGAAAGCCTGTTTGATTTGCAGCCGCGGCCGACGGCGATTTTTGCGTGCAACGACGAAATGGCCGCAGGCGTTCTGTTTGCGGCGCGGTCACGCGGCATCGCCGTGCCGGAAGAATTATCGATCATTGGATTCGATGACACACCCATTGCCGCACGGGTTTGGCCGCCGCTGACAACAGTGCGTTGGCCCATTGTTGCCATGGGCCGGTCGGCAGCACTTAAGATCATCGGCGATGCGACCTCTGTCTCGCCAGAGGATCAGGAGCCATCGACCTTCGTGTCGACGCTCGTACGGCGCGGTTCGGTCGCTCCGCCGATGAAATGACGATATTGCACTTGCAGATGACACCGGTTACCTTCATTGCAGATTTTGATTACAAACCATCGGGTTTGACGGGAAAGGATATTTATGAAGATCGCGCTGATCACCGAAAATAGCCAAGCGGCTAAGAACAGCATCATTAACGATGCACTGACTGCAGTCGCAGAGCCATTGGGCCATCAGGTATTCAACTATGGCATGTATAGCGCAGAGGATGCCGCTTCGCTGACCTATGTCATGAACGGTTTGCTTGCCGGAATTTTGCTGAACTCCAAAGCGGCTGATTTTGTCGTGACGGGTTGCGGCACTGGCATGGGTTCCATGTTGGCGTGTAACGCAATGCCCGGCGTATTTTGTGGCCTTGTGATCGACCCGACCGATGCGTTCCTGTTCAGCCAGATCAACGACGGCAACGCGATGTCGATGCCTTATGCAAAAGGCTTTGGCTGGGCAGCCGAACTGAACCTGCAAGATTGCTACCGCAAGATTTTCGAAAATGAAGGCGGCGCGGGTTACCCCAAGGAGCGCGCGCACTTCATGGCCGCCAACCGCAGCATATTAAAGGATGTTAAGGCAGCATCTTGCCGCGACATGCTGACCGTCCTCAAAACGGTTGATCAGGATCTGCTGAAGGCGGCGATTGCCGGTGAACGTTTCGCCGAATATTTCTATGCCAATTCGCAGGATGAAGAAATGTCGGCCTATCTGCGGAGCGTGGCAGCCTGATATGACCGCGCCATTTGATCTTTCGGGCAAAACGGCGCTGGTCACTGGTGCCAATACGGGCATTGGTCAGGCAATTGCCGTCGCCTTGTCAAAAGCAGGCGCGGATGTTGCCGTCGCGGGTCGCTCCGCGCCGACAGAAACGCTGGCTTTGATCGAAGCAAATGGACGCAAGGCGGTGAACATTACCGCTGACCTGTCTTCCATTGAGCCCGTCGCGCGCGTCGTTGATGAAACACAGGCGGCGTTCGGGCGGCTGGATATCTTGGTGAATAATGCCGGGATCATCCGCCGCAATGATGCCGTGGATTTTACCGAAGAAGATTGGGATGCGGTGATCGACACCAATCTTAAAACCTTGTTCTTCCTGTCGCAGGCTGCGGCCAAAGGCATGATATCGCAAGGTTCGGGTAAGATCATCAACATCGCGTCGATGCTCACCTTTCAGGGCGGCATTCGCGTGCCAAGCTACACCGCGTCGAAATCTGGCGTGGGCGGCTTGACCAAGGCGATGGCCAATGAATGGGCGGCAAAGGGCATTAATGTAAACGCCATCGCACCGGGCTATATTGAAACCAATAATACGGCAGCCCTACAAGCCGATGAAAACCGCAACCGTCAAATCGTTGAGCGCATTCCGGCCGGACGTTGGGGTAAGGCCGAAGATATTGGCGGAGCCGCAGTGTTTTTGGCGTCGTCTGCTGCCGACTATGTCAATGGCCACATTCTGGCCGTTGATGGCGGCTGGTTGGCGCGCTAACGTCCGGTAATGTCAAAGCCAGTCGTTTTCTTTGGTGAATTGCTTATTCGGCTAACGGCCCCGGGGCGGGAGCTGCTTATGCAGTCGCCATCCTTTGATATCCAAGTGGGTGGTGCCGAGGCAAATGTTGCCGTTGGCCTTGCGCATTTGGGGCATGCGACGACAATGATCAGCGCGGTTCCCGACAATGCGCTGGGGCGCGGCGCGGTGTCATCGATCCGCGCGCATGGTGTCGACTGCAAAAAGGTGCAGATACGCGACGGGCGCATGGGTCTGTATTTTCTGGCGCAGGGCGCGGGGCTTCGTGCTTCTGAAATCGTTTATGACCGCTTGGGTTCAAGCTTCGCGCAGGCGACGGCAGCGGACTTTGATTGGGATGAATTGCTCGCAGATGCACAGATGCTGCATTTGTCGGGTATTACGCCGGCACTCGGGCCGCAATCTGCCGAGGCTGCATTAGCAGCCGCAAAAGCGGCGGTGCGACTGGGCGTGCCGATTTCGTTCGATGGCAATTATCGCGCGATGTTGTGGGAACGTTGGGACAGCAACCCGCGCGCGATCCTGAGCGAATTGATCGGCATGGCGGATATCCTGTTCGGCAATCACCGTGATATATCTTTGGTCCTCGGTAAGGACTTCTCCGGCGACGGTGCCGACCGCAGACGCGAAGCGGCACAGGCTGCTTTTGATGCATTCCCATCGTTAAAACTGATTGCGTCGACCGCGCGGCATCTCGTCAGTGCGGATCATCACCAATTGTCCGCGCGTGTTGATTTGCGCGACAGCTTTGCGCAAACCGATGAGGTTGATGTCACCGGTATTATCGACCGCATTGGCGCAGGCGATGCTTTTGCCGCCGGTGTGCTGCATGCGCATTTCGCGGGCGGCGATGCCGACGCTTTGGCGAAGACGGGCCTTGCGCTGACTTGCCTCAAACATTCATTGCCGGGTGATGCGAGTTTGTTTGGGCAGGCTGACATCGACGCGTTCGTCGACGGAAATCTTGACGTCCGACGCTAACCATTTCAGCCGCCGTGCTGTTTTGGGCGGGGCAATGGCCATCGCTGCGGTGCCGACATATGCGTCCAAAGCGCAATCACATCTCCGCATTTTAAAAGGCATAAGATATGGCGTCGCCGAACGCTTTGCTGCGCCGCGCGCTGTGCCATTTGTTGCGCCCTCGGCGGGTGCCTTTGCGTCATTTGGGCCAGCCTGTCCGCAGCCCGGCAACCGTTACCTTCCGGCAAGTGAGGATTGCCTGTTCCTTAATCTGTGGGCACCCAAGGCAAAGGCACAGCAGCCCCGACCGGTCATGGTCTATTTCCATGGCGGAGCTTATTCGACGGGAAGCGTCACGGACCCTGTAAATGACGGCGTGGCGCTGGCTGCACATGGTGATGTTGTTGTCGTGACCGTAAATCATCGGCTCAACGCATTTGGCTATTTATATTCGCCCGAACGCTTTCCCGACAGCGGCAATGCTGGCCAGCTGGACCTCATCCTCGCGCTGCAATGGATTCAGGCACATATTGCCGAATTTGGCGGTGACCCTAGTAATGTGACCGTCTTCGGCCAATCGGGCGGCGGCGCGAAAATCGCTACACTGATGTCAATGCCTGCTGCCAAAGGCCTGTTCCACAAGGCCATTACAATGAGTGGCCAGCAGGTAACCGCGACAGGCCCGTTAAATGCGGAGAAGCGCGCGGCCGCGCTTCAGGCGGCACTGAACGGCCAAGACCCTGCAACAGTGCCGGCAGAACAGTTGGTTGCTGCCTTGTCAGCGCAAGATCCGATATTGGGCGGCGGCGTGTATATGGGGCCCGTGCTGGATATGCGTAATTTACACCGGCATCCATTCTGGCCAGACGCTGCGCCGCAATCACTGGATATTCCCATGATGTTGGGGAATACGGTGCTGGAATCGCGGGCATTTTACGCGCCGAATGCCAAGCAATTGGCCGGGCTTGATTTTGACAATCTGGCGCGTCGTGTCGCTCCGGAAATGCGGATTGATGCGCAGCCAGAGTGGGTGGTTCGGCAATTCCGATCGCAATATCCGGATGCGGCGCCTTTGGAATTGTTCCACCGCATCGTCACCACCGCGCGCAGTTGGCGTGGGCAGGTTATAGAGGCCGAAGAACGCGCCAAAGCAGGCGCACCCGCCTTTGTGTATCAGCTCGATTTTGAACAGGCCAAACACACCGACGATATCGGGCTATCGTTCGGAACCGTTCCCGAACCCTCTGCGGAACAGCAGGCTATGAGCGTACGGATCATGGATGCGTTTGTGCGCTTTGCACGCACCGGCAATCCGGGGTGGCAACCCTATAGCTTGGCGAAGCGCGAAACGATGATCTTTGACACGAACAGCCGCGTGGAGAATGATCCGCGTAAATGGGAACGCGAACTATTTGCGCGCATCCCTTATATTCAGCCCGGTACTTGAAGGTCCCTATTTGGGCGTGACGGGGTAGCTAATGATGAGGCTGAGGGGTTTGTTACCCGTTTGCCTTATGCCCACCACAGCGCCGTTATATAAGTACGCCGCCATCCCGGGGCGTAGCCGTTGCGACACGCCATCGGAGGTCACTTCGCCTTCGCCCGACAGGACATAATACACTTCGTCATGCGCAATAGGGTGCAGCCCAATGGCCGCGCCCTTGTGCAACACCCGTTTGCGAAATTCCATCGTCCGCGGCTGCGGCACAACGTCGCTGATGCGATAGGCGGTGCTCATGCCGATGGCCCCATGGGGCGGCGCTTCCTGCCGAACAACATCACGCTCGTTGACCACGACCATCGGCGGTGCGGCCATGAGCATGAGCAGAGAGAAAATCATATGCCGTTGATCACTGCCGCATAAAGCGGTCGCGTGCGGACATGGTTTCCTGCGCCGGGGCCTTTTGGCCGGGATAGAGACCGGATTTGGGCTCCATGGTGTCAAGGTCCCAATCGGCCTCTACAAATGGCGCTGCTGTTGGCTTTGGTGATGGATAAGCGCTAACCTCTGTCTCATCGTCGATGATTTCACCGCGCCCCTCGGCGATGAAAAACAGCACGCGGATATCATCTGCGTCCCGATCCCACGGACGGGCGCCCGCATTGGCCAGCACATGGGTTTCAACATCCCGCGCCGGTAGGACGGCAATGTTCGATGGCCAGATAACGGGTTTCTTTACTTCAATCAGTCTGGCGCGGGTTTCACCATAGCGGCCGAACATCGGCAAGGGCTTGCCAAATTTATCGACGGCAATGTTGTCACGCCCATGATAGCGCAGATCACCGTCACCGCCGAGCATGAGAAATGGCAAATCCTTGTCGGTGGAGGGGCCAGCGCGCATCACGTTGCCGACGGCTGTCATTTCGCCCATCACATAAGGCTGGCCAGCCCATTCGAGCGCCATCAGGTTATAATGCATCGCGCGCTTGCCCGGGTCGTAGATCAAATTGTTGATCATCGCCGCCTGTGCACCGCCCTTGATCAACGGGCTGCGTTCGACATTATGCGCCCAAATGTTGCGGTAAAACAGGATGCCGGTCGCATTGTCATGAATGAGCGAGCCTTTGCTATGCTCGCCCTTTGGGTGGCTGGTATCGGCAAGGCCTTCGGCTGCTAGGTTGTAGGAAAAG
>NZ_JBILAF010000111.1:0-6601 GCF_044354325.1 Sphingorhabdus sp. | reverse complement strand
ACGCCCGCCTTCACCACATGATGGCATGCTGATCTGGCAAGTTGTTGTTTAGGGGCCCGATGGCGGAGTGGTGACGCAGAGGACTGCAAATCCTTGCACGCCGGTTCGATTCCGGCTCGGGCCTCCAAACACCTCACAGCTAAAACCCCGCTGACATTTTTCAATCATAAACCCCGCGTTCCTAAGCGCCTCCGGCCTAGCTGCAGGCAATCCAAAGTCTCTGCGGAGACCAAAAGAGGGCCAAACCGCCTTGATTTGACCCTCAGTCTCTACGCGCGATAGCCCGTGACACTTATGGAAGTTCGCGCATTCTAGGCAGCATGCTTCATGCCTAAAAACTTCCTCTGACCTTCCCAGTCCAGAGGTATATCGCGAGACAGAAGCTTCTCGGGATCAAGCCCTAAAGGTGCAGTTCCAGTAAGAAGCGCTTTCTGGATATCAGGCGCCAATAGCCCTATCGCAATGCGCTCGCGGGTCCATTCATTGACCGGCGTGGACATGTGCTCGTGCATCTCGGGATGAAGTGGTGAGGCGTTCAACTCCGTCAGCTTGCGGTGCGAGGTTCGTACCAGTTCGGCTAAAACTCTTTTCTGCTCGGGCGCATCCAAAAAGCTGTCGGTGGACCGCACCGACTTGCCACGTCGTACTGGCCGCGCATCTAAGGACAGCACGAGATCGTCATCGTGTATCTTTGCGGCCAGATCGATCTGCTGTGCTTTGGCAAGCAGCGTGTCCTCGCATGCGTTAGTGTCAATCAACGCCGCAACTTCCAACGTCACGGTCAGCTTGTTGGAGGAGAACATGACCCTCTTAATGGCGTCGAAGATCTCGGAAGTAGCAATGCCTAGGGGAAGAAGAGAGACGAGCCGATCCTGCAAAAATCGTTCTGTCCGCTCTGCCGACAGCCTGTCGCCAAGGGGAGTTGTACTTCCAGCTTTGAGCCTACCGAGCGGAAGCAATGTGTCGCTCACATAATAACGATATATCTTCTTGCCCCGGCCGTAGCCAAAGTTTGGCCGCATGGGTTTACCTTGGGCATCAAAGATTTTGTTGTGAAGCGGGCAGGCTGCAGAGCGCGTTTGCCTATTCACAAATTTGTGATGGTTTGCGGCAAGACGGTCCTGCACTTGCTGGAACAGGTCCGTGTCGATGATGGCATCATGCTCGCCAGGATAAGACTTATCCTTGTGGGTTATTTCGCCTAGGTAAATCCGATTACGCAGCAGATAAGATAGCCCGCTTGGGCCGTAAAGATATCCGCCCCGTTCCTTCCCGCTTCGCGCTGTCCATCGTTTGGATCGGATGTTGTTTTGGTCAAGATCTTTGGCGAGAGAGATGAGGGAGTTTAGCTCAAGATAGCGCTTGAATATGTAGCGGATCTGTTCCGCCTCTATCGGGTTTACATCCAGCCTGCGGTCTCCCAGGTCATAGCCTTTAGGGATGCTCCCGCCCATCCAGATACCACGTGCCATGGATGCAGCAATCTTGTCCCTGATTCGCTCGCCTGTGACCTCGCGTTCGAACTGTGCAAAGGACAAGAGGACATTGAGTGTAAGTCTGCCCATACTGTTCGTTGTGTTGAACGCTTGGGTCACGCTCACAAAGGAAGCTTTATTGTTATCGAACGTTTCAACAATGCGGGCAAAGTCTGTTAGGCTTCGGGTCAATCGATCGACCTTGTAGACCACGACTATATCCACCTGGCCTTTGGAGATTTCGTCAAGAAGCCGTTTAAGAGCAGGTCGCTCCATATTACCGCCCGACCATCCACCATCGTCATAAACTTGCGGCAGGCATTCCCAGCCTTCGCCAGCTTGGCTTTGGATATACGCCTCGCAGGCGGCACGCTGTGCGTCGAGACTGTTGAAGTTCTGCTCAAGGCCTTCATCGGTTGATTTGCGCGTGTAGATAGCACAGCGGAACCTTGTCTTTGCCTCGGTCATCGTACGTTGACACCCCGCAGGCCAAAGAAGCGCGGTCCGTTCCACTTGCGCCCAGTTATGTGTCGCGCAACTTCTGAGAGGCTTCCAAA
The DNA here is from genome assembly GCF_044354325.1 of Sphingorhabdus sp. GTDB lineage: Bacteria > Pseudomonadota > Alphaproteobacteria > Sphingomonadales > Sphingomonadaceae > Sphingorhabdus_B. The sequence continues at coordinate 4,569 of NZ_JBILAF010000111.1, read as the reverse complement.
GGTCTGCCCCTCAAAGACCACGCCGCTTTCTATCACGACCACCTCGTAGCGACGGCCCGCCCATTCGCGGGCCAGTCGCATACCTGGCTGGGCAGCAGGCCGCAGGACGTTTTGCTCCTTAGCGAGTATCCGCCGCGTCGCAGCATCTAGGTCGCCGAAAGCTTCCGCTTGGATGCGCCAAGCTAACACCCGCCGCAACAAATCTCCCGCTCGATGCTTAGGCGGCGGACCATAGCGTTTCTGCCATTCTGCTCTAACGTCCGCTAATGACATATCAATAAGGTCGGCGACGACAGCAGTGGCCTGCTTCTTGCGGCTTGACGATTTTAACATAGGTGGTCTCCGATCGCAGCAGGCCCAATGCCTTCTGTCACCACCCACAGCCCCCCGGTTACAGCCGGCAGGGCAAGCCGCTTCGATCAGTGCCGACGCGCAATGTGTTGTTGCTCGTATTTAGAACGCAGTCCAGTCGAGTTTACATTAAAAGTGGATGCCCGGGACTGTGAAGGTTAGGTGTATGCAGTGCCCGTCGTTAACCCCCCGGCTAAATCAGGCCGCTCGTGCCAATGGCAGCTTTGCGCCCAATATACGTCATTCAGATTAGCATGGGATAGCACCAAAAGGGGACATACAATTCCTGAGCTGGTTGGCACCCTCGAAATCCGCTGAATGGTTAATGCAGGCCTTCGAAGGCCTATCAGTTGAATCATTGTTCGAAGCAGGATGAGTTTTGCGCAAGCAACTGACTACCAAAATTGGGTAACTGCCAGCACCTGGGACCGATCTGACGGCAGAAGTGATCCCGGAAAGGGCGGGCGCTCTAGCGTGCGCGGAATGCGGCCGTTTACTTCTAAATTAGAAGCGCCCTGATTACTTTTCTGCTCAAATAGCAAAATTATGCTCTATGCGCTGCTACCGCAATCGTGTCATGGGTTGCCCTATGGCGACGTTTCTGGTCCACAAATGGTCAATATAATTGCAGCCACCTGTAAGCGCTTCATATCCATAGAAAGGGGAGGGTATGTTTTCTGAAATGCTAGAAAGCGCAATAGAAACGCTCTCCAAAGTGCTGGATCCCAACGGTCCTGCCCAGGCCGCGACTGTAAGTAGCTTCACGCCGACGGATTTTAGCGTCCACTTCTTTTTGCAGTTAGCTATCATCATATTAACCTGCCGGATCGTCGGCAAACTGGGCCAAAAATATCTTGGTCAACCCCAGGTTGTTGGCGAAATGATCGCGGGCGTGATCCTCGGCCCATCATTATTTGGCTATTTTTTCGCGGATGCACAGGCCGCGGTTTTCCCCGGACCGACTAAAAACGTGCTATATTCAGGGGCACAACTTGGCGTCGGTTTGTACATGTTTTTGGTCGGCACAACGTTGCAACTGGACCATTTCAAATCCAAAGCAAAGAGCGCGATAAGCGTATCATTAGCTGGCATCGTGGTGCCGTTTTTGATTGCAATATGGCTAACCCCATGGCTGCTGACCGTTCCGGGTCTCTTTACACCGGGAATTTCGCAATCAAGCGCGACTTTGTTCATGGGCGCCTGCATCGCGCTGACCGCGTTTCCGATGTTAGCGCGCATCATTAACGAACGAGGGCTAGCAAAAACGTCGCTCGGCACATTATCCCTTACCGCCGGTGCCTTTGACGACGCTGTATCTTGGTGCGTGCTCGCATTGGTTCTGGCAACCTTTGGCGCGGGCCCCGGCGTTGCCGTTCTCGCAATAGGTGGCGGGCTGCTTTACGCCACGTTTATCATCCTGTTTGGTCACAAAATTTTCGCGCCGCTGGGCCGGATAGTCGAGCGCGAGGGTGAAATGAGCATGACTGTGCTTGGCATAACCATCGCTGCATTCTGTCTGTCCGCTTTCATCATGGACGCAGTTGGCATCCATGCAATTTTCGGCGGCTTCATTCTGGGGGTTGTTATGCCCCGCGGACTATTTGTTGAAGAGCTAAAGAAGAAGGTTGAGCCGCTTGCCGTCGTTCTGTTGCTGCCGATGTTCTTTACCTATTCAGGGCTCAACACGCGCATGGATATGGTCAACACGATTCCGTTGCTGTTGATCGCACTGGTCATTTTGGCGGGATCAATCGTCGCCAAATTTGGTGCGTGCTATGTCGCCGCGCGGGTTGCTGGCGAAGACAATCGTACCGCATTGGGTATCGGCGCGTTGATGAACTCACGTGGTTTAATGGAACTCATCATCATCAACATCGGCCTGCAAAAAGGCATAATCGGACCGACATTATTCTCAATGCTGGTGCTTATGGCGATTGTCACCACGATGATGGCAAGCCCATTGTTCGAGTTGGTGTACGGCCGAAAAGCCCGTGAATCAGGCGAGCTCGGGGCACTGGGGAAAAAGGACGTGGCTCTGGCCGATTGAACCCCGGTTTGATGAGGGAAATTGCTTTTTTCAAGCAGGGGCGGGGCAATATCGGTTCAGATATTCGCCATGTGACGGCATGTGCTGGACTACAAACTGGATCGATTTTTCCATTTCGTCAATTTCGCGCCGCGTATTTGGTTCTCTCACCGCGTCTGCCATGGCGTTGTGCCCGCCCATCTTGATACCCTGCCCCATCATGACAGCGGCCCAGCTGGTTTCGGTAAATAGCTCGTCATCTTCGCGGAATATTTGGCCGTTTTGACGGAACAGCTCGACCTTCTCGGTAAGGCTGTCGGGCACGGGCATATTGCGGCAATAGTTCCAGAACGGACTGTCGTCACGCGTTGTGCTGTTATAATGCAGGATAAGGAAATCGCGGATGCGGGCATATTCCTTGCCGGTCAGGCGATTGAACGCGTCTTCTTGCGCTTGCGTCACGCCATCGAGAGACAGCAACGCAATCAGCTTGTTAATCCCTGTGTTCACAAGGTGCAGCGAGGTGGACTCAAGCGGCTCCATAAAGCCCGATGCCAGACCAAGCGCGACAACATTTTTGTTCCAAAACTTTTTACGTCGACCCGTTACAAAACGCAGGAAATTTGGTTCAGCGCCGGGTTTTCCGGCGATGTTGTTGACCAGGATGCTATGTGCCTCGTCATCAGACATATATTCATTGCAATAGACATGGCCGTTGCCGTTGCGGTGCTGCAAGGGAACCTGCCATTGCCATCCCGCCGAATGGGCGGTTGCGCGGGTATAGGGCAATGGACCGCTGCCATCTTCACGCAAGCATGGCAGTGCTACCGCACGGTTGCAGGGCAGATAATTGGACCAATCGTCATAACCTGTTTTCAGCGCCTGTTCGATCAACAGGCCGCGGAAGCCAGAGCAATCAATAAACAGATCGCCCTTCAACACGTCGCCATTTTCCATTGTCACCGACGATACAAAACCGCTTTCATTGTCTAATGTGACATCAGAAATCTTGCCTTCACGGCGGACAACGCCGCGCGTTTCTGCATAATTGCGTAAATATCGGGCGTAGCGTCCGGCGTCGATATGATAGGCGTAGTTAACGGGCGGCAAATCGTCGCGTTGATAATCTTCCGTTCGCGCAAAGCGCCCGAAATGCGCGGCCATTGTTTCGACGTTGAAAACTTGAATGGGGCGCTTGTCGCCGGCTTGCTGATATTTGTGCCACACATGGTGAAATGAAATACCATCGACCTGATAGCCATAATTGCCAAAGGGGTGGATATAGCTGTCGCCAATCTTGCCCCAGTTGACGAACTGAATGCCCAGCTTGAAACTGCCTTGGACCATGGAGAGCATGTCGCGCTCGTCGATTTCGAGCAGACGGTTAAAGTCCAGAAACGGAGGTATCGTCGCCTCGCCAACACCGACGGTTCCGATCTCTTCCGATTCGATCAACGTAATCGCCACGGGACGACCCGCGCGAATACGGGACAGCGCAGCAGCCGCCATCCAGCCAGCGGTTCCTCCGCCCACGATGATGATGTGATCGATTGCCATCCGACTTCTCCCTTAAACATCCTGCGTAGCCATATAGACGAGAACTGCAAATTGTGAACGTTCATTTTATCTCTTGTGAACGCTCTCAATTGTGGATATGTGTTATGATAAAGGGGGAGTTCATATCCTCCGAATCGACATCAGGGAGGGTCATTTGGCACGCAAATCTTTATTCGGAGCATCGCGATTGCAGCGCCTTGCTGTTTTGACGACGGCATCCAGTATTGCACTATGTGCAGCGCAGCCGGTTTTCGCACAAACGGCTGAACAGCCCGCTGAAGCTGCGGAAAGCGCTGAGGCTGAAGACGCGATCATCGTGAGCGGCTATAAAAAATCTCTCGCAGACTCGCAGAGTATAAAGCGTGAAGCCGACACATTTGTTGATGTAATCACCTCCGAAGATATTGGCGCGCTGCCCGATCGTTCCGTTGCAGAAGCATTGCAGCGCGTCCCTGGCGTCAACATCTCACGTTTTGAACAGCGCAATGACCCCGACCGCTTTTCGGTTGAAGGTTCAGGCGTTGTTATTCGCGGATTGCCATATGTCCTGTCGAACCTGAACGGCCGCGAAATCTTTTCGGCCAATGGTGGCCGGGAATTGTCGTTCAATGACGTTTCGCCTGAATTGTTGGGCC
>NZ_JBILAF010000014.1:0-30057 GCF_044354325.1 Sphingorhabdus sp. | reverse complement strand
TGTCGAGGTTTTCAAAAACTCGACCTCGGACATGCTGGAAGGCAATATCTCTGGCTCCGTCAACCTTGTGACGCGCAAGCCGCTCGACAAACCGGGCTTTCATGTCGCTGGCTCGATTGAAGGCAATTATGGGGACATGGCGAAGAAATGGTCGCCGGGCTTTTCCATTCTGGGTTCAAATACATTTGAGACCGGCATTGGTACCTTTGGCCTGCAGCTGGCTTATAGCCAATCTGAACTGGCAACCCGCACCGATGCATCGCAAATTACCGATCCTTGCTATCGCGACCGTTCGCTGACTGGCCCATGTATCCGTGTGCGTCCCGTCGGATCTGGCGGTTTCGGCGGCGGCACGCCTTTGAACGCGTCCAACTTTCCGCCTGCAAATTCCGTTTTTGTCCCGAAAGGTGCCGGCGTTCGCACAACCGACCTGAACCGTGACCGCAATTCATTTTCGGCGGTTGGTCAGTGGGAAAGCAATGATGGCCGTGCTGAGGTCACCGTCGAATATCTGCGCGCGTCGACCAATGCGACGTTGAACGAATTCGCCGTACTGGCGTTGGTGAATGACGATGCGCTGTTTCCTGTACTCGCGCCGGGCACAACCGCGATCTATGACGATAATCAATTCGTCGCAGGCACACTGACCCAATCCTCTGGCGGTGTTAGCGGGATCCCAACCGAATTGCTGCGTTTCCAACGTGAAGACACGGCAAAGACCGAAGATTTCTCGGCCCATATCAAGCTGAGCCCCACCGATCGGTTACGTTTCAACTTTGAAGTACAGCACATCAAATCGGATCGTACCGAAGATGGTTTCATCTCCGCAATGCAGACCTATGCCGATTTGCGTATCGACAACCGCGGCAGCACGCCGCTCGTCGAGTTTCTGAAACCCGGGCTCGCTACATCGCCGTCGAGCTATTTCAATGACCCGAGCAAGACCTTTTACTGGTTCCTCATCGACAATCAGGTGAAGAATGAAGGTGAATTGACCAGCATGCGCGCCGATGCCGAATATGACGTTAGCGATGACGGCTTTTTCAAAAAAGCGCGTTTTGGCGCACGTTGGGGTGACCGCAACCGCGTAACGCGCAGCGCGAATTTCTCCAACTGGGGCAATTTGGGCGCGCCATGGACAGGACGTGGCGGTAACTGGAACTGCGGAGATTACCAGGCATTCGGTTGTGGCGGTGCATATGTCCGCGACTTCCCGAACTCTGCGAATTTGCGTAATCCATTTGGTGACAGCTTCCAGCGCGGTAATGCGCCGGTTCCGCTTGGGGATGGCTCTGCCTTCTTCTTCGGCGGCGACAATATGGTCGCTGATTATCTGAGCGGCGCCATCCGGACGCAGGCGAATGCGATTACCGGTTCCACCCTGACGCCTAACGCATGGTTCCCGATTTCAGCCCGTTCGGGTGCCCTAGCGGGTGGTCCATGGACAGCTGGTGAAATTTCGGACGTCGAAGAAAGCACGAACGCCGCCTATGCACGCGTCGATTTTGGCGCGGATCTTGGTGGCGCAACACTCAGCGGCAATATCGGAATGCGTTATGTCAGCACCAAGGTGAGAAGCGGCGGTTCGTTCAGCCTACCGACGCCTGAATATTTCGACGCTAACGGCAACCGTGATGGCATAGTCCAACTGGCGGAAGTGCAGGGCTCATGTGCCTTTATTCTCGCCAATAATATCACACCGGTGCCTGGCTATTGCGGTTTGTCGGCCGCGCGCCAAGCGACATATGCGTCGTTGTTTACAGGTGAGGTCATTTCCGACCCGCTGAACATTCGCTACACAAACTGGCTGCCCAACTTCAACGCGAAACTTGATTTTGGCAATGGCGTCTTGGTGCGTGGTGCAATCTCAAAGGGTATTTCCCGGCCAGATCTATCCGCATTCACATCGGGTGGCGGTGCATATGACAACACCAACAATCTGCGTGCCGGTGGGCTTTTGGCCACGGGTCCGTTGCTTGCCATCAACACGGGTAACCGCTTCCTGCGCCCTGTTGAATCGGTGAACTATGACCTTTCTGTCGAATGGTATTGGGCAGACATCGGCTCGTTAACGGTATCCGGCTTTGTAAAGGATATCAGCAATATCGTGAATAGCGGCGCCATAGTGCGTCCATTTGTCACGCCGAAGGGCGTCAACACCGATATTCTGTTCAACACACCGGTGAATAGCGACGGCGGAACATTGAAGGGCGTTGAAGTTGCTTATCAGCAAACTTACGATTTCCTGCCTGGCCTATTAAGCGGTTTGGGCGCCGGTCTGACATATACCTATGTTGATGCTGGCGATTTCAACAACGCTTCGCTCGGTTCAGAACAGAGCCCGCTTTCGGGCGGACTGCCATTGGCTGGCGTCTCGAAGCACACGGTCAATGCCGTCGGATTCTACGAAAAGGGTCCGTTGTCATTCCGCTTGGCGTATAACTGGCGGTCTGAATTTGTGCAGACACCACGCGACGTCATCTTCCCGTTCTCGCCCATTTACGGCGAAGCAACAGGCCAGCTTGACGGATCCATCTTTGTTTCTGTGACCAAGCAATTGAAACTCGGCATTCAGGGCGTGAACTTGCTTGATGAAGTCACACAGACATCACAAGTCATCGATTTTGACGGCACCCGCGCAACGCGCTCGGCGTTCCGGAACGATCGACGCTTCACTTTCCTTGCTCGATTTGAGTTCTAACACTTAGTATCAGTGTTGCGGAAAAGCGGACCTTGGTCATATGACTTGGGTCCGTTTTTCTTTCAGCCCGCGTTTCAGGAGAAAGCTATGCCGTCCAAAATTGCCTTGCTCGGTGCTATGATCGGTTTGACGGCGTGCTGGACAACGGCGGCCACAGCACAGGCTTCAGAAAATAACTGGACGCTTGTGTGGGCCGATGAGTTTGATGGGACCAAATTGGACCGCAAAAAATGGAAGCCTGAAAAATCGTGCTGGGGTGGCGGCAATCAGGAACGGCAATGCTACACCGATAGGTCCAAAAACATTAAGGTCGCCGATGGGAATCTCCAATTAATCGCGCATAAAGAGACGTTTACGGGTCCAGATCTGCCTCCGGAATTTTCGAATAAGCCGTATCCGCAAAAGACGCAGGAATATACCTCCGGCAAAATCCGAACGCTTGGCATTTCCAGCTGGAAATACGGAAAGGTCGAATTTCGTGCGAAGCCGCCCAAGGGCCAAGGCACCTGGCCTGCGGTATGGATGATGCCCGCCAGCAGCGTCTACGGCGGCTGGCCACTGTCGGGCGAGATTGATATTTTGGAGGGTGTTAACCTCGGCGCCACTTGTGAAACATGCACGGGCGGTGTTGGCGAGAACCGGATGATCAGCGCGATCCATTTTGGTGATTACGCACCGAGAAACAAACTTCACGATACGCGCGTGGCGCTGCCATCAAACGCTTTGCCTTCCGATGAATTTCACATCTGGACGCTTGAATGGGGCGAAGGCGTGATGCGTTTCTATCTCGATGGCCGGAAATATTGGGAACGGACAAGTGCGGATTGGGAAACAGCTTCTCCATTGGCGAGATCAAATCCCGTTGCGCCTTTTGACCAGCCCTTCTACATCATGGCCAACCTCGCCATTGGTGGTGGCCTGTCAGAGAAGAATAACGATAAAGGCGTTGCATCGAATGTAACACCAGCTGCGTTTTTAATCGACTGGATCCGCATCTACCAATGCAGCAGCGATAAGAAAAAAGGTCTGGCCTGCATGCAGGACGGCAAAGAGAGTAAGTAAGTTATGGCGAGACGCCGCCAGGCCGTCACTATTAAACATGTCGCAGCTGATGCAGGGGTTTCCCTGCAAACGGTAAGCCGTGTCATCAATAATGAGCCTAACGTCCGGCCTGCCATGCAGGAACGTGTGCAGGCGTCTATTGATAAGCTTGGCTATGTCCCGTCCATCGCGGCGCAACGGATGAGCGGATCACGTTCGTACCTGATCCTTGCCATCAACGACCGGGAACGCACAATTGCCGATTGGCGGAACCGCCAAGGGTCAGACTGGGTAGACCAAATGCTTTTGGGCGGCATGCTGAAATGTGCCGAACATGGATACCGGATGATCTTTGAACTGGTCGATACCCACAATGATCATGTCGAGCGTGAATTGGGGGCAGCCATTGCCGCGCTGCAGCCAGACGGCGTCATCCTGACGCCACCCCACTCTGAAAACCCCCTCATCACCGGATTTCTTGCCAAGCGCAAAATCCCTTTTGCCCGCATCGGATCGATCACATCAGGGCCGGGAATAGCGATGACGATGGATGATGAGGGCTCGGCCCGACGTGCGACGGAACATCTCATCGCGCTTGGCCATGGCAGGATCGGTTTCATTGCTGGCCCCAAGGAATATGACCTGTCCAACTGGCGTATCGACGGGTGGCGCGAGGCGATGACCACCGCCGGCCTTTCCTGCGATGCGTTATGCGTCAGAGGCGATTTTGGATATGACAGCGGAGTGCTGGCGGCAAACGCGCTGCTCGACTTGCAAGACCCGCCCACGGCGATCATCGGCAGCAATGACCAAATGACGCTTGCCGCTTTGGATGCGGCCAAGGCGCGTGGCTTACACATTCCCAGCGATCTATCCCTTATCAGTTTCGACAATACGCCCGTTGTGCGTTTTACCGTGCCCGAACTCACTGCGGTTGATCAGCCGATTGCCGCAACCTTTTCGAAGGCAGTGGAGCTATTGATTACCAATGGTGAAGCGCTTGTGCCGCATCAACCGGTTGTTATTGAAGGCAGCCTTATTGAGCGCAGCAGCACCGCACCACCGTCTGCACATGGTCGCGCCTAAATCTGCGGACAGCAGCCGGCAGTCGGCAACTTTCATGTATTTGTACGCGCTCGCCATATCCGGGGGCGCCGTCGCCTATATGCCGTTTCTGACGATATTGCTGCCACTGCGCGCGACAGACATCTCCGGCAATGACGCCCTTGGCATGTTGGCGATAACGGCCTTTCTGGGCGCTATCGCCGCAAGCGTGGCCAATATCGGTTTTGGATGGGCCAGTGACAAAACCGGCGCACGACGCCCGTGGATATGCGCCGGATTAGCCGTATCAACCGCTTTGCTCCTCGCCACAGCTTATGCCAAGAGCCCGGCGGCGATGATCGCCATCATCATGCTCTGGCAAATCGGCCTGAATATGATGCTCGCGCCCTTAAGCGCGTGGGCCGGTGACACCATTCCCGATTCCCAAAAGGGCTTCCTTGGCGGTCTATTGGCGCTCGCGCCCGGTATGGGCGCGCTTTCAGGCGCGTTTGTAACGATCAACGATGCTGTTCCATCGGAGCACCGTGAAATCATTATCGCGATGTTGGTGATAGCCATGGTCAGCCCGGTGCTGATTTTTGGCAGACCGATATCGATGCCGGGGTTGAACACCGCGCCGACGGATCAAACAACCGATGGGGAACAGAGCGCCGTAAAACGGCACGCTGCCGTTAAAATGTGGATTGCGCGCTTATTGATCCAAATTGCAGAAGCGTCATTATTTGCGTTTCTGCTTTTATGGTTCCGCAGCGTCGATCCTGATTTCGGCGAAAATAATGCGGCGAATATCTTTGCGCTTGTTCTGGGTGCGGCTGTGTTTTTAGCATTAGCTGCCGGCCGCTGGTCCGACCGTGCAAACCGCCCCATTCCACCGCTCATTTTTGGGGCAGCGGCAGCATCGGCCGGACTGATCATCATGTCGGTTTCGTCATCTTTACCGGCTGCCATCACCGGCTATGTGGTCTTTGGCTTAGCGAGCAGCCTTTTTCTGGCGTTGCACTCAAGCCAGACGTTGAGGGTGCTCCCCCGTCCACAGACACGTGGACGGGATTTGGGCATTTTCAACCTGACGAACACCGTGCCATCGCTCATCATGCCATGGCTGACCCTGGCTTTGGTGCCCACTTATGGCTTTGGCAGCCTGTTTCTGTTACTAGCGGTGCTGGCGCTCATCGCGTGCCTGTTATTGGCAACAATGCCGCGCCAGCATGCGCGCGATTAGGCAGGCTTACGCGCGTAGATCCCGAATGCCGCGATGATCGCATAGCAAAGCATCGGTAGCGTGAACGCTATCGCCAGACTTCCGGTCACGTCAGCAATGATGCCCGTGAGCAGCGGAACAACAGCGCCGCCGACGATGGCGACGTTGATGATGCCAGAACCGTCGGCAGCACGTGACCCCAGCTTTTCACAGGCCAGCGTGAAGATCGTCGGGAACATGATCGCATTGGTCAGGCCCACGGCCAGCAAGGCATAGCCCGCAACTTCGCCGGTGCTTTGTGTCGAAAAGATCAGCAGTGCAATTGCGGCCACCGATACAGACGCCAGCACCTTACCCGGGCTAAGCACACGCAGCACCGCAGAACCGATGAACCGGCCCACCATGGCGCCGCCCCAATATAGACCAATAAGCTTGCCAGCATCCTGCTCGGGCAGCGCCATGACATGATCTTGCATCAAATAATTGACGATGAGCGAGCCAATGGCGACTTCGGCGCCGACATATAGGAAAATGCACAAAGCACCGAAACCGAAACGAGGCCGCTTCAACAAGTCGAGGCCAGCCAAGCCCTCGCTCGCTTCATGCTTTTCGCCCTTCAGCGCATCGCGAAACAGCCAAACCACTGCAGCAACAATCGCCAGTGCCACCGCAATACCCAAATAGCCGTTCACAATGGCTTGGCTCTCTGCAGTGCGATAGGCGTCAAGCTCCACACCGGATAGTTGGTCAGCGGTTACCGTCGCGAGGCTGCCGAGAATAAGGATCGAGCCAACGATCGGAAAAACCGTGGTGCCAAGCGAATTGAACGCTTGAGCAAAGGTCAGGCGGCTATGCGCCGTGGCAGGCTTACCAAGCATGGAGATCAAAGGGTTGGAAACCACTTGGACAATGACCACACCGCTTGCCAACACAAACAATGCCAACAGGAATACGCCATAGGTCGCGGTCTGGCTCGCGGGAATGAACAACAGACAGCCCGCCATCATCGTCAAAAGGCCGGCAACCGCGCCGCGCATATAGCCGATTTTCTTAACGAGCCGCGCGCCGGGAATGCCGATGACGGCATAAGCGGCAAAGAAACAGAACTGCACAAGCATCGCTTGCGTGTAATTGAGCGTAAACAGCTCTTTTAACTTCGGGATGATAACATCGTTGAGGCTTGTGATGCCGCCGAAGATGAAGAACAACCCCATCACGAACAACTGCAATTGCGGTGCGTCGATATGGGTATCGCCATTATCTGCTGACGCAGATGCGCCGGGTGCCAATGCCATCTTCTCTCTCCCTTGTTTTTAGCGCGCTTTGCCGGGGCAGGACGCGCCTTTTTTTGTCGTTTCGATATGAACGTTGCGAATTGTCGCAACAAGGCCTTTCGCCGCCTGTATACGTATCGGGGAACCGACCGAATCCAACTTCGCACCAGCCGCGGCAAAGCAACGCAGCGGAATGCGGGTTTGTGTGGGCGTTCCCGTTGGCAATGCGCGCATCGTGCTTTTTATATCAAGCGCAGCGCCACCAAAGGACAGCATGACTGAACCGGTCGCTGGCTGATCTATGCGCCAGTCGATGAGCAGCGACCAGTCTTCCTTCAACGGCTTGCTCAAATCGACAGCAGGCCCGTTGACAACAAAGGCACCATCAGCGTTCCAAGTGAATTGGCGGGCATCTTCCTGCGCGGACATATCAACAGCCCGCGCGCTAATCGAACCATCCATCTGCAAATTCCAAGGTGCGGGCACCTTGCCACGGACGAAATATTGCGTGGCGATGGTCAGCGATGATATATCGACGCGCGGGTCTTCGTTAACACGAGAAAGCTTGCTCGATTGCGTGTAATTGAGGCCATAGCCGAGCGGGAAAAGCGGTGCATCAACCGGTGACCGCGCATCCGCTGGCCAACTGAAAGGCAAGCGTCCGGTGAAGTCGCGCATCGGCTTTCCGTTTGTGCCAGCGACCAATACATCGGCGACACCACGGCCTTGCGTGCCCGGCAACCATGCAGCCACAAAAGCGTCGGCTTGGTTGATAAGCTTGCCGGTAAACATGGGCCGTCCAGATAGGAACAGCACCACAACAGGAATATTCTGCGCCTTCAATCGCGCAATCATTTCCTCTTCGGCAGGCTGGGGCCGGAATGCGAGGTTTGGCACGTCGCCTTCAAACTCGGCATAAGGCTTTTCGCCCAGGACAATGATCGCCACATCGGGCTTTGTTTCAAACATGCCCGATGCCGAAATATTGGCCGTGCCGCCGCCCGTTTTAACCGCTTCCGAAATCGCACGGCCAATCGTCTGGCCATTGGTGAAATCGGCGGCAGTGGTGTCCGTGCCTTGCCAGCTAATCGTCCAGCCGCCGGCCTGCATCGCCATATTGTCCGCGCCGGAACCTGCTATCAGGACATTGCTGCCATTGCGAATGGGTAGAACGCCGTCATCATTCTTGAGCAGCACCAGTGATTTTGACACCGCCTCACGCGCAAGATCGAGATGCTCTTGCTTGCCAACCAAAGATGTTTGCCCCCGCGCAGTCGGCGCATCACCCATGAGGCCAAGTTTGTATTTCACGCGCACGATTCGCCGCACCGCATCGTCCAACCGTGCGGCGGAGATCCGGCCATCCCGCGCCGCTGCCAGCGTTGACGCGAACAATCCCTTCCAGCTGTCCGGCGCCATGAACAGGTCAAGCCCGGCATTAATCGCCGCAGCGCAGTCGGTCGCGGAACAGCCCGCGACTTGGCCATGACCATTCCAATCGCCAACAACCAGCCCGGCAAAGCCCATGCGGTTTTTCAAGACATCGGTCAGCAGAGAGGCATTGCCATGATGCTTCACCCCGTTCCAGCTTGAGAAGCTCGCCATCACGGTCAGTGCGCCTGCGTTGATAGATGCGGGATAGCCCTGCGCATGTTTTGCGACCAGTTCGGCTTCGCTGATCTGGGCATCACCTTGGTCGCGGCCGTCCATTGTGCCACCGTCCGCAAGGAAATGTTTGGCAGTTGCGGCAACATGCGTGGCGTCCAGTGGTGCACCTGCAACAAGATTGCCTTGCAAACCTATGGTCATCGCACCGGCATAGGCCGCAATCAGCGCAGGATCGGAGGAATAGCCTTCATAGGTTCTGCCCCAGCGCAAATCTTGCGGTGCGGCGAGCGTTGGCGCGAAGGTCCATTCAATCCCGCTGCCTGAAATCTCTGCCGCCGTGGCTTTGCCAATGCGTTGGATTAAGTCGACATCGCGCGCCGCACCAAGTCCGATGTTATGCGGAAAGATGGTTGCCTGTGGCAGGTTTGAATGCCCGTGCACCGCATCGACGCCAAATAAGATGGGTACGCCAGCGCCTGATGTACGTGATGCATCGCGAAACGCACCAACCAGCTGCGCCCATTTTGCAGCGTCAGCGCGCTCGTCGCCATAAGGTCCCGAATTACCGCCCGCAAGGATGGAGCCAAGCGGATATGTCTTGAGATCCTCAGGCGTGATTGCGCTGATGTCAGCCTGAATTATTTGACCGACCTTCTGCTCCAACGTCATTTTTGAAATCAACGCCGTTATCGCGTCTTCGGTTTTTTTATCGGTAATCGCCGCGGGACTTTGGGCCGCTGGCCAGTTGGCAACATTTGCAGTCGTCGCAGCAGAAGGCGCCGCCGGCGTCGCAGTCAGTGGGTGCGTTACCGCCGAAACACATCCCGCCGACACGAAGGCCATCAGTGCCATCGATCCCCTTAACCGCATCAAACCCACTCCAAAACTTCGTTGTGAACGTTATCAGGATTTGATGGCAGCAACGGTGGGAGAAATCAAGCTTCATCATGGTGCCGCACAACTAAAACCGGACAGTCCACTTCCGGCCCAATTGACGACGTTCAAAGTGCACCAAGAAAATTCCGAAAGCGGTGATTGGTAAAGGTCATTGCAAATGGCATGAATTGGGCCGGGAGCGGACTGTCTGCTTTATGGTTTGGCAGGATCAGAGCAAAACGTTCGGCCCATCATACTGACTGCTGTTGCTGCAAACGCAGTGGTTATTCGAGAACAAAGTAGCAGGCATCGTTACTTGCGGTTATTTCATATTTTAAAGTTTGGTTGGTGTTCAGGATATATGGATAGAACAAGGCCATCACTTTTAGGGCACTACTGCCATCGCAGAGATATTTAGACCTGCTTTGCCTCTGCGTTCCCTGTTAACTACCGCCCGTCTTTACTGCAGACGATCGGGCAGGCCTATCCGCACGCCTCCCTCGTTAACGCAGGTTACTGGAAGGTATATGTTAGACCTTCAGAACACCAGTGGCCTTCAACCGTTCAATCATATCTCTGGCGACCAGCGCTGTGCTGCCATTCTTCAACGTGAGGGCCCAGCTCCGTCCCGACGGTGTCGCTCTCACTATGCCGTTACGCGCCACCCACCAACTGCGATGCACTTGCCAGCCGTCGGCGCCTTCCATTTCCGCAACGGCGTCGCGTAGCCGGATAAGAACCAACTCGCTGCCTTTTTCGCCGTGAACGCGGACGTAATGATCCTCGCTTTGAAGCGCGATGATAGGGCTGAAAAAAGCGGGCGAAAGCCGCTTCTTAAAGACCGGTTCGGACGGGTTTCCCGATTTGGCGGGCTCGTCCGACAGTGAAGATGCCTGTGCGGCCGGTGACCGGGCGACGCGTAACCGTTTGTCGGCGTGAAGCGCCCATTGCGTGACGCCCAACACCGCCAGCGCGCACAATAAGGAAAATGGCAAGAGGCCAGCATAGCCGTCGAGTTTGCGAAACTCATCCTGCCCGATATTCCGCCACAAAATAGACAATGGCACACTCAAAACCACCACGCCCCAAAAGACGACGGTTTGCTTAGGCAGGTCTGTTTTTACCGCTAAGTGGCTCAACCCGATGATACTGGGCCGTATCAATACGTACGCACCCATGAGCAATTGCCACCAATGGACAATACGGCTCACCAGCCCATCATCATTATACGTGCCAAATGGACCCATAAAACCGCCAATGCTGGCCAAGAGCAAAACGGCCCATAGCTCCAACAACAGTTGACGAATTGATTTGCGCATTGCCATTGCCAATTTACGAAACGTGAAATGGCAGAGTGTCGCATTTGTGCCGATGTTGCAATGGCATTCGCTGCGTAACGCATAACCGCTTGCCCGTGATTTGCGGACGGGCATGGAAAACAGCGCAGCGGCGTACATCGCGGGTTGAACAACCGTAGAGAATGGAGAGCGCCAGAAGAAAGGTGCATAAAATGAATATGTCACGGGAAATTACGGCGGCGTGCGCCCTCACATTTGCAGCATGTGCCACGGCCGGCAACGCGCCCAACGAGGGGGCTGTTCGTTCAAGCAACAAGATGAATGTGACGACAATGCAATCTGAAGAATTTGGTCAGGTTGATATATACTCTCTGGCCGTTCCAGATGGCGTGATTGTTCGTACCGCTACCTTCACGCCCTCCGGCAGCATTTTGGTCAGTTATGCCAATGATGCAATGGCCAAGCCGCGCGATATAATGCTCGCCACAATGAACGCCGACGGGACAGGTTTTAGGCATTTCTTCCAGGCGGATATCCCCCTGCGTCCCAAAGACAATGGGTTGCGTTTCATGATGTTCGCCGACAAAAAACGAATATTCATAGGCGATTTCGTGCTGGAGTGCACAAAGCCTTTGGAACAGTGCAGCGACGCCCGCCTTATCGATGTACAATATCCCGCCGAAGTGGCCGATGGCGACCATGTTTCCCATCGCTGGTCGGAAATGGTTATCGCGCCGGACAATCAAAGCGTGGCTTGGACCACGCTTTTATCAAATTATGCCGCTATCGTGTTCACGGGCCAATTGCGTCGTGAGGCCAATACATATGTCATTGCCAGTCCCACTATCATCAGTAGCATAAATCCTTTTCTCCCCGATCCCAACAACGCAGACGGTGTGCTGCCGCAACCTGTCCGTGGCGGCGAGGTGAAGCAATTTGTTCATGGTGGAGCGGCCATATCGCTTGCCGGCGCAGCCAGAAGGGATATTCCTGACAGTGTGGTGCAACATTTGTCATCCGGTAAAAGGGAAGGCATAACTGATACACCGGGCTATACCGAAACGACCATTTTCTCACCGGACGAGACATTAGGTGTGGTAATGACCACCCGGTTTTCGGACAAGACGGATCCCGCTGTTTTAGGCTTAGTGCCGCGCCCATATCCCGATAGTTTGAACATGGGGCTTTCCATGCTTGCTTATACCTATTCTGTGACCGGCGTACGGCGCGGTAGGCCGGGTAATATTGGACCGGCGCTGATTGCAATCGATGCGTCCAAATCAGCCCATAAATATCAGGGGTTGAACCTGAATACCGACCAAAGCTGGGTATATCGGTCCCCCATGTCATGGCATCCGGGCGGCAAAATGGCGATGTGGCAAGAAGGGCAGTTCATAGGCGGGCCGGAACGCATCCAGATTGTACATTTGCCAAATTATCGGAGTGCGTCACCCGTCGCGCCCGTTGCAACCCCGATTTCGGTTTCTTATGGAATAACCGACTTATCCGTTGTCAAAGTCTTTGCATCACAAAGCCGCGACATTGATGTAAAAGTATACGGCCGCGCATCGGGATACATCCGGTATAAAAGAACACCGGAAGCGATCGTCAAAACATATGTTGATTTTAGCGATGATGGCAAAAGCGCCTATTCCGGTCGGGAGACAACCATGTCCAATCCAAAGGGGACTTCGGTATACACCGCCGACATCACGCTGTCTGGGCAGGACCGAGGCCGAATGGACCTGACCGTTAGCTTTGGCCCGATTAGCGGTGAAGTCCCCGCAACAATTATTTTCACGCCGAACGCAAATGGCGTTCCACAATCGCGAGGATATGCTGAATATAATGGTCGGCGATTGAATGTATCGGACCTTCTCCCATGATT
Source organism: Sphingorhabdus sp. (assembly GCF_044354325.1). Classification (GTDB taxonomy): domain Bacteria; phylum Pseudomonadota; class Alphaproteobacteria; order Sphingomonadales; family Sphingomonadaceae; genus Sphingorhabdus_B. The sequence goes on along the minus strand of NZ_JBILAF010000014.1, from coordinate 17,105 downwards.
AGTAAGCTGATGCGGCCCGTTTTGTGTAGCTGCGTGAGTGTGATCGCGGTGGGGTTTCAGTCGGCGTCGGCCACAGACAAAACCGATGCCACCAGCGATAGCGTGATACTGAACGCCGCCACTTTCCCTTATGTCCGCACGATGGACGATCGTTTTCAATCCTTCCAAATCGGAATGTCGCATTTGACCGGTGGGGAGACGTGGAAAGCCTATAGCGAAGGCGACGACCATTCTAAGCAAGCGGCTAATTTTGAGGCTGTGCGGCAGGCCCGCGCGCCCACAGATTTATCCAACCGCCGTTTGCGCAATTTGGCAAAGGGGTTGGGGCCTTTCTATGTGCGTTATGGCGGCACGACATCAAATTCGGTCTATTTTCAGGATGACGACGGGCCAAGATTAGACCGACCGCCGGAGGGGTTTCGGACAATATTAACGCGTAAAAGCTGGGCCGCAGCCGTTGATTTTGCCAAGGCAATTGATGCGAAAATTACCACTGGCTTCACGGTGAGCATAGGCGTGCGCGATACAAATGGCGCGTGGACGCCGCGCCATGCCGCGCCTTGGCTGGCCTACACCAAGAGCATCGGCGGAGAGATCTACGCTGCCGAGCTTTTCAATGAGCCCAATGCGCACGAACCGGGCTGGACCGATGAGCCAGAAAGCGCGGCAGGGTTCGCGCGGGATTTCAATGTTCTCAGCCAATTTTTGGAACAGGCCGCGCCGAATTTGAAACTCGCGGGGCCGGGTGTTGCACGGCTGGGCGTGCCTTTTCCTGTGCCGTCTTTGGAAAAGGTCACGGCGGAGCAATATTTCACCGCTTCGCCACGACCGATATTCGACATAGTCTCCTACCATTTTTATGGCGCGATGGCCGAACGGTGCGCGCCGCCGGAATCGCCAGCAGGGATCAGCGCCAATGATGCCCTGACCGAGGCATGGCTGGCGCGGCCCGATGCGACGTTTCAGGCGCAAAAGGCGCTGCGAGATGCCCATGCCCCTGGCGCGCCGATCTGGCTGACCGAAACTGGTGCGGCCGCGTGCGGCGGTACCCGCTGGCAACCCACCTTTCTCGATAGTTTCCGTTTTTTGGACACGCAGGGACGACTGGCGAAACAAGGGCTGGATGTCATCGTGACGCACGCATTGATCAGCGGCAGCAACGGCGTGATTGATGAGAAAACCTTCCTCCCCAATGCCAATTATTGGTCGGCGCTATTGTGGCGGCGGCATATAGGGGACCGGGTTTTGGATGCTGGCCCCATTACACCGGGATTGCATCTTTATGCCCACTGTCAGCGCGGTGTCGCGGGCGGCGTGACGGTGTTGGCCATAAATTTGCGTGAGAGCAGCGCGGCGATAAATGTCGGTGGCGCAGCAGAGCTATACGCCCTTACAGCTCCCGAATTGCAAAGCCGCACGGTGTTGCTGAATGGGCAGGCCTTAGCTCTTGACGCAAACGATCAATTACCAACTCTTACCGCCAAAAAACCGTCGCGTGGCCCGGTCACTTTGGCGCCGACCAGCATTAATTTCATTGCGATGCCAAAGGCGAATAATCCGGCGTGTAAGATTTAAATATCGGTCGTCGGCTTAGATGGCTGTGCCGTATCGGCCAACGCCCGCGCCAGTTCGTCGGCGGGTTTGGAATATTCGGCAACGTCAGGCTCCAACTCTATGCCCATCGCGTTGAACGCCCATGCGTTCATCGTGAACAGGCCGATGGCGTATAATATGTCCATCATGTTGCGATGGTCATGTTTGCTGGACAAGATAGCCCAAGTCGCGTCCTCAATTTGACCATTGGTGATTAATTGGTCGACGGCAAGGATCAGTGCACGTTCGTCATCGACCCAGCTGTTGGAAGGTTGGGACTGCGCTAAATCGGACAGTTCATCCTCAGTCATCCCGATTTTGCGCGCGGATAGGACATGATGTGTCCATTGGTGGTCCGAATGGAACCGCCATGCCACGCGCAACACGATAATCTCCCTTTGCCGTGGCGTCAGATTGGCCTCGACTAGAATATATTTGCCAAAGTCATTCGATGCGATGGCAAGGCGCGGATGCTGCGCCAAGGTCATCATGGTATTAGATCGAGAGCCATTCTCCCAAGCCGTTGGACCCTCCCAATAAGCAAATGCATCGCGGGCGTCGTCAGTCCACTCATCCCTGGGTAGCGGTGGAATACGGGGCGATCTCGCGCTCACCAGACGGCAACCTCGGGATCGAGCGACAAGGGTCGTTGATACGACACATCCTCCGTTCCACGCACGCCCTTGATGAAACCGCCTGCCTTAAACTGCGGCATTTCGAGGATGGAGGCATCACCTGCAATCAGCAAATCGACCGTGCACCGCCGAAGCGCAATGCGCCATTCGCCATCGCGTTTTTCCAATCGGTCGACATAGCGCCCGTTGATGAAGCGTACGGTTTTTCCATCCGGGTTGAGCAAGCCGACGAGCACGTAGCTTTCGGCATGGGCAGTATCACCTTCAATTTGGCAATTATGTGTGGTGATATTGTGCAGGCACAATTGCGAGCCGCCCGCGTGGATGGCATTGGCCCATGCGGCATAATCCCGCGCAGCATTCACCGATGCTGCGCCATGCTCATCGATACCATCGGGGTGATAGGCGTTGGTCATTAGCTCCACATCGAAACGGTCATGCCCGCGCGCGTGGGAATGCACGATATCCTCAATCGCGCGTCGGTCCATGAGATAAGCGACCTGTACCGCCATCGCTTTTAAGGTTTCAGTATCGCACATGGCTTATGCAAACGCCTCTTCACCGGCCAATTTGGTGCGCACCATCAAACGGTCGCAATCCAGCGGATAGGCCTCCGCACGGTGCATCGTGCCGGTGTTGTTCCAGATAACGGCATCGCCGATTGTCCATGCATGGCTGAGCGAAAACTGGTCTTGCGTGCACCATTCGCGCAATTTGATAAGCAGGCGGCGGCTTTCGATGGGGTTCATGCCGACGATATATTCGGCAGTGGAACCAAGCACCAACGACTTGTGACCGGACATATGTGTCCAAACCAAGGGTATCTCATTCGTACCGAGTGAGTTCCAGCCTTCAAATTGGGCCGATGTCGGCTCCGGCTCCACGAACAGTTGCGCCGCGACGAGCGAATGGACGACGCGCAAGTTTTCGATTTGCGCCTTTTCTTCATCGGGCAACGCATCCCACGCGGCGTAGGTGTTACAAAAGGCAGTATTGCCGCCAACTGGGGCCAGGCGTCGCGCCGATAACATTGATGCAAACAAAGGGACGCGGTCCATCGTGCCGTCAATGTGCCAATAGAATGCGCCTTTGGTATATTCCGCGACTGGATTGATTGCCTTGTCCATCGATATTTTGAAGGTATCGCCAGTCATTTCCTGCACAAAATTGCCCAAGGTCTTGGTGAAGGCGACTTGTTCTTCGTCGGTGAAGTCCACTTTTTTGAACACGATAACGCCGCGATCTTCCAACATCGCGCGGATGTCCTTAGCGTATTTCCCGCTCAGCAGGGTTTCCTTGTTCGATGTGATGGCGGCCCCGATTAGCGGTTTCACTTGTTCAACTTCGAACACATCATGGGCTAATGTGGTCATGAGTAGCGTCCTTTGCGGATTAGCGGATTTCTTTTGCGTGGAAGGCTATGGGCGTCACGCCATGCAATTCTTGCGATGTTGGCGGCACGCGGCCCTCGTCAGTCAGGCCATATTGGCGCGCGACCTCCGCGCCGACGACGGTGCAGCCGTTTAGGGTGGCGCGATTTGGGTCGTTGAAAATTTCCCAAATGACATGGCCGGTGAATTCAGGATGTTCACACGCACCCTCCAAATGACCGTATTTCTTGGTATCGCTAGCGATAATCGCCTTCAGCCGGTCAGTGAGCAACGCCCCCATCCAGATAGAAATGGCCGCGACATCAAGGCGTGCGTGCCGAAAATCAACGGCCATATCGAACGCCATTTTGTCCATCGCCACCTTGTGCGCGCCATAGGCCGGCCCCAGTGAATAATGCGCAGCACCAGAGGCGGAGGTGAACACGATCAGCCCGCCATTCTGTGCCGCCATTGCTTTTGCGGCATACCAACTGGCGATATAGCCGCTGCGGATGCCGACGTTGATAAGGTCGGCGAGCTTTATCGTCTTTTCCCAAAACCCGCCGGGGTGCATCAATTCATCGTAAATCGCCGCTGCATTGTTAACGAGCAAATCCACGCGGCCTTGTTCGGCCATAACCTGTGCAAACAAGGCCTCGACCGCTGCATCATCAGCATGGTCGCAGGCAACGGCAATGCCATGGCCACCCGCTGCCGTGACCGCCGCCGCCGTCTCACCAATTGTGCCAGGCAAAGCGTGATCGCCCGCGCTTAATGTGCGTCCGGTGACATAAACGACACAGCCATGACTGCCCAATGCCAGTGCGATGCCGCGCCCTGCGCCGCGACTTGCGCCGGTTACGATTGCAACCGGGGCTATGGGACTGGTCGCTTGGCTCATGGTTCAATCCTGTCGAGTATCTCCGTGATAACCGTTTCTGCGGCCGCATGGCCAAGATCGACGCCGAGTGCCGCCTCCCGGTTCAGCGATAACGCCAAATTTGTGCCCAGCACCACCATCGCCGACGCGGGGATATCACTGCGATCGGCGGTCGCTTTTTCCAGCGCGGTAATTTGCAATTGGCGCGAGAAAGTGATGAAATCCACCACCTCCTTGTTCAATTCTGCATTGCGATGCGCCAGCGCGAGAAACTCTGCAGATAAACGGGTGTCGCGCGATTCCCGCGCTAGTTCCCAGAAATTGCGAATAGGCCGCGCCGATGCCGCAATTTCCTTTAGGCGTTCGGTCTCGCGAGCCACCATACGGCGAAACATTGCAGTCACTAATGCATCCATCGATTGGAAGTAATAATAAACCAGGCGCTGCTTAAACCCCGCAACCTCGGCAATGCGGCGGGATGATAAGGCGGCGTAGCCCTCATCGCTGAGTACGTGCTCCGCTGCATCGAGCATCGCCGACCAACTGGCACCTCCCACTGCGCCCATGCGGCGTCCAGCGGGTTTTTGCACATCGTGCGGCACATCAATGGCCGGTGCGGTTGCCATGCAATTTGCATTCTTTCTTGATCACTTTTGCAAATGCTAACAAAGTGACGAACAGTCTACAAGACCAAAATAGGGATCATGACACTTTCCCGTGGTACGCGGACTAGTACCCCGAAACTTGCGCGCCCACCCGATCAAATTTCCCGTTATAGTATACCGACCAAGCGGTGCAGAAAGATAACCAGCTCGATCCAGTAAGGAGCATTGCGGATTGTCGATTATATCAGCTTGCTGAATCAGGCGCTGCGAGATTGACCGCTTGGTTAGAGAAAGCGGACTTGGTGAGGCTGTAAGCATAAAGCTCCATTGTGCTGCATATAAGCCTTTCTATCGTTTATCAGTCATATTGCCTGACGCTATGTCCAATATGGGCAGTTGGCTCTTGCCTAGGCGTAACAACCGCGGGCTATAATGCGACAATCACTAAAGAGAGAGTAAGTGGGCTATGGTAAAAAATAGCGACCTTTCGCACGACAATCTCCGCGCCGCGCAAATGATTCAATCGGGTCAAGGGCAGGCGGCGGCGATTGATCGCGGCGCGGGCATTTGGGAAAGCCGTGGCATTGGTAACAGCTATCTCATCACCACCCCCGACGGCAATGTCATCGTCAACGCGGGCACTTTGGCCGATGCCCGGCGCGGAAAGATGCTTTTTGATGCGGTATCCGACGCACCCGTGCGCGCCATCATCCTGACGCAAAGTCACGCCAATCAATATGGCGGGCTGGAGGTCTTCAAAACCCCCGCCAATGAAGTCATCGCGCACCGCCTGTACCCGATGGAACGGGCCAGTGCCGACGCGCTTTTCCCGCATTATCGGCGAGGTTCGGCACGGATTTTTGGCGGTATAACCGGCAAGACCGAGGAATTACTGCCCACCATCGACATTCCCGTCGATCGCTTGGTAGGTGATAAGGGTTACGCTTTTGATTTGGGCGGACGGCGATTTGAAATCCTCTGGACCCCCGGCGGCGAAACGCGCAGCGCGGTGATTATATGGTTGCCGCATGATAAGACCGCGATTGTCGGCAATTTGTTTGGTCCTTTGTTCGGCAATCACCCCAATTTGAACACCATGCGCGGTGACAGGCCTCGCTCCGCGATGGAGTTTATCTCCTCCGTGCAAACCCTGCGCGCGCTACATCCTGAAAAAATCCTGACGGGGCATGCGGAAATCGTCGGCGAGGCGCATATTCAGGCCGAAACCAAGCGCATCATAGACGCGGTGCAATGGGTGCATGATTGCACTGCGGAAGGGATGAATGCGGGGATTGATTTGCAAACCCTCATGCGGACCGTCACCACGCCACCACACCTGACACTGACGGAAGAATATGGCAAAATTGCATGGAATGTGCGTGCCATTTGGCATGAATATACCGGCTGGTTCGACCCTGCGCGCGGCACGACCGAATTGTATGGCGTACCCGTGAGCAGCATCGGTCCTGCGTTGGCCGAACTGTTGGGCGGGGCGGAGGTGTTGGCGATGCGCGCGCGCGATTTCGTTGCAACTGGCCAACCGTTGCAAGCGCTCCACCTCTTGGACCTTGCGCTTGCCGCGGATGCCGAGTGCGATGTCGCCAAGCGCGTCAAACGCGATGCCTTGCTTGCTTTGGACATAATGACCGGCGGACAGAATTTGTGGGAACGCCGCTGGATAGCGTCGGAAATAGCCGCCCTTAAGCTGCCCAATGAATAGGGCCTTTTTGAACAATTGGGAGTAGAGTTTGTGAAACACCGCATTGCCTGAATTGCGGGCAGCCAAGACTAAGTCCGAGCCGGTTTCTCTGCCCGCAAGCCAGCATCAGTTTCATCGTGCAGCCGGATGCAAAAAATTCGAGATGCCGGACCCGTTAAAGCTAGGTGCGCTCGACTTACGCCTCTGTCCAGCTTGGTGCCTTTGGCAGAGTGATAACCAACAGGCCACCGATGAGACAACCAATTGCGCCTAAAATCAAGAACGGCCCATAGCCCCCGCTACTATCATAGGCGTACCCAGCCAGCAATGGACCAACGCCCGATGCCAGTGCCATCAACGCCGACATGAAGCCATAGATGGCCCCGAAATTCTTCATCCCGCTATATCCGGCGGTAAGAAAGCCGGTAATGTGCGTCTTGGTGCCCGCTGCATAGCCGTTAATAATCAACGCCACGACAATCAAAGTGGGAGAGCTTATGTCGTCAATTAGCAACGCAAATGCGCCCGCCGCCGCCGCCAAAGTCAGGCCGCCAACCCAATTAGGCCGGTATCGGTCGAGTAGATACCCGGTGACCAATTTGCCGACGATCGCGGCGACCCCGGAAATAGCGGTCAACAACGCGGCCTTCTCCCGGCTAATTCCCGCCTCGGTCAGGATCGGGAACAAATGGATGGTGAGGCCCATGGTCATGGTCATGACGATGAAGTTGGAAAACGCCAATTGCCATAGCGCGCGGTCGCGCACCGCCTGTTTTACGGTCAAGCCTTTGAGGTCAACCGCCCCTTCTGCTTCGATATTGGTGATCGCGACCATTTTCGCTTTGCGTGAATGGACGTCAAAGAGGAACAGCCACACCAATAGGAACGTTATGCCACCCCATCCCAACCCCAACCAAACAAAGGCCAATCGCCAACCAAATTCGGTGATGAGATAATTGCCAAGCGGCGGAATAACTGCCTGCGCCACCGCGGTCCCTGACAACGTAAGACCGAGCGCAAGGCCGCGCGATTTTTCAAAGACGCCAACCACTGCGGCGGTCCAAATCGTTGATTTAATGGTAACGGAGACAAGGCCGAATATGAACCAAAGCGTTATCCATTGCCACTGCTCCCCATTGACCAAGCCAAAGGTGCACACCGATGCTATAGTCGCGATAATGCCAGGCAGCGCCAGCTTGCGCGAGCCGTAACGGTCAATCAGGACGCCAAAAAAGGGACCCAATATCGCTGTCATAATCGTCGCAATCGACGGTCCGCTGGATAGAACGGTACGGCTCCATCCGAACTCCTTGCCCAATGGCTCCATGAACAGACCGGTTGCCGCCATCATGATCGAGAAGAACGAAAAGCCAAAAGATGCCGCCAGCACCAATTTCCACCCATCGCGCCATTCGTGTTGAGCCACCGGCGTTGCAACGTTTTTGGCTGTATTGGCAGAAACTGTCATTGGCTTTGCACCTGTTCAGGTAAAGGGAAGCTAAACGTCTTGCGTCGCCGCTTGTAAGAACCGCTCGGCCGCATCAGAAATGCAACGTGCTGCTGGGTCGTCGGGACCAAGCACGGTCTGCAACAAACTCAAATCCTTGCGCAACAGCGCGCCGCCGTGGCGGAAACCCGCTGGGCTATCCATCCGTGCGCGCACGTCGAGAGCAAAGCTGCGTCCGCTGCTCGCTTGTAACAGCTGGACAAGGCTGTCTTTTTCGAGGCCCAAATTGGACCCCGCCGCCAAGGCCGCATCGGCCAAACCCATGTTGGCGACCAATAGCGAATTGTTAATAAGCTTTACCAACTGCCCCGCGCCAACATCACCTACCCGTACTATGAGGGCGGCGAAGCTTTCGAACACCCGCCGTGCCAGCTCCAATGTGTCTGTATCGCCGCCGACCATGACGGTTAGCTTGCCCGCTTTCGCCGCCGGTTCGCCGCCGCTGACCGGAGCATCCAGCACGCGGACATTGTACGCCACGCCCTGCTGCGCCACTGCGCGCGCGGTGTCGGGGTGGATGGTGGAATGGATGGCCAAAACGGCATCCGTTTTCATCACCGGCAACAATCGCCCCGCGATCTCGCGCACATCATTGTCGTTGACCACGCACAGTCCGATATGATCGCAGGACCGTCCCAAGCTTTCGGCATTCGGGGCAAATCGCGCCGCGCTATCGCGATAGGGGGCGTAACTTTCCTCGCGCCGTGCCCATAGGGTCGTGGGAAATCCGGCGTCGATCATCCGCCGTGCCATCGGTGCGCCTTGGCTGCCCAATCCAATAAAGCCGCACTGCAGCAAAGGGGAGCTGTTCTCCATGCCCGTCATCCTACAGCGATTTGACCGAACGCCCGCCATCGACGATCAAAATATCGCCGGTGTGGAATTGTGATGCGTCAGATGCGAGATAGGCCGCTGGTCCGGCGATGTCGTCCAACTCCCCAACGCGCGCGAGCGGCGTGATTGAGGAGAAGCGGGCAATGACCTGCTCTCGCACCTGAGGATCGCCCGTCATGCCGGTCATGATGAACCCGGGAGCGAGCATATTGACGCGCACTTTATATTGGCCCAATTCGACCGCCATTCCCTTGACCATTGCCGCCAACGCGCCCTTCGCCGCGGCATAATGTTCCATCCCCTGCATCCCGTGGAAGATCGATAGGCTGCCGCAAACCACGATGGAGCCGCCCGCATCGGCAGCCTGCGCTCGGTCCCGCATATGGCGCGATGCCTCCCGCAAAGTATAAAAGGCCCCATGCTGGTTGACGGCGAGCAATTTGTGATACGTCTCGCTGCTCATATCGGGGAAGGAGGGTGTGCGCTCCGAAAAGCCGGCGTTGGCGAATACGCAATCCACCCGCCCCATGGCGGTGACGGTCGAGGCAAAGGCCCGGATGACTTCAGCCTCATCCGACACATCGACGACTTCATGGTGGATGCGCCCCGCGCCCTCCGCCTTTAGCTGATCGAGTGCAGCAAGGTTTTGCTCCTCCCGGCGCGCCCACACTACGACATCCGCGCCTTGCCGTGCGCACCCCAAGAGAAATCCCAGACCGATGCCACTGTTCGCGCCGGTTGCCATGACGACTTTGCCGGTTAAATCAAACATAGATTTGCCCATCTCAAACCGCCTTTGCAACGGGATGGACGCGCAGATAATCGGCGAAGAACGGCGCGACATCGTCGCGGGTCATGCCCCATTCCTCGAATGAATAGCTGTGCTTGCCATGTTTATTCTGCGGATTATCGGCTAGCCATTGGCGCATACCGGCCTCAGCATCCGGGGTCCAATCATCGCCTAGCCAGCCATAAACACACCGCATTTCCGCGACGGGGTCGGCGATCATCGTGTCATAATAGAGGTGGTAGAAATCCGCAGGTCGCTCTTGGCTCACCTCCAATGGGCGCGAGACATGGAACCCGAATTGCAGCGGGAAGTGTTGCCGCATATACTCTGCGCCCGCGTCAACCTCGCTAAACGGACGGGACAGCCCGCGCATCCCGATTGCCGAGGCCGATGCCGCATAGGGGTCGCGGTGGGTCCAAATGACACGCGCGTCGGGGAACGTTTTGAACAATTGTCGGATGAACAGAGAATCCGACGGCATCTTCAGCACCCAACGCCCCCCGTTGGTCGATTGCAGGATTTGGAGCACCCGCTTGCGATGGGTAAAGGCGCTTTCCATGTCGGTCATCATCAACCAATCATGGTATGTCGGCGTGGTGGTGATGACGGCCAGCATCAGTGATTTGAAATCCTGCGCCAGCGAATGCACACATTCGGTCGGGCTATCGCCAGGCTCAAAATGCGCCGCCGCGACCTTTGCCGCGACTTTCAGGATCATTTCATCCTTGGCGACTTCGGCAAGGCACCGTGGATCGGTGCGCAACGCGCCGGGGGCTGCTGGTGGCGCGGCATTATAGGCTTCCCACCGCAACACCGACCGGACAGCGGGGTCCGATTCAAACAAATAACTTAACATAGTCGTGCCGGTACGCGGCAGGCCGAGGATGAAAACCGGGCGCTTAATCGCTGTCGCGGCGAGTTCGGGGTGCCGTCGATGATAGTCGTCCACCGCCATGCGCGCGGCAAGGCAATCGACATAGCGGTTACGCACGCTGACTAGCCCGCGTTCCGTCAAACGGTCGGCGTGGGCGTGATCGCGGAGCAAAATCTCCAGCCCTTCGCGCCATGAATCACAATCAGGATTGGGCAAGCCAGCCGTTTTTTCAAGCGCTCCCGCAATAATATCGTCCATCGACAAAGCCATCCGGCACCCCCTCATGTGGTGTAAAGTTCGGCCAACTATCCGGAAACGCAGGGCAGGGCGCAACTGGCATGCGTATCGCTCATTTGCTATAATGTCGATTATCGGCCATATAGCGACGCGCTTGCTGCTGTTGCAGCCATGCGTCACAGTGATTGAGGACACTATGCGCCACACGCCAGCCCCACCATGGCACGATGAGATTTTATCCCACCGCCATACCCAATCGAGCGCAGCCGAGGGGCGGCCACAGGTTGAAATTCTTAACGAACTGACGCTTTCCAACGCGCACCTTACCCTTGTCCGGATCAATCATGCCAATCCATCGAAGCGCGCGTTTTGCAAGGACGGCCTGTATTGGATCGATCAATGCCTAACGCCGAGACGGCCTCATGCGAGCGCCTGCTTTGTCGATCATTGGAACCCGTCTCGTCACGTCGCCCTTGGTCCCTTGATGGCCTTACCGCCGAAGCACAATCTGGCGTTGCAGAGTTCGGGCGGCCCCCATGCGTCGTTGATTGTGCAAATGCAGGCGGCCGCTATTGACCAATGGCTACCCGCCGATTTCCAGTGGACTGACCGCCGCTTGGAAGCATCATTGAATTTGGCCAGTGAAGCGATCACCGCGCTCATGCTTCGCCTGAATCAAGAGTTAAAGAATCCAGCAGTGGGTCGCACCGAAATATGTGTGGCGATCACGATGCAACTATCCATCGAAATCGCACGCTATTTTATTCAGGCCAGCCCAACTGATACCAGCGGCGGGTTGGCTTCATGGCGTTTGCGCATCATCGAGGAGCGCATAGCAGCGCGTCACCAAATTTTTCCCGCGGTCAGTGAATTGGCGCGACTTTGCCAAATGTCCACACGACAACTAAGCCGTACATTTAAGGTCAGCAAAGGGTGTTCGCTGGCCGATTATCTCGCGCAAACCCGTGTCGAACTGGCCAAACGGGATCTATATGGCGACGCGACCATCAAAGATATCGCAAGGCAACTTGGCTACACAACGCAATCCAGTTTTACATCGGCCTTTCGAACCGCAACCGGCGCAACACCCGGCCAATTTCGCCGCCAAACATGGGCACGGACGAACAGCGGAGCATCCGCCTCGAGGCCCTAGCGGCCACGCCCACGCTAATGTTGACGCCACGGCTATTGGGTATTCCATTTGGTAAGTCTGCCGCGCAACTGAAACGAAAATTTTAAAAGAAGAGAAAACATTAAATCCGCAAATCCGCGAAGCGTCCGCTCATAGGAGAGCGAGCCGATGCTTATTATGACTGCATTTGGGCGCAAAGCCGTCGGACCGCCCGCGGCCAAATTGCAGCCTTTGCCGACTTGTAGGTTGTTAAGCTGACCGTTCGGGAGTGGCGGGCAGGGCAATTATGCTATCGCCTTGAGCACATGGATATTTGCCATCTCTCTGTTATCGGCAAATACCTTCGCTGTTATCGAAATTTAAATTCCCTGTTATTTTTTTAGGGAATTCGGTCGAAAAGCGTAGGCATACTGCGGGTTCCATGAGACAAAACTCTCTTAATCGACCTCGAAAAATGATATTTTCCCTGCTAATTCCCTAATAACAGGGAAACTCAGGCAGAGACCATTGTCTGTTGGCTGCGCACACCTCCATACACCTCACAGATAAAACTCCAACGACATCTTCAGTCCAGAAACGGCGCCTTTCTGGGGCCCTCCGGGCTTAATACCGCTGCGCTAAAGTCTCTGTGGAGACCAAAAGAGGGCCAAATTGCCTTGATTTGACCCTCAGTCTCTACGCGCAATGGCCCGTGCCATGGATGCCGCAATCTTGTCGCGTATCCGCTCGCCTGTGACCTCGCGTTCGAACTGCGCAAAGGACAGCAGTACATTGAGTGTAAGCCGCCCCATACTGTTCGTTGTATTAAACGCTTGGGTCACGCGCACGAACGAAGCTTTATTGTTATCGAACGTTTCAACAATGCGGGCAAAGTCTGTGAGGCCTCGGGTTAATCGATCGACCTTGTAGACCACGACTATATCCACCTGACCTTTGGAAATTTCGGCAAAAAGCCGTTTAACAGCAGGTCGCTCCAAATTACCCCCCGACCATCCACCATCGTCATAAACTTGCGGCAGGCATTCCCTCAAAGACCACGCCGCTTTCTATCACGGCCACCTCTTAGCGACGGCCCGCCATTCACCGTCACCGAACCGCCGCGCAGCACGCGGACGGTGGTGACGCCGTGGATCGCGCGTTCCATCGCAAGGTCGAACTGCCGCTGCCGCCCCATGTCGATGGCCGCGTCCCAGCTTTTGGCAAAGCTCGCCGCGCCCGCGCGTTCGCGTAAATTATAGGCGGACTGTCGGCTCATCCCCACCGCCTTCGCCGCCTGCCCCACAGAGCCCATGACATGCAGCGCCAAGATAAACCGTTCCTGCTGCGCTGCCGTCCAGCCATTCGCACGCCGCCGGTCAAGCGGAACAGGGGTGAAGGCGAGCCGGTCCTCGTCAGCGAGGAGCGGGGCGGGCGGAGTTGGGGAGGGTGAGTCGGTCATTCATGCATTGGAACATAAATGGAACATGTAGGAAAGGGGGTGATTATGTCGGTGCTATGGCCGAACGGGAAATTCCGTTTGTTGGCACGCCCTATGTGGTACCGATCCAGCCTGCTGCTCGGAGCTGAGCGACTGCCGACCGGGCAACGGGGGCGATGACGCCGTTGGTCAGGCAAAGGCGCATCGAGCGTGCATCGCCCTCGACGCGGACGACTGCATGGGCTGCGACCCACCAAGAACGATGCGTGCGCAGGCCCTCCGCCTCTACCCGCCCAATGGCGCGACCAAGCGGAACGAGAACGAGTTCTGAGCCGGTGGCGCGATGAATGCGGACATAATGGTCCTCCATTTGCAGCGCGAGAACGTCCCGCCCGAATAGTGCCTGCGCCGCCGCGAAAGGCTGCTGTTGTTCGCTCGAGCCCAATGTACCGCGCGTGGCCCGCGCCGCACGCCGGTGCATGATCGCAACGCCTATCATCGCGGCGAGGCCGATCACCGCCGTCTGAACAAACCATAAGGCGATAGGCAGGTCGAGCCGACCTAATTCCGGCCAAAGCTGGAATGCCCATAGGCGCGTGACCATCGCCTGGGGAAGGCTCACCACTAGCGTCGTACCGATGATTGCTGGCCACCATCCACGCGTGTCGACCGGAACACGTGCAGCAACGACCCGGAAGGCATAGCCGTAAAGGACGAGGCCAAGGAGGCTGACCGCGCACCAGTAGCCAATGCGCTCAGGGAGGCCGCCGTTCAGGTAATTGCCAAACGGGCCAAGCGCAGCAAGGAGTACGCCGGCAGCGAGCGCAAGCCCGACGGATTGAGCTTTGGGTGTCGACGCAACGAGAAGGCCGCGCATGAACAAGGCAGATTGCATAGTTGTGAAACCTTAGCGCGCGATCGCAAGCGGGCAAAGCCCTTTCGCCCGCCCGCGAACCGGTTCGCCCGGTCGCGAAATGCCGCTTCCCTTCACCGCCTCCAACAGGCGTAATCAGCCAGTCTATCCCAACGGAGTCCGCCATGTTGCTGCGCTTGCCCTTTTTGCTTCCTTTCATCCTCATTTTGATCATACCCTCGGCACATGCCGCCGAGGCCGGCTTCCAGCGCGGCAGGACCGCGGCTGGCGCAGAGATTGGCATCTGGTATCCCGCCGAGGGCCTGCCCGTTCGCCAGCGCTTCGGGCTCTATACTGCCGACGTCGTGCCGGATGCCACCGTGCCGCACGGACGGCACCCGCTCGTCGTTATCTCGCACGGGACCGGCGGTGACTATGCGAGCCATGTCGACACTGCGGTAGCGCTTGCACGCGCCGGGTTCGTTGTCGCAGCGCTGACCCATCCCGGCGACAATTGGCGCGATAACAGTCGCGCAATTCGGATCGAGGAGCGACCACCGGCCGTGCGTGCACTCGTCACCCACATGCTGACTATCTGGACAGGCCGAGCCGCCATAGACCCTCGGCGCATCGGCGCGTTCGGCTTTTCGTCCGGCGGGTTCACGGTGCTGACTGCCGTCGGCGGGCGGCCAAATCTAACGCGGATGGCCAGCCACTGCGCAGCAAATCCCACCTACTTCGACTGCACACTAATGACAGCGCAGCCGCGCGCATCGGTTCTTCCACGATGGCCAGACATGCGTGATCGGCGCATCCGTGCAGTGGTGTTAGCCGCACCTGCGCTTGGCTTTGTCTTCGATCGGCCGGGGCTGGCCGATGTGCGCGTTCCGGTCCAGCTTTGGCGGGCAGACGATGACCGCATCCTACCGGCTCCACATTATGCCGACTCGGTGAGACGCGCGCTTCCGGTCTCACCCGAGTTTCAGTCCGTGCCCGGCGCTGGGCACTTCGACTTCCTCGCACCCTGCAGTGATCCGCCAGCGATGCCGGTCATTTGCGCAAGTGCGCCGGGCTTTGATCGCGCTGCGTTCCATGTGCGCTTTAACGTCGAAGTCGTCAGGTTCCTGAAGGCGAAGCTTGGTTCATCGAGGCGAAGGTGACTTTAGTAACCGTGGGGGTCTGTACGGAACGTCGGCCGGCTTACGAAGGCATCATGTGATGGGTCCTAAGACCAAAATCTCGCCGACTACGGACTAACGTGAACAATCCGCAGACCCTCACGGGGCACGGGCGGAGGCAGGACGATGTCTACTCTATAACCAATAATCACGCAGAGGCGCAGAGGGCGCAGAGGGATGTGGCGGTGTCTCGGCGTACTCTGCGCCTCTGCGCGCTCAACACACGCTTGCGTTCCCGCAGGAGTAATTGACAGTGTAGCAATATTCTTTCACATTGTAGACAGACGGATCGGAGTTCTCATATGGCGCGAAGCATGACGGTTAATGTGCGGGTAAACGGCCCGCTGGGTGACTTCATCGCCGACAATGTCGGCGCGGCTGGCACTTATGAGAATGTCAGCGAATATGTTCGCGATCTTATTCGCAAGGATAAGGACCGGGCCGAGGCTGTTTTATTCGAAAGGCTGAGGGCCGAACTCAATGTTGCCTTCGCTGCACCGGACGACAGCTATTCAGCTTTGACGGCTGAGGACGTCATTACCCGCAATTCTGCCCGCAAAGACGCATGAGATCGTATCGGGTCCAGCGCAATGCTGGCCACAAGATCGATGAAATCTATGCTTACACGCGCGATCAATGGGGCGAGGCGCAGGCCGCGCGCTATATCAAGGGACTGTTTGCGCGTTTCGAGGCCATAGCCGCCGAAAGCTTTCCATGGCGCGCCATCCCCGCCGAATTCGGCGTCAGCGGGTTCGTTTGCAAATATGAGCATCATTTCATTTACTGGAAGGTGCTCGCCGACGGCAGTGTTGGTATCGTGACCGTTCTTCATGAACGAATGCATCATATCGAACGCTTAAAGGACGAACTTAAATAGCGGGCCTGCAAGTGAGCGAGGCATGGGCATCGGCAATAGGTAATCACGCAGAGGCGCAGAGCGCGCGGAGGGGGTGGGCTGTGTCTCGGCGTCCTCTGCGCCTCTGCGTGAACATCTCTCCGGAACGCGGATTGCAGGCAAATATGGCGGTAACAATTGGGTTCGGTGCCGAACACAGCATGAGAATCGGCCATAACGCGCCCCTGATTCTCCGATTCTTCCCTGATTCTGCGCTTTCCGAGGTACTTACGCCCCACGGAACCTATGCCCGGCCCAGCCGTTATCCCGTCTCAACCCACGGAAAACCACGATATTCCGGCGGACTGCATTTTTTTTGTAATAAAATTGCAAATGCCTGTTGACCGAATCCTGAAGTCGCTTTAGAGGCCCTCTCACCGGACGGGAAGCAAGCGTTTCCGCGGTTCGGTCGCCAACAAATAGGTCACCTACTCCTCTGGTAGTAAATATCAGGGAACCATAGGTGTCCGCTTTTTTGTCGGTGGTAACCGGGTCAAACCGGTTCGGCTCTTTGACATTGTGATATTTAGATGAAGGGACATGTGGGCGACGGCGCCAGGTCCGGGGGTTTTTAGGCCCCGGGTGCTTGGTTAAAAATTAGCTGTT
>NZ_JBILAF010000085.1:0-9374 GCF_044354325.1 Sphingorhabdus sp. | reverse complement strand
CGTTTGCGGGTAATCTCGCTGTTGGGCAATCGAGGGTCCACCGCCGGTCATGGGGCGCGCCACGCCAAATGATGAGCGCCCTACAGACAAGCCTGGTTTCTTCCCAAATGCGCTCACGTTATGCCGCTCCGATATTCTATGGACTAAGGATTTCTGGCTACCGACAAATGGTAAATAAATCGGTAACAGTTTGCTTTTATTGGGTTGCCTGACAAAGATTTCTGCCGCTTTGCATTCCCGGCAAACACTTTTAAGAGAACGCGGTAATCGAGGGAAATCCAGTGCCTGCATCGTCGGCCCGATCGGGTCTTTTATATGCCATTTGCGGCTTTGCTCTTTTGTCCGCTGGTGACGCTGTTATCAAGTCGATTGCCGGTGCATGGCCCGGTACTGCCGTGGCGGCGCTGCGCTATTCGATCGGTGCGCTGGGCTTGGGCACATTGCTGTACCTTAAGGAAGGCAGGCAGGGATTTTCTTTGCCCATGCCCAAAGTTCAGATCCTGCGCGGATTTGCAGTGGCCATGGCAACCATCTGTTTCTTTTTGTCGATCTTCGTCATGCCATTGGCTGAGGCTACGGCAATTGGTTTTACAAGCCCGATGATCACGGCGGTCTTGAGCGCCATTTTTCTGCACGAACGGACGAATGTGACCAAATGGATGGCCACATTTATTGCGTTTGGCGGGGTTCTTCTCATCATGCGGCCCAATGTTGCCGAACTGGGTTGGGTTGCTTTGTTGCCGCTTGCAGCCGCCATGTCGATGGCGCTTTTGATGATTGGTAATCGCGCCGTCGCTGGGGCAGGGACATCGATTTTGATGCAATTTTTGGTCGCGTCGCTTGCGGTGCCATTCATTCTGACCGCAGCGATTTTGGGTCATTTTTCGGGCGTTGCGACATTGCATATCGGCATGCCGGACTGGACCATCGTGGCGCGCTGTGCCGTCGTTGCGGTCACCGCAAGCTTTGCGCACTGGCTGATTTTTATGGCAACGACCCGTGCGTCGGCCGCGGACATCGCGCCGATGACATATGTCCAGTTGTTGATGGCACTCGCGCTTGGCATATTGGTTTTTGGCGATTGGCCAGACATGACATCGCTTGCCGGGTCCGCGATCATTATCGCCAGCGGTCTTCTTTTGTGGCGCAAGTCGCGCGCATAGTTCCACCGCAATCGCCTGCAATATGGGTGCCAATAGCGTCGCTGCAAATTAGGAAAAGACTTGGCCAAAACGGGCTGCTATCGCTCCGCCATGTCAGACCAAAAGCATCTCTATCTCGTCGATGGCTCCGCCTATATTTTCCGGGCCTATCACCGGCTGCCGCCGCTCACCAATAAACATGGCGAGCCGGTCGGTGCGGTATATGGCTATACGACCATGCTGTGGAAACTGGCGGACGACCTCAATCAAGCGGATGGTCCAACGCATATGGCTGTGGTCCTCGATAAATCGAGCCAGTCATTCCGCAACCGGATCTATGACCAATATAAGGCGCACAGGCCCGACCCGCCTGAGGATTTAAGACCCCAATTCCCGATGATCCGGGATGCGACACGCGCGTTTTCTTTGCCGTTGGTCGAAGAGGATGATGTCGAGGCCGATGACATGATCGCAAGCTATGCGCGCGCCGCGAGCGCCGCCGGCTGGCATGTAACCATCGTCAGCAGCGACAAGGACCTGATGCAGTTGGTCGAACCATCCATCGACATGTTCGACACGATGAAAAACGAACGCATCCGCGCCGAGGAAGTATACGAAAAATTCGGTGTCGAGCCTGAACGGGTTGGCGATGTGCTGGCGCTGATGGGCGATAGCGTCGACAATGTGCCGGGCGTCCCCGGCGTCGGGCCAAAGACCGCGACGAAGCTTATTCAGGAATTTGGAGACCTCGAAAGCGTCCTGGCCGCCGCACCTTCCATGAAGCCGTCCAAAATGCGCGATAATTTGATTGAGCATGCGGAAAAAGCGCGCCTGTCGAAAGTGCTGGTGACTTTGAAAGACGATTGCCCGCTGCCCATCGCGATTGAAGACATGACGTTGGGGACAATCCCCGAAGAGCCGCTCGCCGCATTTTTGGAGCATCACGGGTTCAACTCGCTTTTGAAGCGTATCGGACACGTCGCAAATACCGCTGCCGCCAATAAAGCGATTGCCGGCAACCCTAAGGCAGCGAGCAAACCCGATGGCCCCGTATCCGCGCCCACAGCGGGGACAGCCGCTTTGCCGCCCGCCATGCCCAAAATTGATGTGTCGACATATGAATGCGTCACGGATGTTGCTCGGCTGGACCATTGGATTTCCCGCGCCCGTGAAACAGGAACTTTGGGTTTCGACACTGAAACAGACAGCTTGCAAGCGGCGAGCGCCAATCTTGTTGGCTTCAGCCTAGCGGTCGCACCGGGGGAGGCATGTTATGTCCCGTTGGCACATGGCGGCACAGATATGTTCGCGGAAAAGCCTGTTCAGATAGAAATGAACATAGCTTTGGAACGGTTGCGCCCACTGCTCAGCGATCCAAGCGTGCTGAAAATTGGCCAAAATCTGAAATATGACATGTCGGTATTGGCGCGGCATGATGTGCACATAACGCCCTATGATGACACGATGGTCATGAGCTTTGCCTTGGATGCAGGTCGTCAACTGCATGGCATGGATGAGCTCGCCAAAACGCATTTGGGGCATGAATGCATCTCTTATAAAAGCGTCACGGGAACGGGCAAAAGCCAGATTGGGTTTGCCGCTGTACCGCTGTCTGATGCGACCTGTTATGCGGCGGAAGATGCTGATGTAACCCTGCGGTTGTGGCACCACCTAAAGTTACGGATGAGCCCTGAAAAGGCGACCAGCGTCTATGAACTGGTGGACCGCCCACTCGTGCCAGTCCTGTCGCAGATGGAATGCTTAGGCATTAAAGTCGACCGGACGGTGCTGGCGCGATTGTCATCCGAATTCGCCGCGCAAATGGAACTGCTCGAAAAGGAAATTCATGGCCTTGCCGGACAGCCGTTTACGATCGGCAGCCCACAGCAGCTGGGCGAAATCCTGTTTGGAAAAATGGGATATAAGGGCGGCAAAAAGGGTAAGTCGGGGCAATATTCGACCGACGTGACCGTGCTGGAGGATTTGGCGGGGCAGGGCATCGACATCGCACGCAAGGTTCTCGATTGGCGGCAATTGGCGAAGCTGAAATCAACCTATACCGACAGCCTGCAGCAGCAGATTGATCCCAAAACCGGCCGTGTGCACACAAGCTACAGCCTGGTTGGCGCGCAAACCGGGCGGCTGTCATCGACCGACCCGAACTTGCAAAATATCCCCATTCGTACCGAAACCGGTCGCCAGATCCGGGATGCTTTTGTCGCCGAACCCGGCAATGTGATTCTGTCCGCTGACTATAGCCAAATCGAGCTTCGGCTTGCCGCGCATTTTGCAGACGTAGAGCCACTGCGCGATGCCTTTGAAAAGGGCGAAGACATTCATGCTCGCACGGCATTGGAGCTGTTCGGCGAGGTAAACCGCGACACGCGTGGCCGGGCCAAGACCATCAACTTTTCGATCCTGTACGGCATTTCCCGCTGGGGACTTTCGAAGCGTTTGGAATCCACCCCTGAAGAAGCGCAGGCGCTTATCGACGCCTATTTCCAACGCTTTCCGGGCATTTCAAATTATATTCAGGAGACGATGGCCACAGTCCGCGAATGCGGGCACTCGACGACATTGTTCGGCCGGAAAACATGGTTTCCGCGCATCACATCTCCCAATCAGGCAGAACGGCAGGGCAGTGAACGCGCTGCCATCAATGCGCCGATTCAGGGGACAAGTGCTGACATCATCAAGCGCGCGATGGTGCAAATGGGGCCGGCGTTGAAAGCCGCTGGCTTAGGCCATGTGAAGATGCTGCTTCAGGTACATGACGAACTTGTGTTCGAACTGCCCGAGGCGGATGTCGCCGCGGCAAGCGACGTCATCCGCGCGATTATGGCACGCGCGGCCGAACCTCTGGTCAAGCTCACCGTCCCGCTCGGTATCGAAATCGGGACAGGGCCAAGCTGGGGCGCCGCACACTAAGGCGCCGCCGCCCTGTACCTTTCAGCTTTTGTTGTCTTCCTCTTCTTGCTCAAAAGTGACGGCAACGTCCGCATTGGCCGACAACCGGACTGTGCCGTCTTCGACCGTGGCCACCAATCCGCCATCGATATAATGGTGGTGCCCTTCATGGCTGCCTTGCCCTGAATCTGTCTTGGTCAGCTTGATGCGGTTGCCATCAATGCCATCGACGGTGCCAACATGGACGCCATCGGCCCCGATAACTTCGGCATGTTCTTTGATCTGCGATAGGTCGGCCATGCGTAACTCCTTGTGATTGAGCTAAGCTAACGCACGAAAACGGCTTCGGGTTCCGGTTGCACGTAAACGGCGTCATTCCGGCACGAACAGAGATTCAATCACCGTCCGCGAAGTGAAATTGCAGTCACTGCAACCAAGGGCTAGCCAGTTAGGCCCGTTCAGCCGCGATTGCGGGTTTGCACATATGTACCGAGCAGGCGGACCGAGTTGCAATGAAAGCGCAGTTCATCCAGCGCACGGTCAACAGCGGGGTCACCCGGCGCGCCTTCGATATCCGCGAAGAATTCGGTCGCGGCAAAGCTTGCGCCATTTTGATAGCTTTCCAGCTTCGTCATATTGACGCCATTGGTCGCAAAGCCGCCCATCGCCTTGTATAAAGCTGCAGGGACGTTCTTCACTTCAAAGATGAGCGTTGTCATCAACGTCCCCGTCACCCCGGTGTTGCTGACGGGTTCGCGTGATAACACGACAAACCGCGTCGTATTGCTCGCATCATCCTGAACACCGTCGTTGATCGGAACAAGGCCATATAGCTCTGCGGCGATTGGCGGCGCTATGGCGGCGGCCGACGTGTCATCATTGGCCGCAACAAAAGCCGCCGCAGCGGCCGTGTCTGCATAAGCGACGGGAATGATGCCATGCGAACGCAGATAATGGCGGCATTGGCCAAGCGCCTGTGGGTGGCTCATGGCTGTTTTCAATTCCGCATCGGCGGATTTCGCCATCAGGCAATGGCGGATCGGCATGAAATGTTCGGCGATAATACTGAGGCCGGATTCGGGCAGAAGAAAATGGATATCCGCCACGCGACCGTGCAGTGAATTCTCAATCGGGATAATCGCCCAGGCCGCAGACCCGTCTTTGACGGCGTCAATGGCATCTTCGAACGAGAAACAGGGCAGGGGCAAGCAATCCGCATCATATTCCAACGCGGCAAGATGGGAATTTGCGCCGGGCGCACCTTGAAAGGCAATCGCTTTGGCAGGCTGTTCATGCGCAGCTAAAGTCATGGTTCTGACAAGAGCGAGTGCGGGTGCGGGGTAACTGTTCATATGGCCATCGCGATAGGATAGCCAAACTTATCCGGCAAGTCTGGAATTGGACACTTGCACGGCCTTACTGACACTATTAGAGGGGCTTGAGAATCCGGCTGTCAGACCGACGCCGGTTTAAAACCGCATTTCAGGGCTGATAACCAATGGATGATCGTAGTAACACAATTGCAGGCTGGGTTTTGGCAGGCGGCATCGTCGCGCTCGGACTAAGCATCGTATCGGGCATGTACTTCCACGGTAAAGCTCCAGAAAAAGAAGGTTTCGCGGTTGTAGCGGAAGCTGGCGGCGAAGCTGGTGGTGCCGCTGCTGTGCCGATTGCAACATTGCTTGCCACTGCTGATGTTGCAAAGGGCGAAGCGGCTTTCAAAAAATGCGCAGCTTGCCATACCATTGCGCAAGGTGGACCAAATGGAATTGGCCCAAATCTGTGGGCCTCGATGGGTAAACCGCA
Organism: Sphingorhabdus sp.; assembly: GCF_044354325.1. Taxonomy (GTDB): domain Bacteria; phylum Pseudomonadota; class Alphaproteobacteria; order Sphingomonadales; family Sphingomonadaceae; genus Sphingorhabdus_B. Next base: position 3,519 of record NZ_JBILAF010000085.1, on the reverse strand, counting down.
CGGCCATGTTGCAGGCTTTTCCTATTCGGATGCACTGAAAAGCGTTCCCGGCAACTGGGACTTTGAAGGCATGGACAAGTGGCTTGCCAATCCTAAGAAATATGCGCCCGGCACGAAGATGACTTTTGCTGGCTTGGGTAACCCCGAAGAGCGCGCAAATTTGATCGCGTATCTCAATGCGCAAGGTTCAAACCTGCCGTTGCCAACGCCACCAGCAGCCGATGCTGCAGCACCTGCGGCTGCTGCGGATGCAGCAACCGGTGAGGCAACAGCGACGCCAACGACGGAAGCCGCAGCGCCGGCAGCTGCGGCACCTGCTGCAAAGTAATTACATCAAATCAGTTTGAGACTTCGTAGAAATCGCAGATAGCATCCCATGCTTCCTCTGCGGTTTCTACAAACTGGAAGAGTTCCAGATCACGTGGGCTGATCACGCCCTCGAGCATAAGCTCCTCAAAATTCACCACACGGTTCCAGAATGCCCGACCAAATAGCAGGATCGGCATCTTTTTGATCTTGCCGGTTTGGACAAGCGTGAGCAGTTCGAAAAATTCGTCGAACGTACCAAAGCCACCGGGAAACACCGCCACGGCACGTGCGCGCAGCAAGAAGTGCATTTTGCGCAACGCGAAATAGTGGAACTGGAAACTCAGTCGCGGCGTCACAAACAGATTTGGCGCCTGCTCATGCGGCAGCACGATATTTAAGCCAACGGATTCCGCGCCAACGTCATGCGCGCCGCGGTTGGCGGCTTCCATGATGGATGGGCCGCCGCCCGAACATACGACGAAGTGGCGTCGACCTTCTTCGTCCGTCACATTGGCCTGTCCCGCCAGCTGCGCAAGATGGCGGGATTCGTCGTAGAAGCGCGCCTTTTCCTTCATGCGTTCGGCGATGATTTTCGACCGCTCATCGGTTGCGGCCGCAATCAAGGCATCTGCAGCATCGGGTTCTGGAATGCGCGCAGAGCCGTAGATGACCAACATGGATCCGATGTTGGCCTCGTCCAGCAACATTTCGGTCTTTAGCAGTTCCAACTGGAAACGGACGGGGCGTAAATCCTCTCGCAACAGGAAGTCGGTGTCCTGAAATGCGAGCCGGTAAGACTTGCTTTGCGTTTGTGGGGTGGAGAGTTGCTGTTCAGCAAAGTCGGCTTCTTGTTGTGCTTTGTAGAAGCGGCGATCGTTAATTTTTGTGTCTGTCATTACCCTGCATATAGGGTGCAAGGACGTGTTCTGCCACCCCTCATCGGCAAAAGCCCCTCATCGGCAAAAGCCCCTCATCGGCAAAAGCCCCTCATCGGCAAAAGGATGTGCCGTTGCGCATCGATCGGGCCATGTCCAAGTGAAAATGGTTTGCATGCGCAGCGTTATAATCGGGGCCAAGCACAGTGCCGAACCGTTTGCAGGCGGACTGGTGCAGACGGCGCAGGAAAGCCCGTTCTTCGCTTGATCCGTTCCAGCCTGTGAGCACGGACACGCGGCGGCCGTCACGCAAAACGAACGCCGAGACATCGACAGCGTTGGCAAAGGCATGTTCGGATAATTTGCCCGAACGCATCCCATAGATGTTCCGGCAATTGAATGTGCCCATTGTTTCGATACGGATGACCTCAGCGCCCAAATACTGCTTGGCGGCGGGACGCACGGCATAGCGTGCCCAATCGGTAAAATTGGCGGCCAGCGGGCACGTCATCGCACCCAAATTGGTGGCCGGCGTGCCAAAATCCATGAGCTTGACCGTGTCGATCGTGCGGCACCCGCCATCAAAACTTTTGTTGGGCAAACCGGCAAAGCGGACTGATTTTTCTTTCAAACTTGCCATGCACTGCCGCGCATTTTCCGTTGTTGCGTTTGCACCCGTGCGTGTCGTTTTCGGGGCCTCACGCGCGCTGCAAGACGCCAATAGCAGCGCGCTCGCGACAAGCAGAATTCTTGGAGCAGTAACGACGGCCATGTAAGATGTCATAGCAAAATCTTAGCGGTGTGCAGCACCAAATCGACCCAATGAACCCGGTATCGCGGCAAAGGCGTGGATATTGATACAATTTCCGCGTTGCGCACAGCCGCGCGCGCGATTATCGCGAATGCATGTTGCGAATCATTCTTAATAAGAAGCCGGTGTTCTGGATATTGCTGTCTTTGCCAGCGATATTGATGATGCGCAGCTTCTATGCGGGTGACCGCATCGCGATGGATATGCTGCATCCAACAGGCGAATGGTCTGCGCGTTTTATGATTGTCGCGATGGTTTTAAGTCCGTTGTTGTCGGTGCTGGGGCCACGCCCGTGGCTCAGTTGGTTGATCCAGCGCCGCCGTGCGCTGGGTGTCGCGGCGTTCGCTTATGCGGTGCTCCATCTGGCTTTTTACCTCATCGATATGGGCAATATTGATGACATCATTGCCGAGTTTCTGGCGCTGGGTATTTGGACGGGTTGGGCAGCCATGCTGCTGTTTATTCCGCTCGCTTTGACCAGCAATGATGCATCGATGCGCGCGCTGAAAGCGGGGTGGAAGCGGCTGCAACGCCTTGTATATCCCGCTGCGTTGCTTGTTCTGGTACACTGGATATTCATCCACAACAATCTAGGCCCAGCGCTCGTTCATTTCGCCCCATTGGCCTTGCTCGTGGCGGCACGCTTTTTCCTCCCCCGTAAATCTGCATTTAAAGGAGCATGAATATGCGTTTATTGACTTCACTTTCACTTGCCGCAGCGACCGCAATTGCCTTCGCATCGGTACCGGCATCGGCAACGGGCGTTATCACCTGCAAGGCAGGACCGGTTTCGGGTTGGAAAAGCCAAAAGGCACTTACCGATAAGCTCACCAAAGAAGGCTGGACCGTCCGCAAAACCAAGGTCGATGGTGGTTGTTATGAAGTATATGGCACAACGCCAGAAGGCGACCGTGTTGAAGCCTACTTCCACCCTTTAACGCTTGAGAAACTATATGTCGGCCGCCGCGGTGAAGTATTGTTTCGCAAGCAGGGTTATTGATCACATTTTGCGATAGTCATTGACAAAGCCGGGGCTGCGCTTAAACGCGGCTCCGGGCCACGCGGTCCCAACGCCGCGCTGCTCTCTGCAAGGAGAAGCTTACATGACTATAGTACCCCCCGCCATTAAACCGGCGCGTCCATATTTTTCCTCCGGTCCCTGCGCGAAACCGCCAGGCTGGAGACCCGAAAAACTTCAAACCGAATCTCTTGGCCGTTCGCATCGTGCGAAAATCGGCAAATCGCGCCTTCAACTCGCGATCGATCTGATGCGCGAAGTGCTCCAGGTCCCTGACACGCACCGCATTGGCATTGTCCCCGGTTCGGATACCGGCGCAATCGAAATGGCGATGTGGACCATGCTTGGCGCTCGCCCTGTCACGATGATGGCGTGGGAAAGCTTCGGCGAGGGCTGGGTTACAGACGTCAACAAGCAGCTCAAGCTGAATGCGACGGTCATGAACGCCCCATATGGCGAAATTCCTGACCTGAGCGCCGTGGATTTTTCCAACGACGTGGTTTTCA
>NZ_JBILAF010000168.1:0-2634 GCF_044354325.1 Sphingorhabdus sp. | reverse complement strand
GACAGGGTAACAACCCCATCCAGTCTTTTGATGGGGCAGAACGTGTTTGGGAGTTCTTCGAAACGCAATCCGGAACACCTTGATCCCATATAGTCAGGCATTGGCGTTAGAAAAACAAATATTATCAATAATATATAGGAAAGAGAGTTTGTCTGTAGGCTCTCGCCCACCGCCAGATTTTCGTGCGGCATTGTTTGCCGCTGCCATTTACCGATTGATGCGCAAACAACCATGCGCGCGGGATTTCATGCCTGAAACGTCTGTGCGCAGATGTTGCGCCAACGACTGAAGGCGCAGCTTAGCTTTATGCAGCGTTCGTTAATTCGACACAGCTTATGGCGCGTTGGCCGCTGTGGCGGTCTAGTTGGATGACCACATCGATCATGGACCGAGCGTACTCCATCGTTTCGAGGCGTCCAAGGCCAAGTCCGGCCTGCATACACATGAAGGCAATTTGTTCAAACGCGCCTTGGGGTGAATTGGCGTGCACCGTGGTGATGGAACCGGGATGGCCAGTATTGATCGCCCGCAAAAACGTGACCGTTTCGCCGCCGCGCAATTCGCCCACGATCAACCGGTCTGGCCGCATACGCAGCGACGCGCGCATAAGATCGTCCACCGTCACTTGCGCCTCTCCTTGATCGCCGGCCACGGCGACCAAGCCAAGCGCATTGTCGCTGCTCAGCCGGATTTCAGGGGTGTCTTCAATGGAAATGATCCGCTCATGTTGCGGAATTTCCTTTAACAATGCGTTGAGCAATGTTGTCTTACCAGACGACGTTCCGCCAGAAATGAGGATCGTTTTGCGCGCGGCAACGGCCGCACGGAAAAAGCCTAAATAGTCTTGATCCTGCAAAAGCGCCGCAAGCGCAGAACTATCATCAGCGACGTTACGCACCGATGGCAGCGCGCTTTGTTCAAAATAGCTTTCCAGCGTCATGTCTTGCAGCCGGTGTTTGCGGATCGCGAGCGCAACATCGCCGCGCGTTGCGGGCGGTAACACCATTTGCACGCGGGCACCGCCCGGCAATATGGCGGCGAGCAACGGACTTTCGCGGCTAACGCCTTGATGGTTGATGCGTGCGATCTGGTGTGCAAGGCGTTCCAGCAACTGGCTGTCAACTTCTGGTGCGTCGTGACGCTCCATCTGCGCACACCCAAGCCGCTCAACCCATATTTCATGCGGCCGGTTCATCAAAATCTCGGTCACATCATCGCAGGCCAGCCATTCGCCAAATGGCGCTAAATAGCTATTGAGATAGACATTTTCGGCATCGCCAGCCACGGGCGCCGCATGCCTCATTGCGCATCGCCGTCGGTGCCCGAAAAATCGAGGTCGCGGGCGATGAAGATACGAATGGCCGTCCCTTGCGCCACTTTTACCGTCGGCGGGATGTTGATGTCCCGCTGCAAGGCAATACCGGCAACGCTTTTGGCATCATCGGCCGTGCGGACGATGACATCATTGCCACCCTGCTGCAAAAGCCCAAGGCCGGATTGCACAACGGACAATAATATCGCCGAACCAAACCGCTTCAGGAAGTGGCTATCCACTTTACCCCCTAAGCCCGCACGGCCAAGCGGGTCGGTGACGGGCGAGCCTAGCGACACGGTTACGCCATCGGGGCGGGTCAGCCGTGTCCAGACGATGAACGCGCGCGATTGCCCCGCGGCGAGGCCCGAGCGATATTGCCCGATCAAGCGGCTTCCGCTTGGGATCAGCACCCGCCGGCCGTCAAAGCCCATGACGTCGCGGCTAACCACGGCACGCACATATCCGGGCAGATCGGAGTTTATAGCCGTTTCAAGAACGCCGGCGATAATGGCGCCCTGCGGCACCGTATAGCTGCTGTTGGCGATACGCACCGCGCGGGCAGGTGCATTTTCGCCCGCCGCGACGCGGTCCGAAAACCTGTCTTCTGCGCTCAACTCGTCATTTTTTGCGCCTGCCAGACCCGGCGTGGGCGGCAATATAGCGACGCCGCCTTTTGTGGTATCCACAACGATGCCCGGCGCTTGAAAGCGGTTCGGACCAATGGCTGCGGGTCCAACGATACCGGGCACCGCATTTGGGTTATTCACGGGCGGCGGGACAAGGACGGGCGGCGGCAATTCGGGTGGGCCCGGACGCAATATCGGTTGCGGCACAAGACCGCCGGGCGGAACAACCGCAGCTGCGGTGCGGGTGGCAGGCTGTGCCGCAACTTGGTCTGCTTCATTCCGGCTTTTGGCCAAGCTGCTGAAGGTTAAAATGGCAAGCAAGCCAATACCCACCACGCCCAATTTCATGCCCGGGGATAGACCATTTGGCATGGCCACCGGCGACAAAATCCGTTGGTTCGCTTCCTCAAGCGTATCAGCATCGATGGCGGTGCGCGGGTCAGTATTGCCCGATTTAAACATACTCACGGCTTGGCCTCCATCGATTTGCACCCAAAAATCCCGCATTTCTTCTTTGGCGCGCGTGGCTTGGGGGCATCTGCGCCGGGTGTCGGCACGGCATAGGCATCGTTAAAGATGATGGTGACTTCTTTGCCATGACGCAGCACAAATTGCGGCGCGATTTGTTCGACAACCGTATACGGCCCGCGCACCGCGAAGTTGACGATGCTTTCGCCGGCATCGGGCGTGATG
>NZ_JBILAF010000010.1:0-34968 GCF_044354325.1 Sphingorhabdus sp. | reverse complement strand
TGTCGATGAAATGACACCGCAGCAAAACTGGGTAAATATGCTCAACCTCGCCATGGGTATCACCACGCGGCATGATCCATCCAGCAGCGCCGCGACGGTTTTCCCGGCGGTGGAAATGCAGCGCGCGGGCCTTATTGTCGGGCCGCGTTCTTTCTCCACGGGCGAGATTGTGTACGGCGCAAAGGCCGCGGATGTGTATGCCGAAATCAATGGCCTCGATGATGCCCTCGCGCATGTCCGGCGGTTGAAGGCGCAAGGTGCGCACAGCGTCAAAAACTACAACCAGCCGCGCCGTGAACAGCGCCAGCAAGTTGTTGCCGCCGCGCTTCAGGAAAATATGCGTTCGGTGGCGGAAGGCGGTTCGCTGTTCGGCATGGACATGAACCTGATTGCCGATGGCAACACCACCGTTGAGCACAATGTCCCGCTCGACATTTTCTACGGCGACGTGCTTCAGTTCTTCTCGAAATCGAAGGTGGGTTACACCCCGACCCTTGTCGTGACCTATGGCGGCCCAGCCGGTGATCCGTATTGGCGCGCACATACCGATGTGTTCCGTCATCCGTTGATGGCTAAGCATTATCCGCCGACCGAGCTTGCGGCGAACAATGCACGCCGCGAAATCGCGCCTGAGGAAGACTATGTCGACGATAACAGCGCGCGTGAGGCGCATAAGCTTGCCAAGCTTGGCGTGCCGGTGGCGATCGGTGCGCATGGTCAGGAAGCCGGCATCGCCGCGCATTGGGAACTCTGGTCCTTCGTGCGCGGTGGCATGTCGCCAATTGAGGCATTGGCCGCAGGCACAATCGAGTCCGCCCGTTCGCTTGGCTATGACAAGGATGTCGGCTCCATCGCCGCAGGCAAGCTTGCCGATCTCGTCGTTCTCGACGCCGACCCAAGCGCGGATATCCGCAATTCGGACAAGGTCGCCAAGGTTATGATCGGTGGCCGTTTATATGATGCGGCCACGCTGAACGAAGAAGTCACCGGCACACGCAAACGCATGCCTTATTATTGGGAATGAGTTCAGCCGGGTGAACGCAATTTTCTGGCCCGGGCAAATAGGCCCGGGCTGGAAAATGGCTCAACCATGCCGCCCGCGCTTTCGGGATCATCTGCGCGCATAGGCCCGCCGGTTGCCGGCCTATATTATCCCAAATCACTTCAGAACAAAAAAGCTGACTCCACATCCATGAAAAATGGAGTATGGAACAAATCATGAACAAAAAGCCGAATCACATACAGCCGACTCTACCGGCTGGTGCGTTTCCATCTGCGCAAGGAATGTGGAAGCAACACCAGCCGGATGCCGCGCAATCATTGCTGCCCACAGGGGCGCCTTATGTCGACGAGCGGCTGCGCGGTGGCATAACGCAGGCTGGGCTGCATGAATTTTTTGGTGGCGCAAAAGCCGACTCACATGCCGCAGCTGCCTTTGCGCTTTTGCTGGCATGGCGGCTGCCGGAAAGCGATGCCGGTATCTTCTGGATATCAGGGGACAAGGAACGCCAGACATCGGGTCGTCTTTACCCTTATGGGCTATCGGCAATGGGCGGTGACCCCGCGCGCATGTTGCTGGTCCAGACAGCCGATTTGCGCGACGCCTTGCGGGCTGCAGCGGATGCCATCCGGTCGAACGCCGCCCGCGCGGTCATATTGGAAACGCACGGCAATGCCCGGTTGGTGGATTTGACCTCGACCCGTCGGCTTGCCTTGGCCGCAGCGGAGGCAGGGGTGCTGGCCCTGCTCGTGCGCGGGGATGCGGTGCCGATGCCAAGTGCGGCGCGTACACGCTGGCGGATATGTTCTGCGCCCTCTGCGCCATTGCCGGGAAATGCCCCGGGCCTTCCGACTTTTGACATCAGCCTGCTGCGCCATCGCGGTGGCACGGCTCCTTTTGAGGCAAGAGTGACTTGGGATCATGCAACACGAAGCTTTTTTGACACGCCGCTATCTGGCGGTCTTTCTGCCATTGTTACCGACACAGAGACTGGTCCGGCATCGCGGCATCGCGCCTGATGCGCCCTTTGCTATGGTCGAAAAACAACGCGGGGCCATGCGGTTGGCGGCATGTGATCCGGCGGCGCATGCGCTTGGCCTGACCGCAGGAATGGCGCTGGCCGATGCCCGCGCGCGCGTGCCCGATCTGGCGGTCTTTGACCATGACCCTGTGGCGGACCTCAACTTGCTCGGCTGGCTCGCCGATGGGTGTGAGCGTTATACCCCTGCTTGCATGTTGGACCCGCCGCAAGGGCTGTTGCTCGACATTACGGGGTGCGAACATGTGTTTGGTGATGCGGCGCGGCTGGCGAAGGATGTGCACGCGCGGTTCAGCCGTCATGGCCTCAGTTGCCGGATTGCCTTGGGGTTCACTCCCGACAGCGCGCAGGCCAAGGCGAGATATGCGGCACGCACCATTTCCGACGTGCCTGTGGAGGCGCTGGATGGCGGTGACAAGGTGCATAAGGCGCTTCGCCGGGCTGGCCTAAGAAGTATTGGCGATCTCGCTGTCCGCCCGCGTAAGCCGCTGGCGGCGCGTTTCGGAAAGGCGGTTGTGGTGCGGCTGGCCCGCCTGTTGGAAGAGGAAGACCCGCGCATCACCCCGCGCCGAAGTCTGCCCATCATCCATGTTACGCAGAATTTTGCCGAGCCGATTTCGCGGACCAATGATGTGTTGGCGACCATTGAAATGCTGGCAGGGGGCGCCGCGCTCCAGTTGCAAGAACGCGGGCAGGGCGGGCGGCGGTTCGAGATATGTCTATTCCGCAGCGATGGCCATGTCGCGCGGCTGGCGGTGGATACCGGCACGCCAACGCGCGACGCTGCCCTGCTCATGCGCTTGATACGGGAGCGTATTGACGCGCTGTCCGACCCGCTTGACCCCGGCTTTGGCTATGACCTCATCCGGTTGGAAGTCCCGCTTGCTGAGGTGTTGGCCAATGTTCAGGTTGGGCTGGAGACAAAGGTCGACACAGATGCGGCCGCAGCCGCGCTCATCGACCGGCTCAGCGTTCGGTTGGGGGCAGAGCGTGTGCGGCAATTCCACGCGCGGCAAAGCCACATCCCCGAACGCGCAGCGCTTGAGCGTGTCGCGCAATCTGACGCTTCAAAGGCGGACTGGCCAAAATCTGTGCCGGGCGAACCGGCGATGCGTCCTTTTCGGCTGTTCGAAACGCCGCAGCCGATTGAGGTAACCGCCGGATTTCCAGAGGGCGAACCGCGTAGCTTTCGCTGGCGGCGGCACGTGCACCGCGTCACACGGGTGGAGGGCCCTGAACGCATCAGCCCGGAATGGTGGCGACATGCGCGCGGCTACGCGCCGGGCAATGGCAGTCTGACGCGCGATTATTACCGTGTTGAGGACAATGAGGGGCGCCGCTTTTGGCTGTTCCGGCGTGGGCTTTATGATGAAATTGAACGACCACTTTGGTATCTCCACGGTATCTTCGCATGAGCTATGCCGAGCTTGCCTGCACCAGCAGCTATTCTTTCTTGCGCGGGGCATCGCCGCCATCGGATTATGTGGCGGAGGGTATCCGGCGCGGGCTGACCGCCATTGGCATTGCTGATCGCAATACCGTCTCTGGCGTTGTGCGCGCGTGGAAGGCGTTGGGCGATGCGCCCGATGAAGCGCGTAGTGCATTGCTGGCGGCCAAGCGCGATGCCGGGGAACCCGAGCAACTGACCGAAGCTGAAAAGGCCGCGTGTGAACCGAATATCCGCTTTTTGGCAGGATCACGGCTGGTGTTTTCGGACGGTACGCCGGACATCATTGCCTATCCCGCCACGCGGCAGGGGTGGGGTAACCTCACCCGGTTGCTGACCGTCGGGAATATGCGCGCGACCAAAGGCAGCTGTATATTGAAGTTCGATGATTTGTCCGACCATCTGGCTGATTTGCTGCTCATCGTCATGCCATATGCGACCGCGGACGCGGAGGAGGCACATAAAAACCCCCCCTTATATGCGTTTAAGGAAAGCGCGAAGCCCATAGCCGCGCCATCGCATCTCAAGCTGGTGTCGACCGCGCCGCAGGATTGGGAAAGCGTGCTGCGCCGCCTTGCGCCTGTGCATGCTGGCAAGCTTTGGCTTGGTGTATCAACGCATCACAGGGGTCAGGATAAACGGCAGCTGGCACGTTATCGAAAAGTGGCAAACGCCTTTGACGTGCCGCTGCTTGCGACGAACGATCCGCTTTACGCGACCCGCGATCAGCGTCCGCTCCACGATATTGTCACGTGCATCCGCATGGGGACGACCATCCAGAAAGCAGGCTTTGCACTGGAGGCAAATGCCGAGCGGTACATTAAGACGGCGCATGACATGGCGCGTTTATTCCATGCCTGTCCCGAAGCTGTGGTCGAAACCGAACGCTTTGCCGCACATGTTCATTTCGACCTTGAACAGCTGAAATATGAATATCCGCACGAGCCAGTTCCGGGCGGCTGGACCCCCGACGACTGGCTGGCGCATCTGGTGTGGACGGCGGCGCACGAACGGTACGGGGCAGAGCTTCCGGAGAAAATCCGCAAGTCGATTGAAACCGAGCTTGCGTTTATCCGCACCGAAAAATTCGCATATTATTTCCTCACCGTCCACGATCTGGTCAAATTTGCGCGTGATCAAAAGCCGCCGATTTTATGCCAAGGGCGCGGCTCGGCGGCGAACTCTACGGTGTGTTTCCTGCTCGGCGTGACGTCTGTTGATCCGCTTGTAAACACGCTGTTATTTTCGCGCTTCATTTCGTCCGACCGAAAAGAACCGCCCGATATCGACGTTGATTTCGAACATGAGCGGCGTGAGGAAGTCATTCAATATGTCTATCGGCGCTATGGCCGCCACCGGGCCGCGATTGCCGGAACGATCATCCATTACCGCCCGCGCAGCGCGGTGCGCGAAGTGGGAAAGGCTTTGGGCCTGACCGAGGATATCACAACGCGCATGGTCAGCACGGTCTGGGGCAGTTTCGGCAGCGGTCCAGATGAACGGCGGCTGGTTGAGGCCGGGTTTGATCCGGACAATCCCGAAATTGCCCGGCTGAAATCGCTGTCTGAACAGTTGATAAAATTCCCGCGCCATTTGTCGCAGCATGTCGGCGGGTTTATCCTGACCGAAAACCGGCTCGACGAAACCGTGCCCATTCACAATGGCGCGATGAAAGACCGCAATTTCATTGAGTGGGACAAAGACGATATCGACGCATTGGGGCTGATGAAGGTCGATGTGCTCGCGCTGGGTATGCTGACGTGCATACGCAAGGCCTATGACATGATGCGCGAGCAGGGGATTGGCGATTATGATCTGAAGGTCGACATCGATTCCGATGATCCCAATGTCTATGACATGCTGTGCAGAGGAGAGAGCCTGGGCGTGTTTCAGGTCGAAAGCCGGGCGCAAATGAACATGCTGCCGCGTATGAAACCGCGCAGCCTATATGACCTCACGATTCAAGTCGCGATTGTCCGCCCCGGCCCCATCCAGGGCGATATGGTGCATCCTTATTTGCGGCGACGTAATGGGGAGGAAAAGGCCGAATATCCCTCTCCCGCCCCGCCATATCCGCCAGACGAGCTGAAACAGGTGCTTGGCAAAACATTGGGTGTGCCACTGTTTCAGGAACAGGCGATGAACCTGGCGATCACCGCTGCCGAATTCAGCGAGGCCGATGCCAACCGTTTGCGCAAGGCGATGGCAACGTTTCGCAATGTCGGCGGGATGGAGCATTTCGAAACGATGATGGTCGAAGGCATGGTGCGGCGGGGCTATGAACGTGACTTTGCCCAGCGCTGCTTTGGCCAAATTCAGGGCTTCGGATCATATGGCTTCCCCGAAAGCCATGCGCTGTCTTTTGCGCGGCTGGTCTATGTGTCGTCGTGGATCAAACATTATCATCCGGCCATTTTCGCCGCCGCCTTACTCAATTCGCAGCCCATGGGCTTTTACGCGCCGGCGCAGATTGTCCGCGATGCGCAGGAAAATGGGGTGGAGGTCAGGCCGATCGACGTCAATGCGAGCCATTGGGATAATGCAATCGAGCAAGGCGCGCTGCGATTGGGGATGCGGCAGATCGACGGATTTCGGGCGGTGTGGGCGCACGCCATTGTCGCGAACCGGCCATTTGCATCTATCGAAGATTTGGCGCGCCGTGCCGCGCTGCCACCGGCTGCCGTGCATTTGCTTGCCGATGCCGATGCCGTGCGATCATTGGGTTTCGACCGGCGAGAGGGCGCGTGGGAAGCGCGGCGGACGCCTTCGGACGAGCTGCCGTTGTTCGCTGCGGCCAACGCGCGCGAGCTTGGCGCGGAGGCCGATGCGATGTTGCCAGCGATGCCCGCCAGCGAACATGTCGCGGCGGATTATCAGATGACCCGGCTTTCGCTAAAGGGGCACCCGATGCAGTTTCTGCGCGGGATGTTCGCACGCGAGGGCGTGCTGAGCTGCGCTGAGGCCAATGTCGCCAAGAACGGCAAGCGGGTGCGCGTGGCCGGCGTCGTGCTGGTCCGGCAGCGCCCCGGCAAGGGCAATGCGATTTTCATCACGATTGAGGATGAAAGTGGCGTGACCAACATCTTATTATGGGCGCGGTTGTTCGACCGGCAACGCCGCGCCGTCATGGCGTCACGGCTGATTATTGCCGAGGGCGAAATTCAGCGCAGCAAAGAAGGTGTGGTGCACCTGATGGCGACGAATATTATCGACCGTACTGACGATCTGGCGCAATTGTCAGAAACGCATCAGACCAATGTCGGGAAACCCAAAATTGACGAATTTGCGCGGCCACATCCCCCGCGCGGCAGCCACCCGCGCGACGTGCGGATCTTGCCCAAGTCACGCGACTTCCACTGATTTTTAGGCTGCATCCTTCGCCGCCCGGCGTGCCGCCAATTCCTCCACGGAGCTTGCGCGCATGAACGGGTTGGTTGCGCGCTCCAGTGCAATCGTCGTTGGCACCGTTGCCTCGCCGCGTTCGCGCGCGGCGACAACATCAGACACGCGCTCCTGAAGCGCGGCATTGTCAGGCTCTATTGTCACGGCAAAGCGCGCGTTGCTTAACGTATATTCGTGCGCGCAATAGATGGCCGTATCATCGCCCAACGCCTCAAGCTTGCGCATATTGTCGTACATCTGCGCAGCGGTGCCTTCGAACAAGCGGCCACAGCCCATCGCGAACAAGGTGTCGCCGACAAAAGCGACCTGCTCGGTTTCAAAATGATAGGCGATGTGCCCCGCCGTATGCGCGGGAACGTCCAGGACCATCGCCCGCATCCCACCCAGTTGCACGACGTCGCCGCCGCGGACCTGCACATCCAGCGTCGATATCCGTTCCGCCTCTGCCGCTGGTCCCGTGATGATGCAGCCTGTTGCAGCCTTAATCTCGGCATTGCCGCCGACATGGTCGGGGTGCCAATGGGTATTCCAGATTTGCGTAATCTTCCATCCGCGCGCCTCGGCAGCTGCGAGCACCGGTTCTGCCACGGCAGGGTCGATCACGAGGGTCTCGCCGCTTGTTGCTTCATGCACCAGCCAGACATAATTGTCGGACAGGACCGGAACGCGGACAATCTCAATCGCCATTACCAGACGCCTATATTGGGCATGCTGACCCAAGGTTCTGCCGGTGGAAGATTGCCCTCTTGCAACAGTTCAATCGAAATGCCGTCGGGGGTCCGCACAAACGCCATATGACCGTCGCGCGGTGGCCGGTTGATCGTGACGCCTGCGTCCATCAGCGTTTGGCAGGTCGCGTAAATATCATCGACCCGGTACGCCAAATGGCCAAAGTTGCGGCCGCCATCATAAGCTTCGGCTGCGCTGCCATCGGCGGGCGGCCAATTGTGGGTCAATTCCACTTCCGCCACACCATCTTGTCCGGGCGCCGCGAGGAAAATGAGCGTGAAGCGACCAGCTTCGCTGTCGAAACGGCGGACTTCTTCAAGCCCAATCAATTTGAAGAACGCGACTGTCGCGTCAGGGTCCGTCACGCGGATCATCGTGTGGAGATATTTCGTCGGCATATTCGTTCCGTTCATGGCGCTGTCTGTATTTGCGCAGACAATGGACCGTGACAGCTACGGGCGCAAGGGGCGTGCTATCGCGATTGCGGTTCGGCAGGCGGCGGTGCGCTGGCGGCCAATGCGGCCAGTTGAGCCTTTGCGGTCGCCGCTTGGCGGCTGTTGGGCGCGATTGCGATGCATTGTTCCCATTGCTTGCGTGCAGCAGCTTCATCACCCGCGGCAATGGCAATATTGCCCGCCTCCAATGCGACGGCTGCATCACGAGGCAGAAGCGCGGCTGTCGTCTGGATATAGCTTAGCGCATCGGGCAGCTTGTTCATCCGCCGCGCCAATGTCGCGGATAACAACCATGCCGTGCCATTTTCGGGCGACAGCGTCCGTGCGGTCGTCAGCGCAGCTTCGGCATCGGCGGGTCTGCGCAACGCAACCAAAGCGCGCGCGCGATCAACCTCGCTATCGGCGCGTTCGGCGCTTTCTAGGGATTGGGCGGCAAGCGCTTTGTCTAATGCCGCCAATGCCGCGTCGGGCGTATCGGCGGCAAGCGCAGCATTGCCCGCCTGCGCCCAGAAACGCGCGGCGCGGGCATCACCCTTGTCCTCGGCCAATTTTGCCGCCTCGGTCAGCATGGGTATGGCAAGGTCAAATTTGAAATCGGTCGCAAGCGCATAACCATGGCACGCGCGCGCAAGATAGCCGCCGCCTTGCTGCGTCCACAGGCTTGCCTCGGTGACTGCAGATGCAGGATCTGTCCCCGCGAGCTTCAGGCACTCGTCAAACTGGACTTCGTTCAGCGTGGACAAGGGTTGCGCGGACGCGGGCACCGCGATGAACAGCAAACTTGATAACAGCTTTAGCATGGGCGCTCCGTTAAATAGGTCAGACCAGCTTCGCCACGGTCTCGATCAACACAGCAATATCCGTATCGCGCGAAAGCCGATGGTCGCCATCCTTTACCAAGATCGTCTGCACGTCGGATGAACGAAGCTGGGCAGCTAGGCTTAACGACGTTTGCCAAGGCACGTCAGGGTCGCACTGCCCGTGGATCAGGCGCACCGGGCAGTCGATGCCGATTTCGCCATTCAGCCGCAGATTATCCTGTCCGGATTGCCAAAAAGCGCGGGTGATAACCATGGGGTCATAGCCATAATCGCTGGGGCGCGCGATGCGTCCGTCGGCGGCCATCGTCGCGCGGTCGGCATCGTTGAAATCCCAGTCGGTAAAATCTGGTGCTGCGGCGATGCCAACCATTGCCATGACCTGCGCGCCAAGCGCTTCGGCCACCAGCAGCATGAGCCATCCGCCCATGGACGATCCAACCAAGATTAACGGCCCGACTTGCGCATGGGCAATGACCGCCAGAACGTCATCACGCCAGATATCCAGCGTGCCGTCTTCAAATGCACCTTCGCTTTCACCGCAACCCGAATAATCGAACCGCAGCATGCCGATGCCTTGCGCCTTTGCCCACGCGCACAGCGCCGTTGCCTTGCCACCCTGCATATCGGACATATAGCCCGGCAGGAAAACAAGCGTCGGCCCGCCGCCTTTGGTCAGACGATAGGCCAGCCTTATGCCATCATCGCGCGTGGCAAAATGTGGGGCTGTTTCTGTCAAAACGGGGTCTGGGTCAAAACGGGGCCTAGGTCAAAACGGGGAATGCAGGGTCAAATCACCCAATCGACGGTCAGCATTTGGGCCACATCCTGACCCTTGGCGCGGCGCTGCTCGACCATGATATGGTTCAATCGCTTTACGGTATCGCTGCCGGACGTAATGCAAAGACCGGGAACGAACGCATGCACCAGCGCCTTCATCCCGCCCCAGATCATCGCAAAACCAAATCGGCTGGCGACGCCAAAATGCTCGACATAATTTTCATCGACGCTTTTGGGATGCTCGACAAAGAGGCGGTTGAACATGGGAACCTTTCCTTCAAAAACTACCGCAGCTTAAACAATCGCTCAGTTAAAATCAAAGCCGAAGCCCGATTTCGCTTTGCGTGATCGCGACAGCGGGTGGCTCGAAATATATCAGGCTATGTCACTGTCCGGTGCGTTTCGATGAAAGCATCCTCCCCATCGCACGCCGACGGGGAGGATTTGATGTTTACTGAACGGTAACCGTCACCGCACGGCGGTTTTGTGCCCAGGCTTGTTCGTCCGAACCCAAAGCCGATGGGCGTTCTTTGCCATGGCTGACGGTTTCGATGCGGCTTGCGTCGACACCGATTGAGGTCAGGTAATTTTTTGCAGAATTGGCACGGCGTTCGCCAAGCGCGAGGTTGTAGTCGCGTGTTCCACGTTCGTCGGCATGACCTTCTACGGTGATGCGGGCGTTGGGATAACGGGCCAGCCATTGCGCCTGACGCTGCAACGTCGCCTGATCTTCGGCATCCACATTGAAGCGATCGGTTTCAAACAAGATGCGGTCGCCAAATTGCCCAACTTGTTGCAGGAAATCTTCCTGGCTGCCCGGAACGATCTGGCTAGCAGGGGCTTCCGGGGCTGGTTGCGTCTGGCCATAATCAGTGCCCTCGGCCGCAGGTGGCAGTGCTTCGACCTTTTTCTTGCCGCAGCCTGCAACCAGTGCGGTCGATGCCAGCAACATGGCGGCCATCTTGATCGTGTTGGTCTTCATCTTCATGGTCTTCTCCTTCGGCTTGCTCCGCATGTGTATAGCGGAAGTTATATCAGAAATGTGATTCAAACGCACTCACGGCAAAACAGGTCCCCATGCGGGGTCCGATCCGTCAACCGGCGTCGGCAATTGGCGTTCGTTCGATCCCGTAAGATCGACTTGCCAGATACTGGTTTTGCCGCTGCCCTTCGCCGTGCGGAAAAACTGGATGACGCGGCCATTTGGCGCCCATGTGGGAGCCTCATCCTGCCAGCTGTCGGTCAGCAGTCGTTCGCCCGAACCGTCGGGGCGCATGGTGCCAACGCGGAAGTCGCCCGCAATGCGGGTATAGGCAATAAGGTCCGCGCGCGGGCTCCATTCGGGGGTCGCGTACCGCCCGGAACCAAAGCTGATCCGCCGTTGGTTGGATCCATCTGCGTTCATGACATAGATTTGCTGGCTGCCCGACCGGTCGCTTTCAAATACAATCTGGCGACCATCGGGGGAAAAGCTTCCCCCGACGTCGATGCTGGGCGATGTTGTCAGCTTGACGGGCGTGCCGCTGCCGCTCGCCGAAATCTTGTAGATGTCGGTGTTCCCTGCAACCGCCATGGAATATAATATGGTCTGGCCATCTGGCGACCAGCGTGGGGCAAAGGTCGGGTTTCGCGATTGCGTAATCAACCGCTGCCGACCGGCATTAATATCATAGACATAGATGCGTGGATTGCCGTCGACATAGGACAGATACAGGATCGATTTATAGTTGGGCGAGAAACGCGGTGTGAGCGCCGTTGACTGGCCATTGGTAATGAAACGGTGGTTTGCGCCATCTGAATCCATGATCGCCAGGCGTTTGACGCGTTTACCCTTGGGGCCAGTTTCGGCAATATAGGCAATGCGGCTGTCAAAGAATGGCAGTTCGCCCGTCAGCTTCGCATAGATTGCATCGGCACATTTGTGCGCGGCTCTGCGCCATTCGCGTGGCGGCACGTTGAAGCCAAGGCGTGTGGTTTCATTGCCAAAGCCGACGTCATATAAATAACATCCAACCGTCAGATTGCCGTCGCCGCCCACGCGGACGAAACCTTGGACAAGCTGTTCAACTGGACGGCCTTTCCAATAATCAAATTGCGGTGCCGTCACCTCTGGCAACGTTATGGCGCGCAGGCCATTGGGGCCCTGCGTTTCAAACACACCCGATGCGCGCAAGTTGGATGAGATGACTTCAGCGATTTGACGGCCAAGTGCGGCGCTGTTCCCCGCCGGCGTATCGACAGGGGCGGGGGCCACAAGTGCGGGCACGGCAATGGAACGTGTCTTGGACGTATCAAACTCGACCAGCTCGGGCTCATCTGTATCAGGCGCAGGCGGCGGGGTTTGCGCCATGACGCTTTGACTGCCGACAATCAGAAGCAGGAAAGACGCAATTTTTTGGGTCAGATTTGTCAGGTTCATTATCTTATCCTTATCCCCTAGCTTTAATACGCATCGGGTGAGACTTCCAAACGTCGTAGTATTCGGGGTCCAAATTGCGGAATGGTGCAGCAGCGCGCACGGCTTGCAATATGCACTGTTTTAGCGGTTCCGCTTGAGGTCGATTACTATCGTTGATGCCTGTTTGTCCGCCATAACCCACGTTCAGTAGATTGCCGGATACATCTAGGCTCAACGTAATAGTTGTAACAATTTTATTCAGTTCAACGCCGGTTGGCGAGCATGCTTCTACTCGTCGCTGAATTTGGGGACCAAGCATCGCAGACACTGACCGGCGCACTTCGGTCGCGGTCTTTGCAGCAGGTGTGCCCAACGCTTTGCCAGCGCCAGGGGCCTTGCCGATATTGTTGATGCTGTCTTCGAAATTGCGGCTGAGCCCGCCGGGCTTGGCTGGCGTTGACCCTTTGCCGCTTGGTGCGGTTGCTTTTACCGTTTTCGGCGGCGTGGCAGCGGTCTTCACCGGTTCTTTCTTGGCCGCAACCTTCGCAAGGGGCGGCGCAGTGTCGGGCTTTGCGGGCTTCTGCACCGGCTTGGCCACCGGCTTTTCGATTTTTATCACCGGGGTTGGGGCAGGTGGCGGTTCGCTCGGCGCGGTGTCCCCAGCGGCTGGCGGTGCGGATTCTTCCTGAATGGCATCGGGCGCCGTCGAGACATCGGCAATTTCACCCACCAGCGAAACCGAAATCGATTCCTGCCTTTTAATGGTGTCCGCGGATGCCATAAGACCTAGGCCAAATGCGCCCAGCAATATGACATGGCCGCCAATCGCAGCGCCCAGTCCGAGTTTTTCGACCCGATCCATCGCCATATCGTTAGTTTTCGCCAGATGAACCAGTGGTGACCAAGCTCACGCTATTCAGTCCAGCACGGTTCAGTTCGCCCATCACACGCATCATTTGGCCATAGCTGATCGACGTATCCCCGCGCAGCATGATTTGGCGTGGCTTTGCTGCGTCTTGCGCGCCGGCGATTTCTTCCAGCCGCGCGGGCAGCTCGCTGGCGGGCACTTGCGTGCCATCGATAAAGGTTGTGCCGGATTGATCGATGGCAATTTCGATGGGCTCCTCCGGCTGCTCAAGCGCGTTGGCGCGGCTTTCGGGAAGCTCAACCGGAACGCCGGTGACGAGCATGGGCGCAGTGACCATGAAGATGATCAACAGAACGAGCATGACATCGACAAAGGGCGTGACGTTGATGTCCGCCATGGGCGCGCGACGTCCGCCGCGACGCCTGCCGCGGCCACCGCTTCGGCCCGAAGATATGTTCATGGCCATCGTTAAACCTCATGCTCCAACTCACGCGACAGCGTGCCGTGGAAACCGTCGGCAAAGCGTCCCATGCGGGCTTCATATTGGTTCAGCCGGTGCGAAAATCGGTTATAGGCGATGACCGCCGGAATGGCCGCGAACAGGCCAATGGCGGTCGCGAAAAGCGCTTCTGCAATGCCCGGTGCGACGACGGCGAGGCTTGAATTCTGTTCGGCGGCAATCGCGGCAAAGCTGCGCATGATGCCCCAGACGGTTCCGAACAGGCCAATAAAGGGTGCGACCGATCCTGTGGTCGCCAGAAAGTTCAAACGGTTCGCCAAACGGTCGGTCTCTGCCGCAATCATTGCGTCCATCGCTGTAGACAGCCGCTCGCGCGTTCCGGCACGGTCAATTGTTTTGCCGTTGGTCGAACGCCGCCATTCCGTCATGCCTGCGGCAAATACTTTGGCGACGGGCAACGCGCTTTGGCTATGTGTTTTGGCGAAAGCCGCGATATCGTTGCTTTCCCAAAATTCGCGTTCAAACGTCTCGCTTTGGCGGTTGATGCCCGACATTTTGATCGTGAAGCTGACGATGATTGTCCACGCCCAAATGCTGGCCAGCGCAAGGCCGATGATCACGGCTTTGACCACAAGATCAGCGTCGAGGAACAATTTAATCGGTGAAAAACCCACATTTTGGGTCGCGATGAGCAGGTCCATTATCTTCCTATTCTGCGTGTCGGTGTATGATGGGCTGAAACGCCGCAACCCAATGCGCGGGTTGTCGGCGGGGCTTGCCGTCGGGTGAAACAAAGGCAGCGGTCACCCGCGCCTCGGTCAATATTTCGTCGCCGCGCATGACTGATTGATGAATATCGCAACTTGCCGCGCGCACCGCCTCAACGGTGCTGATAACAACCAACGCATCGTCAAAATGGGCGGGTCGTCGATATTTGATGTTCATTTCGGTGACCGCATAGGCGCCTTGACCGTCCGCATGCACACTTCGCTGGTCAATGCCGACACAGGCTAGCATGTCCGAACGCGCGCGTTCCATGAAATGCAGATAGCGCGCATGATAGACCACACCCGAAAAATCGGTGTCCTCAAAATAGACCCGCACGGCAAACAGGTGCTGTGTGCCGTCGAAATGGCCTTGATAGGGGGTGGGCATGGGCATCACGAATTTTGTTAACCAGTTTAGAGTCCGGCGGGAAGGCTTTTTAAAGAACACATCCGCAATTTGTCGCCTTAGGGACTCAGCGCATCGCT
This sequence comes from Sphingorhabdus sp., assembly GCF_044354325.1. GTDB lineage: Bacteria > Pseudomonadota > Alphaproteobacteria > Sphingomonadales > Sphingomonadaceae > Sphingorhabdus_B. The sequence continues at coordinate 20,319 of NZ_JBILAF010000010.1, read as the reverse complement.
ATGTATCAAATAATCCGTCCTGCGATCCTGCTGGCGGGTTGAGACCAAGATGTTTCCAACCCGGCGCGTTGAGGCAACGGCCACGCGCCGTGCGCGCGATAAGGCCGAGTTGCAGCAGATAAGGTTCAACCACATCCTCAATAGTGTCGCGCGGCTCAGACAAGCCAGCGGCCAGTGCTTCGACGCCGACGGGGCCACCGCGATAAATGTCGGCGATCATATGCAGATAGCGCCTGTCCATTGCGTCAAGGCCGAGGGCATCAACCTCCAACCGATTGAGCGCACTATCGGCGATTTTTGCGGTGACGACGGGCTCGCCTGCGACATTGGCAAAGTCACGGACGCGGCGCAGCAAACGACCGGCGATCCGCGGCGTGCCGCGTGCGCGCTTTGCAATCTCGTTCGCGCCATCGGGCGCAATGCCAAGGTCAAGCAAGCGCGCGGCGCGCGTCACCACCAACTCAAGCTCGCTATGCGTGTAAAAATTGAGCCGCACCGGAATGCCAAAGCGGTCACGCAAGGGCGTGGTCAGCAAACCCTGCCGCGTGGTTGCACCGACCAGCGTAAACGCCGGCAAATCAATCCGCACGGACCGCGCCGATGGCCCTTCGCCAATCATGATATCCAGCGCACGGTCTTCCATCGCGGGGTAGAGGATTTCCTCAACCACGGGGCTGAGCCGGTGAATTTCGTCAATGAACAGGACGTCGCCATCCTCCAAATTGGTGAGCAACGCCGCCAGATCGCCCGATTTGGCAATGACCGGACCCGATGTGGCGCGGAAACCGACGCCCATTTCCTTGGCCACAATCTGCGCCAATGTTGTTTTGCCAAGTCCGGGCGGGCCAAAGAACAACACATGGTCCAACGGCTGCCCGCGGCCCTTTGCCGCCTCAATAAACACCCGCAAATTGTCGCGCGCGGCCGCTTGCCCGATAAACTCGGCGAGCGTTTTGGGCCGCAGCGCGGCGTCAATATCTTCCGGTCGCTTGTCCGGCGTGGTGAGGCGGTCGTCGTCAGTCATGATGTTTTATACCGTCGCCCACTATTTCTACCCAAGGGTGCTTGCGCCCTTCCCAGACCGAATAATGCGGTTGGGGAAAGTCCGGGTCTGCAAATGCGCCGGTGGGAATGGCGGAAAGCGGACCGTAGCGACAGGTGACGGCGTGGGGGTTTGAATTCATGTGAAACATTTTACCAAAATTTACGTCACCCTGAACTTGTTTCAGGGTCCATTTTGCCGCACTTTCCAACGCGTGAGAGATGAAAAAACCCCTTGCGTATATATACTTGCAAGCAAGCATTATGGATCGCTGTACATCGGCGTCACGTCCGACCTGCTGAAGCGGCTTTCGCAGCATCGCGGCGGCATGACGCCGGGACATGCTTCGAAATATGCCATTTACCGGCTGGTGCATTTTGAAGTTTCTGGCACGATGGAGATGGCGATTGCGCGCGAAAAACAATTGAAGAATTGGCACCGCGCTTGGAAGATTAACCTGATTAACGCCGAAAATCCGCATTGGGTGGATCTGGCGGTGGGGTTGGGTTTGCCGCCGATAGCGCAGGAATAGTTGCCCGATGGACCCTGAAACAAGTTCAGGGTGACGGATGAGAAATGCAGCGGTGCGGGTCACCGCGAAGCCCGCTTCAGCGCCAGCCGGACTAGCGCATCGAGCGTTGCGTCGGGGCCGAGTTCTTCGACCGCCTGCGCGACAGCATTTCCGGCCTCGCCGGGCTTGAAGCCCAGATTGGCAAGTGCGGACATGGCGTCTTGTGCATGGTTGCCGGCAGCTGCGCCCGTGGCCATCAGTTTCGCTCCGCCGCTGATGCCGGCGAGTGCGCCGACCTTGTCCTTCAATTCATTGACGATGCGGCTAGCCAACTTTGGTCCAACGCCGTTTGCGCGCGCCACCATAGCCGCGTCGCCGCTGCCTATGGCAAGCGCGAGGTCGGCGGGTTCGATGGCAGAGAGGATGGCCAAGCCAACCTTGCCGCCAACGCCTTGCACGCCCGTCAGCAACCGGAACCAGTCGCGTTCTTCGCGCGTGGCAAAGCCGATGAGGCGCATGTCGTTTTCCGACACCTGCATTTCGGTGAATACGGTTGCGAAATCATCCGTCGTGCCCAAGGCGGCAAGCGTCCGCGCGCTTGCCTGCACCAGATAGCCGACGCCGTTGACGTCGATCACCAGATGGTCGACGCCCGTTTCATCAATGCGGCCATATAGCTTTGCAATCATTATCGCGGGTTAGCTGTTCGTTACAAAATCGGCAAGCAAAAGAGAACATCGTGGGAACAGAAACTTTGTTTCCCGCAAAGGCGCGGAGGACGCAGAGATTATAATATATAACTTTATGGGCTAGAAACTCTGCGCTCTCTGCGCCTCTGCGGGAACCCATCAACCCCTAAAGTGATGCGCGTGGGTGATCGCCACCGCGAGCGCATCAGCTGCATCTGGCCCCGCCAGCTTCAGCCCCGGCAGCAGGATGCGGAGCATCGCTTGCACCTGTTCTTTTTCGGCCTTGCCCGTGCCCACGACCGATTTTTTCACCAACCGCGTGGCATATTCGGTGACTGGCGTACGGTTGCGCGCCGCCCCCAACAGGACAACACCGCGTGCTTGCCCAAGCTTCAGCGTCGATTGCGGGTTTTTGTTAACGAACACTTCTTCGACCGCCGCATAATCGGGCCGGAAGTGATCGAGTACAGCGCTCAGTTTCTCGTCCAAAATTACGAGACGGTTCGCCAAGGGCAGCTTGGCATCGGTTGTAATCTCGCCATTGTCGATATGCGAAAGACGGTTGCCTTCCTTACGGATGACGCCCCAGCCGGTCGTGCCCAAGCCGGGGTCGAGACCGAGAATAATCATCCCAGTTTCGCCATCACCTCGTCGGAAACGTCATAATTGCCCCAGACGGTCTGAACGTCGTCATCATCTTCCAACGCATCGATCATCTTAAGCAACGTCGCGGCATTGGCTTCGTCGACTTCGACCAAAACCTGCGGTTTCCATGCGAGCTTTGCGCTTTCGGCTTCGCCAAGTGTCGCCTCGAGCGCCTTGGCAACTTCATGCAGGCTGTCCATCGCGGTCCAGATGCTGTGTTCGTCTTCGCTCGACTCCACATCTTCTGCGCCTGCTTCCAATGCCGCTTCAAAGACGCTGTCGGCGTCGCCTGCGCTGATCGGGTAAGTGATCAGGCCCATACGGTCGAACCCGTGGCTCACCGCGCCGGATGCGCCAAGATTGCCGCCATTTTTGCTGAATGCCGTGCGCACATTGGTTGCGGTGCGATTGCGGTTGTCGGTCAATGCCTCAACGATGATCGCAACGCCGCCGGGGCCATAGCCTTCATAGCGCATTTCATCATAGCTTTCCGCGTCGCCGCCGGCGGCCTTGTCGATTGCGCGCTGGATATTATCCTTGGGCATCGATTGTGCCTTGGCCGCATTCACCGCAAGGCGAAGGCGCGGGTTCATGTCGGGATCGGGCATGCCCATCTTGGCCGCCACAGTAATTTCGCGCGACAGCTTCGAAAATTGCGCCGAACGCTTCTTGTCCTGCGCGCCCTTACGATGTTGGATATTCTTGAATTTGCTATGGCCTGCCATGGCTCTGCTCTTCTCTGGCTAAAGGATATGAAGCCGCGCCCTTACATCAGGCACGCGCCATTGGGCAAGACATCTGCTTCAGCTGAACTTAACCGCAGTCCCGAACGCAGTGTCATCCTGAAACATGTTCAGGATGACACTGCGTTCGGCAATGAAGCCAAGCGGAAATTATGCGAGACCAAGCGCCGATTTGTATGTATCCAAAATGGCTTCCATTTCTTGGCGATCGTCTTGGCTCATTTTGCGCAAGCGTACAATCTGACGCATGATTTTTGCGTCATAGCCTTGGCTCTTGGCTTCGCTGTAAACGTCACGAATGTCGTCGGCGATGCCTTTTTTCTCTTCTTCCAGACGCTCAATGCGCTCAATGAAAAGACGCAGTTGATCGGCGGCGATATTGCCTTCGGCCATGATATTCTCCCTGTGGTGTTGGTCGGTGCCTGCGCACCCGAATCAAGATGACAGCGCCTTAATGCGAAGGGGCGTTTTTCGCCACGCTTTCCTGCATGCGTTGCAATTGTTCGGGCGTGGCTTCGGTCTGATGCTTCGCTTTCCACTCCGCCGCGGGCATGCCGTGGATCAGCGTGCGTGCTTCATCTTTGGTCAGCGCGCCATCCGCCTCCATCACCCAATCGGCGAGGCAATTGCGGCAAAAACCGGCAAGGCCCATCAGGTCGATATTCTGCGCATCGTGGCGGTGCTGCAAATGGGTCACGAGGCGGCGAAATGCGGCTGCGGCCGCCGCGTCTGATATTTGGATGTCCTGTTGCATAGCTATGCGCCCTTTCCGTTGGTGACATGCCGCGTTATGGGGAGTGCGAACGTCAAAATCCATATCGCGGAGCCATTTATATGCAATATCACAAGCCACGTATGCGTAAGGTCCGCATATTGGCGACATTGGGCCCCGCCAGCGACACGCCCGAAATGATCGAAAAGCTGTTCCGTGCTGGTGCCGATGCCTTCCGCGTGAACATGAGCCATGGCGAGCAAGCCGACAAGGCGCAGCTGATCGCCAATATCCGCGCGCTTGAAAAAGCCTATAACCGGCCCACGACAATCTTGGTGGATTTGCAAGGACCCAAGCTGCGCGTCGGCACCTTTGCCGAGGGCAAGGTGGAATTGCACACGGGCGATACTTTCCGGCTGGATACCGACCACACACCGGGGGACGCGCACCGCGTATATTTGCCGCATCCCGAAATCTTTGCCGCATTGGAAGTCGGCGCACGGCTGTTGCTCGACGATGGTAAGCTTGTTCTGCGGGTCACCGAAATCGGGCTGGAATATATCAATACCATGGTGGAAGTTGGCGGCGCATTGTCGAACCGCAAGGGGCTGAATGTCCCTGACGTCGTCATTCCCATTGCCGCGCTGACCGAAAAGGACCGTTCCGACCTTGCCTTTGCGCTGGAGCAGGGCGTGGACTGGATCGCGATGTCCTTTGTCCAGCGGCCAGAGGATGTCGCCGAGGGCAAGAAGCTGATCGGTAATAAGGCTGCGTTGCTGGCGAAGATTGAAAAGCCTGCCGCCATCGGACGGTTGGAAGAAATTCTGGAACTCGCCGACGGCGTGATGGTCGCGCGCGGTGATTTGGGTGTTGAAATGCTGCCCGAACAAGTGCCACCTTTGCAGAAGAAGATTGTGTCGACCGCACGGCGCATGGGCAAGCCGGTGGTCGTTGCGACGCAAATGTTGGAATCGATGATCGTATCGCCGTCGCCTACCCGCGCCGAGGTGTCGGACGTGGCGACTGCAATTTATGATGGTGCCGACGCGGTCATGCTGTCTGCCGAAACGGCGGCGGGCGCTTGGCCGATTGAAGCGGTGTCGATCATGGACCGCATTGCGCAACAGGTCGAAAGTGACCCCGATTTCTACAAGCGCATCCACTTTACCGAGACCCCAGCCGATTCCACCACGGCCGATGCGCTGGCCGAGGCGAGCGGACGGATTGTCGACACCATAGAGACCAGCGCCATTGTCTGCTTCACCTCATCGGGCTCGACCGCACGTCGGATCTCGCGCGAACGGCCATCCGTGCCACTCTTGGTGCTCACCGCCAGCCAATCGACCGCGCGCCGCCTTGGGCTCCTGTGGGGCGCTTTTGCTGTGCGGACCAAGGATATTGGATCGTTCGAGGAAATGGTCGCCAAGGGCAAGCGCATGGCGCTGCGCTATCATTTGGGGCAGGCTGGTGGACGCATTGTCATCATGGCTGGCGTACCATTTGGAACGCCGGGTTCAACAAATGTGCTGCACATCGTCCGGCTGACCGGCGACGAGCTGAAGGGCCATTAACGGCCGTTTGCGCGATCAGGGCAGTAAAAGACTGCTGTCGCCATAGCTATAAAACCGGTATTCTTCGGCGATTGCGTGGGCATAGGCCGCCTGCATCGTCTCACGGCCCATCAATGCGCTTACCAGCATGAACAGCGTTGATTTTGGTAAGTGAAAGTTGGTCATGAGGCCGTTGATGGCCTTAAACCGATAGCCCGGCGTGATGAAGATATCGGTGTCGCCTTCAAACGGGTGCACGATACCATTTTGGTCGGCGGCGCTCTCGACAAGGCGCAGCGAGGTGGTGCCGACCGCGACCAAGCGCCCGCCGTTTTCACGAATGCTGTTGAGCCTGTCTGCGGTCTCGGCATCAATGCTGCCCCACTCGCTGTGCATGCGATGGCTTGTCGTGTCGTCGACCTTTACCGGCAGGAACGTGCCCGCACCCACGTGCAGGGTCAGGGTCGCGGTTTCTATCCCGGCATCGTGGACGGACTGCATGAGCTCGGGGGTGAAATGCAGTGACGCAGTGGGGGCGGCGACGGCGCCGTCCTTTTGCGCGAACATGGTCTGATAATCTTCGGCATCGCGCGCGTCGGTTGGCCGCTTGCCGGCGATATAGGGCGGCAATGGCATAGTGCCCGCGCGATGTAGTAAGACTTCGACCGGTTCATCGCCTTCAAAGAACAATGTAAAACTGCCGTCGTCATGGCGTTCTTCTGCCTTGGCCAAGACGCCTTGGCCAAAATCAATGCAGTCACCAATATGCAGGCGCTTTGCATTGCGGATGAACGCCTGCCAACGGCGCAGATCGATGCGTTTATGCAATGTCGCGCCAATCGTGGCGTCGCCCCTGCGGCCGGTAAGCTGTGCAGGAATAACCCGGGTGTCGTTGAAGATCAGGCAATCGCCCTTGCGCAGCTTTTGCGGCAGGTCGCTGACTGAAGCATCGACCATGTTGCCGTCGCCACCGACGCATAGCATGCGCGCGGAATCCCGCGGGCTAACAGGCCGCAGGGCGATCCGCTCGGGCGGAAGCTCGAAATCAAACAGGTCTACGCGCATGATGATTCCGCAGCGGTTAGCTACCGCTTGGCTGGCCTAAGGCCACGGGCTGCGCGGGAAATGCGGGCGGTGGGACATTGTCTGCCGCAATTGATGCCTGAAGCACTTTGCTTGGGCTTGCGGGAGGTTCGCCGCGTTCAATGGCGTCGACAAACTGCATGCCGGATGTCACGCGGCCAAAGACGGTATATTTGTTGTCGAGGCTGAAGCGCGGTTGAAAGCAGATGAAGAACTGGCTGTTGGCTGTGTCGGGTTCATTCGTGCGGGCCATCGACACTGTTCCGCGCAAATGCGGCATTTTGTTAAACTCGGCCTTCAGATCGGGAAGCTCCGACCCACCTTGGCCCGTGCCTTTGGGATCCCCAGTTTGGGCCATGAAGCCCTCAATCACGCGGTGGAAGATAACGCCATTGTAAAAGCCCTGACGCGTCAACGTCTTGATGCGCTCAACATGCGCTGGTGCGACGGTGGGCAACATCTGAATGGTAACGCGGCCGCCCGTCGACAAATCGAGCACCAGCATATTTTCAAGGTCAGGCGCAACGGGCGCAGGCGCAGTTGCTGGCGTTTGCGCGAGTGCAGGAGCGCCCGCAAGGAACAGCCCGCCTAAAATGAGCGCAGTCAGCTTCGACAAAAATATGCGTGGTAACATCAAAAAGGACCGCCTTTATAACTGAAGTGCCGCTCTCATAACGAACGACGCTGTCGCTGTCATGAACGATTTTCGACCGGCTTCAGGTTGGCCATGGCGAGACGGATCCTGTGGATAAGTTGCTGTTGCATAAAGGTGACAGTCCTGAAGCATTATTGTCATATCCGCCCAATTTGTTGCGCAAGCCTAGGGAATCCGCCAAAGAGACGCCAATCCAGAGAGACTTCACTGCATTTCGTGCGCGCTTTGCCTGCACGATGTGCGTGAAAAAGCTGGGGAGTTTAACAGCCACGAGGACGCGGTAATCCGTTGAATTGGGGGCTTTATTATAGGGGGCTATATCGTGAAAAACAAACGTATCAGCAATTTGAAATACGCCGCAGCGCCATTCGCGCTCGGCCTTGCTTTAATCTCAACGCCATCATTCGCGCAGGACAAAGAAGCCGAAGATATCGTCGTAACGGGTTCGCGCATCGCGCAGCCAAACCTGACCTCGTCATCGCCGTTGGCTGTTACGACCGCTGAGCAAATTGCTGAAACCGGTCTTACCCGACTGGAAGACGTTCTAAACACCTTGCCTCAGGTTGAAGCTTCGCAGACCGCTTTTGTATCCAATGGTGCGACCGGTACAGCTACGCTTGATTTGCGTGGTTTGGGTTCAACGCGCACTTTGGTTTTGGTCAATGGCCGTCGTTTGCAGCCAGGTTCGACCAACTCTGTTGCCGCTGACATCAACCAGATCCCAGGCGCATTGGTTGAGCGGATTGACGTAACCACTGGCGGTGCATCGTCGGTTTATGGTGCTGACGCTGTTGCTGGCGTTGTCAACTTCATCATGAAGAAAGATTTTAAGGGCATTCAGCTTGATGCTGGAGCGTCTTACTACATGCATCAAAACGGCGACAACTTCGTGACTGATCGCTCTAAAGCACGTAATTTCGCTGTGCCTACCGATCTGGCCTTTGACGGTCGTGCGTTCAATGTGGACTTCGCTATGGGGTCTGACTTCAACGACGGTCGCGGAAATGTTGTTGCTTATGCGACATACCGCAAAATTAGCCCCATCAAATGGAGCGCACGCGACCATTCGGCTTGCGCCCTGAACGGCGCGGGAACGGCTTGCGGTGGATCGGCTAACTCACCAAATGCTAACTTTGACCTCTATCCTGTATTTGGTGGAGAAACCCAGTACGACTATAACGCATTTCTGACGCCAAATGCTGGCGGCACCGGTTTTGTGGATGCGTCTAGCAATCTGTATAACTATGGCCCGACAAACTATTTCCAACGGCCAGATGAACGCTATACATTCGGCGCGTTTTTGGATTATGAAGTCAGCGAAAGCTTCCATCCTTATATGGAATTGATGTTCATGAGTGACCGTTCGGTCGCCCAGATCGCTGAGTCAGGTACATTCTTTGCTGAGCCATATAATTTCTCATGCGCTACACGAAATCCTGCGATTAGCGCATCGCAGCAAGCTGTTCTTTGTAATCCAGCAACCTACGGTGCGCCTAGCCCGCTTACTGGTTTTGAAGCCTATATTGGTAAGCGCAATGTTGAGGGCGGCGGCCGTCAGGATATCATTCAGCATGATAGCTTCCGAATTCTTACGGGTTCTAAAGGTGACTTGGGCGGCGGTTGGTCCTATGATGCATCGTTGCAATTTGGTCAGTCTTCACTGAGCAATTCATACCAGAATGACTTCCTTTTGACTTCTGTTGCGGATGCAGTGAATGCAGGAACCTACCTTGTCTGGCAGAATGGCTTGGTCACCCCTGAATTCGCGAAAACCTTAGGCGCAACGGCAACGCGCACGGGCGTTACCAAGGAATTCATCGCCAACGCCTATGTAACCGGCGATCTTGGATTTGCGATTGCAAATGACCCAGTGGCTGTCGCTTTTGGTGCAGAATATCGCAACGAAATTTACAGTGCCGTTTCCGACTATGTGTACGAGCAAGGCTTGTTGGCTGGTCAGGGCGGTCCAACGCCTTCGGTTTCCGGCAAATATAATGTTTCCGAACTTTTCAGCGAAGTTTCGGTTCCTTTGCTTCAGGACAGCAGCCTTGCAAATGATTTGCGTTTGGAACTTGGCTATCGTTATTCCATGTATAATGTGGACGGCGGGGCTTCGCCAAAGACGCATACCTTTAAGGTTCAGCTGAATTGGGAAGTAAACGACATGCTGCGCATCCGCGGCGGTTATAACCGCGCTGCACGTGCGCCAAATGCACCTGAAATGTTCAATCCGCAGAGCATTGGACTTTGGGGCGGCGTAGATCCTTGTGCTGGTGCAACACCCGAGTATAGCCAAGCGCAGTGCGCTCTGACCGGCGTTTCTGCAGGGCAATATGGCCGTGTCTCGGCTAGCCCTGCAGCGCAATATAACGGCTTGTTTGGCGGCAATGTCGACCTGAAGCCTGAAAAAGCGGATACGTGGACAGCAGGTTTTGTTGTGACGCCAGCCAACAATTTGAGTCTGTCGGTCGATTATTACAAAATTGCGATGTCTGATGTTATTGGTGTCTATCCTGCTGAACAGCAGCTTCGGGATTGTGCTACCGGTGCAAATCCAGCGGCATGTAATCGGATTAAACGCTCGCCAGCTGGAAATCTTTGGTTGGGTCAGGCCGGCTATGTCGGGTTGACTAACGATAACCTTGGTGACCGCGATTTCCAAGGTATCGACGTCGCGGCAAGTGCACGTATGCCTTTGGGTTCCGGTTCATTGAACTTCGGTTTGACAGGTAGCTATCTGTTGAAGAAGGAGTATCAGGACTATCCAACAGGTACGCCATATGACTGCGCCGGAATCTTTAGTACGGTTTGCTTCGTTTCCCCTGATTGGCGTAGCACAGCGCGTCTTTCATATAACGCAGCCGAATTGTTCTCAGTGACCGGTAAATGGCGCTTCATCAGTGCGGCTGATGGCCCCGCTGCAAATGGTGCCACCAAAATTAAGGCGCAAAGCTATTTCGATCTCTCGTTGAACGCTGATATCAACGACAATTTTGGAATTAGCATTGGTGCGAATAATATTTTCGATAAGAATCCACCATTGGTCGGCAGTAATTATTCCTCTAATGGCAATACCTATGCAGGTTTCTACGACACGCTGGGTCGTTATGTTTTCGCGGGTATTTCAATAAAATATTGATCTAACGTTCAATATATTGACGAAAAGGCGGCATCGAAAGGTGCCGCCTTTTTTCGTTAAATGTGCCTGTTCAGCTTCAATATTGGCAATTGGTTTGCAAAACCCCGAAAGCCTCACTCCACAGACTTTATGTCAAAGGCTACAGTAAGACGCTCGCCCGCAGGAAACGGGCGTGTTCCATGCCATAGAATGGAGGGGAAAAGCGCTAAACGCCCGACTTTTGGTTCGATCAAAGCCAACGGTTCTAAATCTAGGCCAAGATCATGAGGCGGCTTACCGAGTTCCAGCCAGCCTTCTGCAGAATCTGCTGAAATACCGATTGTATTGGGAAGCGCCACATACAGCGCAGAGCTCATCCATCCCTGGCTGTGATAATGCGCCTCATGAAACCCTGAATTCTGAAGCCTGATGGACCAGCTACCTGTATAACGTACGCTGTGCCTAGGGACGGACAGGAAAGGATGGGCCGGATCCACGGGCGGTAAATCTGCCACAACTTGCATCACGGCGTCATTCACCATTGATCGAAGTTGGACAATTTCGGGATCTGTCCGGGCGAAAAGATGCCCGTCTGTCTGTGTCCCGCCACGCGGGCTCTGGTCCAAAGGATGTTGCGCCATATGTGCATGCAACTGGTTCAATTTTTGCGCGAGCTGGCCTTGCAGAAGATGGAAGTCAGGTATGTCGACATATGTCACCAAGCTGCCCTGCGCGTTCAGCCAGTCCAATCGCGGATCTTCCAAAACCCGCCACAGTGTCCAAACATAAACCCAGCTATCCATGTCGTTAAATTGGGTCGCGTGGCGTTCGGCAATCTCAAGCGCCTTCTCATATTGATGCTTGCGTATCAGATGTCGCACATAGCTGACATGCGGCAACTGCGTCTCGTTAAGACTCTCGAATAGCGTATCTGCATTCTTAAAGTCACCGGCCATCGACGTTATCTCGCCCAATGTGCCACGAAGCAATGGCGGAAGGTCCAAGAGCCCCGCACGCTTGGATGCCATTTCAATCGATCTGGCGCCGCCCTCCATTTTAGCGACATCCTCTAGACAGGACATCCAAAGCATATCGTCCATCGGTAGGCGTGAACACGCCCGCTGATATCCAAACAGCGCCTCATCGGCCTGCCCGGATTGCCAGGCAATTCGCGCTCTTAAAATCCAGCCGGCCCGCCATTCGGGGTGTTGTTCAAGCTGTGCGTCAAGAAAATGGAGTGCGGCCGCGGTCCCGTCTCTATTCCATATAGCGGCGGCTAACCCTTGGGTTATCGAAAAATTGGCAGGCTCATGCTTTCTGGCCAATATATAAGAGGCCACAGGATCGCCGCACCCGCCATCAAGTTCCAGTCGCGCCTTTAAGTGCAAAGCCCCACTTAGTCCGGGCTCAAGCGTCAATACGCGCTCTGCTTCATCCAGTGCCGCAGCTGTGTGATCAATTTTCTGGAGGAATAATGCGTATCGATGACGTAGCGCCGCACTATCAGGGAACATGGCCAGCATAGCATCAAAAGCCGCGATCGCCGCCGTTTCACCAAATTGCCGGTGGATAAACCCAAGACGCGCCATGCAGATATCGGCGCGTTCGGGTGCCCTACGCCATGCTTCGTCAAAACTCTTTTCCGCGTCCTCTATACAACCCAATTTCTCTTGGAGCGCAGCATGATTTGCGCAGACATAGGGATCAAATGGGGGTTTTTCTATGCGCCGTGCGAGCAGAAACTTCGCATCTGCCTCTGCCTCTCGTTGCAAGCTGCGCAGCGCAAGCGCTTGTAAATGAATTACGGCGACATGCTGTCCGATGGCCGCTTCGAGTAACGACAGTTGCTCAAGCGCTTCCTCGCCGCGCCCAGAGTCCAGCGCCTCCTTCGCCATGTTAAATCGATCATTCGGCGAAATAGCGCTTAACAATTTTGTGTAACGCTCATTGAGGGTTCGGTGTTAGCCATCATTCCCTAACTGCGGGCCGCCCTGACTACCGCGCTTCTCGCGCAGTGCCTTGGCATTTTCATCCCGATCCTCGGTCCACTCTGCTTCGGTTTTGCAGACCTTTGTCTTGTTTAAACGGGAACCAGTATTCAGAAAACTCTTGCAAATCTTCTTTTCGGTTTTGCCTGAGGCTTGATTACTTTGACCCTGTCCCAAAGCTGGTGCAGTGGATAAGGCCGCAACCGAGAGGCCAAGTGCAATTAAAAGGTTTCTCACGCAAAATACCCTAAATTGATAGGCGCTTTGCCTATAAGAATGTAGGAAAATTGTCCAGCGTCCTTCGTTGACAGCGTTAAAGCGTCAGCAAATACTACCCAGGGTGCTCAAACGAACTGTGGCATAAAAGTTACATCGGTGAAATATATTTGTAATTTCGCGCCAAATTGTTGCACAGGTCCCCCAAATCCGTAAAGGCGCAGCCAATCCGAGGAATTTCCTCCGCTTTGCGCGTTCCATTTGTGCGCCTGGCGGTCATGGAAAAGCCGGGGAGTTTAACAGCCATTGGACCAGCCGTTATGCGGCCAAACCATGGCATTAATGAAGGAGCTACGCCGTGAAGAACACACGTACAAGCAATTTGAAATATGCTGCAGCGCCACTCGCGCTCGGCCTCGCTTTGATTTCGACGCCGTCATTCGCGCAAGACGAAGCGCCCGCTGAAGAAGCGGCAGAAGCCATTGTTGTCACGGGTTCGCGCATCGCGCGGCCAGATCTCACTGGCACCAATCCAGTAGCGGTGGTTTCAGCAGAAGAATTTAAGCTTTCCGGCGCCATCAACGTTGAGCAGGTAATCAACACTCTGCCGCAGGTCTTGCCAGGCACCACAAGTTTCTCAAACAATCCAGGCAACGGCGCGGTTACCCTCAACTTGCGCAACTTGGGTTCTACGCGAACACTCGTTCTCGTCAACGGTCGTCGCTGGATGTTTTATGATACGAACCAAATCGTTGACCTCAACACGATTCCGCAGTTTCTGATCTCGGGTGTTGACGTTGTTACTGGCGGCACATCTGCCGTTTACGGTTCGGATGCCGTTGCCGGCGTGGCAAACTTCCGTTTGCGTGACGTTCAGGGTATCGAAGCTGGCACGACCTATTCGTTAACAGATCAGGGTGATGGCGAGCGTTATTCAGCCAACATCGCAATTGGTTCGAGCCTAGACGATGGTCGCGGCAATGTAACGATGTTCGCCAACTACACGCGCCGTAAACCAATTTTCCAGGGTGCTCGCGCATTCTCGGCAACAGCAGCTGGCGACGGCTGCATTGTTCCGGGCAGCACGAACCCCGTTACTGAAATTGGTACGCCTTATCCTTCAGGCATCACGGTCTCCACATGTGGCACCCGCGGTGGCCAAGTCGGATTCGTGCCGCAGGGTTCTGCCACGGGACCGATCGGGACTTTTGGATCGGGTACCAGCACCTACATCTTTAACCCCACCGGCGGCGGTTCGCGCGTTTTCAATGATCCAGGCGATCTCTACAACTTCGCTCCAGCCAACTATCTTCAGTTGCCGCAAGAGCGTTATCTGCTGGGTGCCTATGGTAGCTATGAGGTGACAGATGGTCTTGAGTTCTACTCAGAACTAAGCTTCGTCAACAACCGCGTTGCAGCGGAACTCGCTCCGACACCAACTGGTGTTTCGGCACCGTTGTTGATTGCCAGCCCGTACTTCGATGCAGGCACGCGCGCGCTGTTGACGGCCAATGATGCCGCAGAAGCCGTGGCGACCCGCGGTGATGGCTATGCCCAGACATCGGTTTCATATCGCTTCCTGTCGGCTGGTTCACGCAACTCCGAACAGACCCGCCAGGCGTTCCGCTTGTTGGGTGGTTTCCGTGGTGACATCACCGATAATTTGAAGTTCGACATGTTCTATTCGTACGCCCGGACGAGCAATACGCAGATCCAGCAGGGTAACGTTTCGAGCAGCCGTTACGTAAACGCGTTGACTGTCGAATTTGCGCCTGGAAGCACGACCGAGCTTCGTTGTAGGGATGCCTCTGCACGCGCCGCAGGTTGCGTGCCGATCAACGTATTTGGCAGCGGTCTCGCAAGTGCAGATGCGGTCAAGTATGTTCGCGTTCAGTCAACGAACCTTGAACAGTCTGAACTGACCAATGCTGTTGCGTCGGTTTCGGGCTCATTGTTCAACCTCGGCATGGGCGCAGATGATGTCGCGTTCGCGTTCGGTGGCGAATATCGCAAGATGGCGTCGCGTTATATTCCTGATGAGTTTTTGGCATCGGGTGACGTTCTTGGTTTCAACGCTGGTAAGCCAACAAGCGGCTCTTATGATGTGAAGGAAATCTTCGGGGAACTGAATGTTCCTGTCCTTGAAGATCAGTTCATCCATCGCCTAGGCCTGAATGCAGCGGCCCGTTATTCCGACTATTCGCTTTCGGCTGTTGGCGGAAGCTGGACCTATTCGGGTGGCATTGACATCGCACCGATTGAGGATGTGACGTTCCGCGCTCAATATTCGCGTGCTGTTCGCGCACCGAACGTGCAGGATCTTTTTGCGGGCAATTCAACCGGGTTCCCGGCCGCAACCGATCCTTGCTCTGACCGTGGTACCGCTGCATCGCGTACTGATGCCTTGCGTGCCTTCTGTCTCGCTGCCGGTGTTCCCGCAGCGACAGTCTTCACCCGTGCGGTGCAGCCTAATGCGCAGATTCAGGCAGATTTCGGCGGTAGCCCGACGGTTGAAGAAGAAACTTCGGATACCTTCACCGCTGGCGTTGTGTTCCGTCCGAGCTTCGTACCGCGCCTGAACATCACTGCAGACTATTTCAACATCTCGGTTGATAACACGATCGGTGTTCTGGCTGGTGGTGTTAGCTCGGCTCTGTCGCTGTGCTACAACACTATTCAGGACCTGAGCAACCCGATCTGTTCTGTCTTCGTTGGTATGCGTAATACTGCGAACGGCGCTCTCGGTCAGACCTCGGGTGGTAAGAACCCGCAATTCCGGTCGGCGAACGTTGGAAATCTTTCCACCAGCGGCATCGACGTACAGGTTGATTATTCGCTGCCAGTGCTGAACGGCACTCTGGGTTTCTTCTACCTGGGTACTTGGCTCGACACGTATCGGAACACGCCGATTTCTTCGATCCCAGAGCGTGAGAACATTAATGAAGGCGTACATGGTCAGCCTGAGTACCGTCACAATGTTCGCGTGACCTATAGCGAGGGCCCAGCTCTGTTCTCGGTTCGCTGGCGTTATGAAGGTGGCACGCAGGACAGCCGCATCCAGAACGTGTTCAACGGAACGCAGCGTATTGGAACAGACCCTGCACTGTTGCCGAAGCCTTATGTTGGATCGACCAACTATATCGATCTGAGCGCTGGCTTTGAACTGAATGAGAATTTGTCATTCAATGCGGGTGTTAACAACCTCTTCAACACGCAGCCACGTATCCTTGGATCGGCTGCAGAACAGGCCAACACGCTTCCTAGCTTCTACGATGTTTTGGGTCGCGATTACTTTATTTCAGCGCGCTTCAAATTCTAAGAAACGCGTGACATAAAAAAAGGGGGCGGTTGACCGAAAGGTCAGCCGCCTTTTTTGTTGGCGCATCGGCGCCCGCATGCTTGCTAGACTTTAACGGCTAACCCGCAAGGGTGACGTCAAAAGCGACAGTCATTCGGTTTCCGTGAGATATTGGTCGCGTTCCGTGAAACATGGTGCTCGGAAACAAGATACAGTTCCCAACTTTCGGCTGGAATGAGGAAAGCGCAGGAAGCCCAGTTTCCAGATTGGCCGGCGGAACGCCCAGATCTAGCCAACCAGGCCCATCTGGTTGAGTCACTTCGGCCGGCACCTCAAAATAACAAGCCGACGAAATCAAACCTTTGGGGTGAATATGAGGCGCATGTTTCCCGCGCCCGCTTAAGCGAATTGACCAGCTGCTTGTAATGCCCCAGGCCGCTTGGCGCTTCGAGAGCAGGGGGTGCAAAGGATCTTGCTTCGGGAGCCCCCCCCTATAATCTTCAAGAATGTCTAAGAACGCAGCCTTTAGGCGTGCTAACTCTGGTGCGCACCGTGCAAACAAAGCGCCCTTTGTTTGGTTCCCTGATTTAACAGACTGGCCAACAGGGGGCGTGGATGTTTCGTGTATTTTTAACAGGCATTGCTGAATATCAGCGAGCTCGTCTAAACAAAATGGTAGAGCAATTTGCCGAACCAGCCCAACCTGCCCGTGCAGCCAATCATGTCGCGCGTCGCCCTTGAGGCGCCAGCAAATGTCGAGCAGCGACCAGGCTGAAACATCTGCCATCTCAGTCTTCGTAAGATCCAGAAGGCTTCGTTCCGCCTGATCGACCAAGCCAATGCGGATTAGGTTACGACACCGCGCAACCTGCCATTCGGCCTCACCGTGTCGGTCGAATTGCGCGAAGATCTGCTCAGCTTCTGATCCCATGCCCGCTTCGCCCAAAGCGATACAGTGATGGAGCAAGATCGTAGGATTGCTAGGCCATTTCTGATGTGCTCGATGCAAGACATTCGCCGCTTCAGAAAAGCGGTCTACACCAGAAAGAATATGCGCCCAGCCCAGAAATAAGTCAGGGCTCGGATGTGTCAAAAGTGCCTGTTCAAATCTGTGGCCAAACTGATGAACATCCCCCGCGGACCAGAGCATTTCTGCATAAAGACTGTGCCCGTCCACCCAGGCAGGCAGCTGTTCGACGAGTGCGCTGGCACATTCCAATGCTTCATCTTGACGCCCAGCGGCGCTTAAGGCCTGCGTGTAATCCAGAAAAAGCGTAGGATTACCGGGCGAGTGCGCCAGCGCCTCTTCATAAAAGGCAATTGTTTTTTCATCGCCACATTCCAAAGCCAGCCTTGCGCGACCGGCAAGCGCGCGCGCGTTAACGGGATCTATCTCCAACGACTGATCATAGCTGCTGCTTGCTGCCGCGAAGGCACCTGAGAGGCGCTCCGCATTTCCGCGAAGCGCCCAATATCTCGCATTTGTGCTACCTGTCCAACCGTCAACCAATAGCTGAACGGCCTCCTGCGGGCGGCTAAGCCGAAGAAGGAGGATGACGATATTGAAGGCGGCTTCCTCCAAGCTTTGATCAAGTTGCAGGGCGCGGGTGAAAAGGTCTAGCGCTTCCTCGCTTCGGCCAACGCGGGCGTAAAAATTGCCAGCACTATTGGCAAAGCGGGCATCGTTGGGAAAGAGAGCCAGACCCTTTCCGTAGAGTATATCGGCACCTTCGTTGTCACCCTGGCTTGCCAGAGCTGCGGCTTCCTGCGCAATGGAGGCTGGCGTCATCACTGGTCGGATAGCCAACCGGTGATGGCAAATCGACTGTTTGGAGCGAACGGCGGAACGTAGCTCACTTGGTGGTTTTGCGGCACAAGAAAAAGATTTAGTGCATTGAAGCGCGGCCGAAAACCTTCAACCACATCTCCTTCATCATCTAAAAAGAGGAGGTAGCCGCCCCAGTCGGGATGCCAGTTGTCTGGTGCAAGGTTCAGCACATATGCTACGCGCCAGCCCTGTGCGACATGGCTATCCGTATGGAGACCCAAATAATGATTTGCGGCAAATAATGTTGCTTGGGCATCTGCGCGAACCAGTTCCTTGATACCCGTAACATCGCGGGCGAGATTCAGAAATTCAGGTGAATTCAGATGTTCCAGGAGTATTTCATGGGGACCATCCGGGTCCCAACGTTCATTGAGAGCATCAACAATTGGATAATGCGCATAGCGAAATGCATAGCGCCCTTCCGCCGAGAGGGCTTCGGCAGAGGCAGCAGCGCGATTGACACGTTCTACCCCTCCGGCGCTTTTGATGTCATCAGATTTAAAACTTTTTGCTTCAGCCACTGCATTTTCGCCGCTGAATATCGCCATGCTCCAGCGCGTTTGCTGCTTTAAGATCGACAAAAGCTCCATCGCTGTTTGATGGGTTAGGACGTTGCGGATTTGAACCCTGCCATTTTGCAGAAATCGGCGGGCGAGCTCTGGCCGGTTAATGTCTTGGTTGATTTCAAACAGGCTTTTCATCTTTTTGTGTCACTTGATCATTAGAGGAGCGGTCTTGATGAACGATTATAAAATTTAGCACCGTAGGTAATCGGCGTCGAGTTAGTTATCACGATTGTGACATCGATTTCATAGGCATTACGCTGGTGACCGCAGCTGCCATCATGAACATGTTGATTGCCCTGTAGTTGCCCAGCCAAGTGGTTCGGCGGGAGGATAATAGTATAGAGACAGCCACACGGCCGCCGCGGTTGAAACGCTCTAGACCCTGATCGAAGTCGAGTAAGCGAACGTCGCGCACAACATCACCGCGTACTTTACACATATCCATCTGCCTATAGAAGGACGCATAAAATTGAGCATGTGATAAAGGCCGCAATGATGAGGATGAACCCGAGGCTGGACGTATCGGCGCTGGCCAAAAGTTTTCAGGATAATGGGCGCGTGCATATCCCTGAATTTCTGCATGCTGAAGACGCCACGGCTCTCTATGAAAAACTGCGCTACCGCACCGACTGGATGCAGGTGTTAGCGACGACGAACGGTGCGGTTGAACTGGATAGGCCGACGCGTGCACAATTGGATGAAGACCAGATCAAGGCGCTAAATGAAGCTGTTTATGCGCAGGCACGATCCGGGTTTCAGTATCGCTTCGAAACGGCCCGTGTGCCCGATAGTGCACGCGAACGGGCTGCAAATTCCGACATTATTTGCCGCTTTGCCGAATTCATGTCGACGGATCGCGTGCGCGATTTCCTGCGCGCGATCACCGGCTCCGACGCAATAGAATATGCCGACGCACAAGCAACGGCATATGCGCCCGGTGACTTTTTAACGGGTCATGATGATGACGTTGAAGGCAAGTTCCGGCGCGCAGCATATGTCTTTGGTCTGACGCCGGTGTGGCGGTTGGAATGGGGTGGGTTACTATTGTTTCACGGATCAGACGGTCACGTTGATTGTGGATTGGTGCCGACCTTCAATACCCTCAATCTTTTCAAGGTTCCTCAACTGCACAGCGTCAGCGAAGTGACGCAAGCTGCGGCCTATCGCCGATACGCAATTACCGGTTGGCTAAGGGCCGAAAAGCAGCCGGACTGATGTCGATGACTATCAAAATGATCTTGCCAGGACAGATCTCCGCCACGCCGCATCCTATACCGCCAACTTCAACGCCCCATCCCCTTCCTCGACCTTAACCGTGGAGCCATCGGGCACTTCGCCGCGCAGTAGCAGATCCGCCAGAGGATCCTGCAAATATCGTTGAATAGCGCGCTTGAGCGGGCGTGCGCCATATACGGGGTCGTAACCCACGCGGCCAAGCCACGCCTTTGCCTCTTCGGATAAAGCGAGCGTGATCTTGCGATCCTTCAGCAGCTTTTGCACGCGTTGCACCTGAATCTCGACAATCGGTGCCATGTGATTGGCGCCAAGGCGGTGGAACAGGATGACCTCGTCGAGGCGGTTGAGGAATTCGGGCCGGAAATGGCCCCGCACGATTTCCATCACTTGCGGTTCGACCTCTTTCACATCCTGACCATCCTCAAGCGCGGCGAGATGT
>NZ_JBILAF010000167.1:0-2677 GCF_044354325.1 Sphingorhabdus sp. | reverse complement strand
GACACGGCCTCGACCGCATCTTTTTGCCCGATTACCCGCGCACCAATCAGTTGCTCCATATTGAGCAACTTGTCGCGCTCGCCCTCAAGCATCTTGTCGACAGGAATGCCTGTCCAGCGGCTGACGACGCTGGCGATATCTTGCGCGGTTACTTCTTCGCGCAGCATGGCGTTGCCTGCCGCTGATTCTGCTTCGGACAATTGCCGCTCAAGGCCCGGGATTGTGCCATATTGCAGCTCGCCCGCCTTGGCCAGATCGCCCGAACGTTGTGCCTGCTCAAGCTCGATACGCGCGGTGTCGAGCTGCTCCTTGATCTTGGCTTCCGCCGAAATCTTGTCTTTTTCCGCCTGCCAGCGTTGGGTCAGTTCGGATGATTGCTGCTCCAGATTGGCAAGTTCATTCTCCAGCGTGGCGAGCCGGTCTTTCGACGCGGCATCGCTTTCCTTACCAAGCGCTTCACGCTCGATTTTCAGCTGAATGATACGCCGGTCGAGCGTCTCGATGTCTTCGGGCTTGGATTCCACTTCCATGCGGAGCCGCGACGCGGCTTCGTCCATCAGGTCGATGGCTTTATCGGGCAGGAAACGGTCGGCAATATAGCGGTGCGATAATGTCGCGGCGCTCACCAACGCGCCATCGGTGATCCGCACGCCATGGTGCAGTTCATATTTCTCTTTCAACCCGCGCAGGATCGAAATCGTATCTTCGACCGTTGGCTCCCCGACGAACACGGGCTGAAACCGGCGCTGCAATGCGGGGTCTTTTTCGACATGCTTTTGATATTCATCGAGCGTCGTTGCGCCGATGCAGTGCAATTCACCGCGTGACAAAGCGGGCTTAATCAGGTTCGCCGCATCCATCGCGCCTTCGCCTTTGCCCGCGCCAACGAGCGTGTGCATTTCGTCGATGAACAGGATGATATCACCTTCGGCTTGCTTCACCTCATCCAGCACACCCTTCAGCCGCTCTTCAAATTCGCCGCGATATTTCGCGCCGGCAATCAAGGCGCCCATGTCGAGCGACAAGAGTTTGCGGTCCTTCAGGCTGTCTGGCACGTCGCCATTGGCAATGCGCAACGCCAGTCCTTCGGCAATGGCCGTTTTGCCGACGCCGGGTTCACCGATGAGAACAGGGTTATTCTTCGTGCGCCGCGCAAGAATTTGGATGGTGCGGCGGATTTCTTCATCACGGCCGATGACGGGATCAAGCTTGCCTGCCCGGGCCACTTCCGTCAGGTCACGCGCGAATTTCTTCAGCGCATCATAACGGTCCTCCGCGCCAGCGGTGTCTGCGGTTCGTCCGCCCCGCAGTGCATTAATCGCGGCGTTCAACCCCTCGGCGGTGACAGCGGCGGTGGCCAAGGCTTTGCCTGCGGTGGTGGTTGAGGCCAGCGCAAGCGCGAGCAACAGCCGTTCAACGGTCACATAGCTGTCGCCAGCCTTTTGCGCGACCTGTTCGGCGGAATCGAGAACACGCACGGCGTCATTATCAAGCCCCGGCGTCTGCTGCGCACCGCCACCGGACACCGCAGGCACCTTTGCCAACGCTGCGTCGGTTTCGCGCAAGGCGGTCGCGGCGTCGCCACCAGCCGCCTTGATCAGGCCCGAGGCCATGCCCTGTTCGTCTTCCAGCAAGGCTTTGAGGAGATGCTCAGGCCCAATACGCTGATGGCTCATACGAATGGCCACGGTCTGCGCGCTTTGCAGAAAACCCTTGGCCCGGTCGGTGAATTTCTCGAGGTTCATGCGCTATTTCCTAAATGTCGATGGAGCCTTTGTGGACAAAGGCCCCATCCCTATTCAGAATGTAGTGCGCCATTTCTGCAACACAAGTGCTGCGGCCATGCGCCGGAAATGCGCCGCCGCCGATATTATTTCCAGTTGCGGGCAAGCGCGTCTAGCAATTGCACGCCCCAGCCCGATGCGCCCTTTGGCGTCACTGGCCCAGACCTATCCGCCCAGTTGACGCCGGCAATATCAAGGTGCGCCCAAGGAATATTTTTATCGACGAAGAAGCCAACGAAGGTGGCGCCAAGACCTGCGCCGGGGCCGCCGCCTTCAACGACGTTTTTAATGTCGGCAATGTCGGATTTCATATCATCGAGATAGTTTTTGTGCAGCGGCATCCGCCACACATCTTCACCCGTTGCGGCGCCCGCCGCGGTAACCGCTGCAGCCAATTTGTCATCACGGCTGAATAGGCCAGCATATTCGTCGTTCAGGGCGCTAACAATGGCGCCGGTAAGCGTTGCCATGTTTACCAACGCGGCTGGTTTTTTATGGGTAACAACATATTCATTGGCGTCCGCCATTACCAAGCGGCCTTCGGCGTCGGTGTTGAGGATTTCAATGGTCTTGCCGCTCATCGTGCGGACGACGTCGCCCGGACGCTGCGCATTGCCGCCGGGCATATTTTCGGACAGTGCGGCAACGCCGATGACGTTCACCGATGCCTTTGACTTTGCGAGCGACAAGACAGCGCCCATGATGCTGGCTGCACCGGACATGTCGGACTTCATTTCCCACATGCCCGCGCCGGGCTTGAGCGATGTTCCGCCGGAGTCAAAGGTAATCCCCTTGCCAACCATCGCCAAGGGCGCACCATCGCCAGCGCCGCGATATTCGACGATCATCATCCGCGATGGACGGCGCGAACCTTGGCCCACGCCAAGTATCGT
>NZ_JBILAF010000083.1:0-9606 GCF_044354325.1 Sphingorhabdus sp. | reverse complement strand
ATCCAGATGGGGACTTGGCCATGAAATCCTTCGACCCAGACGCGTTCATCTAGGCCATGCGCGCCCTCTTTCTGTCCGACGATGCTCCAAAGGCCACCAAATCCATAAACGGGAATACCAGCGGACCGTAAAAACGCGCCGTCGGTAGCGCCCGCCGACTGGAATGGCAAAACGGGCGCGTTCGGAAAGCGGGTTGCGACAGCGGCCCGATAGGCTTGGGTTATGTCATCGCGCATCGGTGATGGTGCGGTTTCGGGTGTTTGCGATCCTTCAACGGCCGACACCGTGACATCCGGCCCTGAAAGCGCTTGCAATTGCTGCCGGACATCCTCTGTTTTGACGCTGGGAAAAATGCGGCAGTTCACATTGGCTTCCGCCTTTTGGGGCAAGGCATTTGGCGCATGACCGCCAGACAACATCGTTGCAACACAGCGCGTGCGCGTGCTTCCGGGGTCCATCGCCTCTAACAGATCGGCGGTCTCGCGATCTTGGGGGTCCGCAAGATATCTACGCAACAGCTCGCCAAATTGGCCACTATCGCCTTTTGCCAGCATCTCGAAACTCGCGCGTGTGGCATCGTTAATCATGGCTGGAAAGCGATGACGCTCCACTGCGGTGAGCGCATTGGCCAGCGCATATATCGCATTGTCCGGGCGCGGCACGCTGCTGTGCCCGCCACGGTTCACGGCCGTCAGATGGAAATCGGCGTAGGTTTTCTCCGCAATCTGAATGCCAAAGCCTTCAACGCGCCCATCAGGGAAAACCGACCCGCCACCTGCATCTCCATTGAGGGCATATTCAGCGTCAATCAGCTCGCGCCATTCGGTTGCCGCGCGCCGTGCACCGTTGCCGATCGTCTCTTCATCGCCGGTAAACAGCACAATGATATCGCGCGTCGGTTCAAACTTCTCTGCGCGCAAATATTGGAGGGCAAGGACGATACCGGTCAACGCCGCCTTATTGTCGTTTGAACCGCGACCCAGATAATATCCGCCCTCTTCGCGAAACTTAAATGGCGGATATTTCCAATCGCTTGCTTTGGCGGCGACGACATCCATGTGCGCCATCAGCAAAATCGGCTTTTTGCCCGACGGCTTGGCTGCGGGCCAACGGACAATCATTGTCTGGGTATTGTCATGATCCTTGACGATCACGTTCGTGATGCCCGCCTTGCGGAACTCGGCTGCCAATAATGTGGTCAGCTTCTTAAACTCGGCAGGCTGCCCCTCAACGGTCGGAATTTCGACAATCTTTGCAAAGAGCGCGCGTTCCGATGCTATTTTCGATGCAACTGTTTGCGCATGTGCAGCGGTTGTCAGGGCCAAAATGCCTGCCAATAAAAACGTGCTCCGTCCGATCATCTTTTCTCTCCTTTATGCAATGCTAGCGCGCGCCGTGGCCTTCCGCCAGATAATCTTCCGACTGCATTTCCATCAGCCGCGACACGGTACGGTCAAATTCAAAACGCCCGTCGCCAATTGGGTAAAGCTGGTCAGGGCCGGCATCTGCGCTCGCCAAAAACTTTACGCGATATTCGTACAACGCATCGATCAGCGTCACAAATCGCGCCGCTTCATTGCGGTTGTGCGGCCCAAGAACGGGAATGCCCACCATAAGCACCGTGTGGAACCGCCGCGCAATCGCCAGATAGTCAGAGGCACCACGTGCCTCCGCGCACAGACGCTTGAATGAGAAAACGGCGACACCCTTCAACGCCTTTGGCACATGCAACAACCGACCGCCGCCTACGTCCAGCTCTAACGAGGGGACATGTGCGCGGTCCTCGGGCGGGTAATCCGTCATGCGGAAGAATGTTTCCGAAAGCGCGGCCGTCGCCTCGGCGCCATTGGGTACCAGCCAGGTTTTGGCATTGCCCAAACGGTCGCGCCGATAGTCTGTCGGCCCATCGAGCGCAAAAATATCTAGGCTGTCTTTGATCAACGCGATGAACGGCAAAAACAGCTGGCGGTTGAGGCCATCCTTATACAGGTCATCGGGTCGCCGGTTCGACGTTGTGACAACGGTGACGCCTGCGGCAATCAATCCTGTGAACAGCCGCGACATAATCGCTGCGTCGGCCATGTTGTTGACGACCATTTCGTCAAAACAGAGCAACCGGGCTTCATCCGCCAGTGCCGCGACCACCGGCGGAATAGGATCGCCTTTCTCTTTTTCGCGCTCGACCTTTAGCCGCGCGTGGATATCCAGCATGAATTCATGGAAATGGGCACGACGTTTCCGCTGTATCTGAACGCTGTCAAAAAACAGGTCCATGAGCATGGATTTCCCGCGCCCAACACCGCCCCATAAATATAGGCCGCGGGCCGGGTCCGGCTTGCGTCCCAAGAAACGCCACATTGTGCTTCCGCGGGGCGGCACGGCCTCAAGCTCTGCTTGCACTTTTGCCAGCGCCAAAACGGCCTTGGCTTGATCAGTATCAGGCTTCAGTTCGCCTGCACTGACAAGGGCTGCGTGCCGATCCGTGACCGAGGCGGCCATCATTTCTTACTGGGTTTTCGAATCGTCCCTGAAAACGCGGCGACGCGGGACTCGCCTTGCGAGACAATGCCGCGCATGAACAGCAGGCGACCCGTTTCTTTCAAAAGTTCGACCTCTGCCTCAAGTGGTTCGCCGATTATACCAGCGCCAATGAACTGCACCGATAGGTCAAGCGTAACGGCGGCGCCCGCCTCAATCAGGCCAAACATCCGCGATGCGCCAAACATGGCCACGTCGATAAAGCCCAGCGTGACGCCGCCATGCACCGCGTCGCGCAAGTTGCTGTGGCGGTGTTCGGGGAACATGCGAAGCCGTGCTTTATGATGCCCTTCACTGCGCACCAGCATTTTGCCGAGAACCGTGCCATTATAGCGCGTGGCATCGGTCATCTGCCAGTTTAGCCAACCGGGATTGTCCGGATCCGGACTGCTATCAAAAGCGGGCGTGTCCAACTGCCGTCCCGTAAATTAAAGGTGACGTTCGGCAACCATCTTCTTGGTTTCCGCAATGGCCTTTGCCGGGTTCAGACCCTTGGGGCATGCGTTCGCGCAGTTCATGATCGTGTGGCAGCGATACAGACGGAATGGATCTTCCAACTCATCCAAACGCTCACCAGTCATTTCGTCACGGCTATCTGCCAACCAACGATAGGCCTGAAGCAATATGGCTGGGCCCAAAAACTTGTCGCTGTTCCACCAATAAGACGGGCAGCTTGTCGAGCAACATGCGCACAAGATGCACTCATACAAACCATCCAGCTTTGCGCGGTCTTCAGGCGACTGAAGGCGCTCTTTACCCGATGGTTCTGGCGTAACCGTCTGCAGCCATGGCTTGATCGACGCATATTGCGCATAAAAATGGGTGAAGTCAGGAACGAGGTCCTTGATAACTTCCATATGCGGCAGCGGAGTCAGTGTGACTTCGCTTTTGCAATCTTCAATTGCCGTGGTGCACGCGAGGCCATTTTTGCCGTCGATATTCATTGAGCATGAACCACAAATGCCTTCGCGGCATGAACGGCGGAAGGTCAGCGACGAATCTTGTTCGCCCTTCATCTTGATCAGCGCGTCGAGGACCATTGGGCCGCAGGTTTCGGTATCGACTTCAAAAGTGTCGTAACGCGGATTTTCGCCACTGTCGGGATCGTAACGATACACCTTGAATTTCTTGACTTTCCCGTCGGTTTTCGCGGCGTGAACAGTGCCCTTTTGGACCTTGCTGTTCTTTGGGAGGAAGAAATCGGCCATATCAATATCCTGTTGTCGTCGTGACGTGTAATTCCATATCTGCCAAACGCCCTAACCAAGCGTTTGTGCAATCACAAGCCCTCAACTGCGTCCGTTCGAGTTGCTTTTTCTGCAAGTCGAACGCGCAGCTTGTCGATTTTGCGGCCATCCATATCCACAACCTCAAAATGCCAACCTTGGTCGCGGAAGGATTCACCTTCTTCGGGCAAGTGCCGCAAGATGTGTAGGACATGGCCGGCGGCGGTCGCGTAATCGCGGTCTTCGGGCAGATCAATCGATAGCGCGTCGGCCATTGCGTCGGCGGACATTGCGCCCGAGACGAGCATCGATCCATCGTCCAATGTGATGATGTTCGGCGCGCTACCTTGCGCCTGATCCGACGCAAATTCGCCCGCAATCGCCGCCAAAAGGTCGTTCGGCGTTACGATTCCTTCAAAATGCCCATATTCATCATGGACAAGCAGCATCGGCACATCGGACGAACGCAGAATTTCAAGAGCGTCCATGGCGTCAAGTTGATCAGGGATGATTTCAGCGCGACGCATCAGGCTGCGGATATCAAGACTTTCGCCGCGGATCTGCGCAGCAACGATATCGCGCGATTGGACAACGCCAATGATATCGTCACCATCTTCGCCGGTGACGGGTAGCCGCGTGTGCAGCGAGTTCAACAGCGAATCGCGGACATCATCTTCGGATGCGTCGGCTGCAATACGGTCGACATCCGTACGTGGCGTCATGACTTCACGCACCGGACGGTCGGCCAGCCGTACTACGCCTGCAATGACCTTATGTTCATGCTCTTCAATGATGCCTGCATGGGTGGCTTCGGCGAAGACCATACGCAGTTCCTCGGCGCTCAATGCGTCACGGGTATCGCGGCGCAGCCCAAGTGCGCGGAATATGGTCGCGCTGGATTTATCAAGGGTCCAGACAATCGGCGCGGTCACGCGTGCCAGCATCTCCATTGGACCCGCCATGGTGACGGCGATTCTCTCAGGCGCAATGAGCGCAAATTGCTTCGGGACCAGCTCGCCGACCACCAAGGATGCGTAGGTCGTGATGCTGATGACAATTCCGAAACCCAAAGTTTCCGACCATTCCTTATCCATGCCCAAAAGTGCGATGCGCTCGGCAACTGGCCCGCCCAGCGTCGATCCGGAATAAGCACCCGCGATAATACCAATGAGCGTGATGCCGATTTGCACGGTGGACAGAAACTTGCCGGGGTCTCGTCCTAACCGAAGGGCGGCCGCTGCGCCGCGCTTTCCGTCTTCCGCCATCGCCTTTAATTTCGCTGTACGCGCCGAAACAATGGCGAGCTCAGACATGGCAAACACACCGTTCAGGGCAATGAGAGCCAATATCGTTGCGGCATCAAACCACGGGAAAGGATGAAGATGTTCCATAGGGACCAGATTCCCATAGTGCCAACGCCAGCGCTTTGGCAACAAAATGCCGAAAAATCTGTTATCATCGACGGATGCAACCCAGCCAATGATAATCGCAGGTTCATCATGGGTGTCGCTTATGGGGCGCCCAAGCTGAAAGGGAAAATGATGAAGAAGAATCAATTGATAACGCTGTCGCTCATGGCCGCCATGCTGCCGCTATCGGCATGTGTCACCGACCCGACAACGGGCCAGCGCACGATTTCGAAGGCTGCACTTGGTGGCGTTGGCGGCGCATTGGGCGGATATTTGCTTGGCGACCTTATTGGCGGGCGCAGCGATCGCACGGAAAAAATTGTCGGCGCAGGGATCGGCGCTTTGGCCGGTGCGGGCGTTGGCTATTATATGGACGAACAAGAAAGAAAGCTGCGTCAGCAAACCGCGGGCACGGGCATCAACGTTATTCGCGATGGCGACAATCTCGTCCTCGATATGCCTTCCGAAGTGACCTTTGGCCTCGATAGCGCGAATATCGATGCGGGTTTCCGCAATACGCTGGATCAGGTTGCATCGACGCTGACGCAATATGAAAAAACCTATGTCGACGTCATGGGCCATACCGATTCCACCGGGTCGGATGCCTATAACCAGTCGTTATCGGAACGCCGTGCGTCGGCGGTTGCAAGCTATCTAACCTCGCGCGGCGTTCAGTCCGCGCGTCTTGCAACGCGTGGCTATGGTGAGAGCCAGCCAAAGGCGAGCAATCTGGACGAAGCCGGTCGTGCGGCGAACCGCCGTGTCGAAATCCGACTGGTACCTGTTACTCAGGGATAATGCGGATTTAGACGGCAACACCCTGAAGCAATTTGGGCAGCGCGCCGCTTTCGCCCCGCGCCTCGGCCATGAAAAATGCCTTGGCCGGGGCAGCGCGCTGCACCATTGCCATTCCGAAACGCCGGACCGCCGACGCGGTTTTCCCGGGAATGGAAAAAAGGCGGTTCAAGCCATCGGTCGATACCGCGATCAGCAACGTATCAATGCTGCGCCACCGGCTATAGCGATCAAGCAATTGCGCATCGCCAAAATCAAGACCAAGCCGCATCCCGTCGACCAATACTTCGGTCAACGCCGCAACGTCGCGCAGCCCAAGGTTGAGCCCCTGACCCGCGATGGGGTGAATGCCATGCGCGCTGTCGCCAATCAGCACCAGCCGCTCAGCCGTGATGTTGGCCGCATGGTGGAACCCAAGTTTGTAAGAAGACAAAGGCGCGGCGATCTCAACTGCACCCAATATGCCGCCCATCGCCTTTTCCAGCTCCCCCGCATATCCACGCGGCGACAATTTCATATATCCCGGCGCATCTGCGGCATCGACCGACCAGACGATCGCTGAACGATGCCGCCCGTCGTCCGCATCCAACATGGGCAACACGGCAAATGGGCCCGACGGATAAAAAATCTCATAGGCAATGTTGTTGTGCGAATGTTCGTGGAAGATCGCACCGACCATGGCGCTATGGTCATATTGCCAGTGCGCAATATTGATTCCCATTTCCTCGCGCGTCTGGCTTTGCCGACCTTCAGCGACAATCATCAGGTCAGCGGTCAAAACTTTGCCATCATCGAGATGCACGGAGGCGCGCCCTGAATCCTGTGATTTGTGGGTGATGTTGGCGGGCATGTGCAGGTGGATCGCGTCGCTTTCCAGCGCCGCATTGTACAACACGCCGCGCAAGAAGCGGCTTTCAAACATTTGGCCCAAGAAGCCGTCATCTTCAGCGGGTGCGAAATCCAGCGATCCGGGCTTTAGGCTATCGCTCACCCAAATCTTTTCAATCGGGCAGCCTTTTCCGGCCAATGCGTCGCCCAATCCAATGGCCTCAAACAGTTTATAGCTAGAGCTCGATATGGCAAAAGTGCGGCCGTCAAAGCCTGCTTGCAACATGCTCGCCTGATCGGCGCGGTCGATGACATGGCTGGTGATGCCATGTGCAGCCAATGCCAGTGCTTGCGTAAGCCCGATGAGCCCGCCGCCGATAATGATGACGTCTGCTTTGTGATTCATATTGCCCCTATGCCGCAACAGATGGGCGGACTCAAAGGAGGATTTTGACCGTAGCCCATCCGCGTTGGCAGCAATCTTCAACCTGTAATACTTGACGGCGAGTCCAGCGACAGCGAAAAGGGGGCGTTCGGCCCTCGGCGGCCACCCATATATGGCATTATAATCATGGCCTCGCGCATTTCTAAATTTACCTCAAAAACGAACATGGCCAATTGGCGGAATATGATGCGCGCGTCGCTGATCCGCAGCAGCACTTTGTTTGGCGCGGCTGTGCTTGGCCTGTTTGCGGTATTTTATGGCTTTGCGGTGCTGAGCTATTCGGCTGGCGATGCGGCATTAAATAGCGCGGCTGCAGATGTGCAGCACAACTGGATGGGCCAAAGCGGCGCCTATGTGTCCGACATCGTCCTGTTTCTATTTGGCGTTCCGGCCATTTTCCTGTTCCCGCTGATGCTGGTATTTGCGCGACGCTTGTGGCGCGCAGTCCCCCAGCCGCAGTGGAAACGACAGCTTACATTATGCCTGTGCGGCATGCTGCTGATCGGGTTTGGCATGGCCTATTGGCAGCACGGCAGCGACATCGGCTTGCCCGCTGGATGGGGCGGCGCGATGAATTTGCTGTTGGCAAATGCCGCCGTCGCACTTGCTGGCCAAATTCAGGGGGTGCTTGGCACTATATTACGGGTTCTGCTGATTTTGGGCAGCTTAAGTGGCGGGGTAGCGTTGGTTATTCGCGCGCTTGAACTTGAGCGCCCGCTGTTCCGTATTCCTTCGTTGGCCATGCCTAAATTTTCAGGCATCAAAAACGATCTGGGTGCCTTTGACGCAGACGATTCGGATGTTGCCCAAATTATCGAGCCAAAGCCGCCACGTAAGGCTGTCGAGCCCGAACTACGCAAGCCCCCCGTGATTGAAGACCGCACGCTGGCGCCGAAAAAAGCGGCGTTCTCAACCGGCGCGCGGCAGGGCGATTTCTTTGGCAGCTTTGTTTTGCCGTCGCTTGATCTGCTCGATCCGCCGTCGGCCATTTCAGTGCCAAAGCTCGACAAGACTGCGCTTGAGGCAAATGCGCGCTTGCTCGAATCGGTGCTCGATGACTTTCACGTTAAGGGACAGATTGTTGCGGTGCGTCCGGGACCCGTGGTCACGATGTATGAGTTGGAACCTGCAGCGGGCATCAAATCCAGCCGCGTTATCCAGCTGGCAGAAGATATTGCGCGCAACATGTCCGCTTTGTCCGCGCGTGTTTCGACGATACCGGGCCGCACCGTCATGGGTATTGAGCTGCCCAACGCCCATCGCGAAGCCGTGGTGTTTCAGGAAATGGTCGGATCAGACGCCTTTGCCGATCAAAAGGGTGCACTGCCGATAATCTTGGGTAAGAATATCTCGGGCGATCCGGTCATCGCCGATCTCGCCCCGATGCCGCATTTGTTGGTCGCAGGGACAACCGGATCCGGTAAATCGGTCGGCCTCAACTGCATGATATTGTCGTTGCTCTATCGTCTGACACCTGACCAGTGCCGAATGATCATGATCGATCCCAAGATGCTCGAATTGAGCAGCTATGACGATATTCCGCACCTGTTGTCGCCTGTCGTTACCGAACCTGCCAAAGCCATTCGCGCGCTGAAGTGGGCGGTTGAACAGATGGAAGAACGCTACCGGATGATGTCATCGCTGGGCGTGCGCAACCTTGCAAACTTCAACGAAAAAGTGCGCGGCGCAAAGGCAAAGGGTGCGCCATTGGGCCGTAAGGTGCAAATTGGCTATGACCCGATGACCGGCCAGCCACAATATGAGGAAGAAAGCTTGGCCTATGAGCCAATGCCGCAGATCGTCATCATCGTGGACGAGCTCGCCGACCTTATGATGACCGCGGGCAAGGAAGTCGAATTCCTCATCCAACGCCTCGCGCAAAAGGCGCGGGCTGCGGGTATTCACCTCATCATGGCGACGCAGCGGCCATCGGTTGATGTTATCACCGGCGTTATCAAGGCGAACTTGCCGACGCGTATTTCTTTCCATGTGACCTCGAAAATCGATAGCCGCACTATTTTGGGCGAACAGGGTGCCGAACAGCTGCTGGGCAAGGGCGACATGCTGTATATGGCGGGCGGTCGCGGGCTGACGCGTATTCATGGTCCGTTTGTTTCCGATGATGAGGTCCGCCGCGTGGCAGACCATTGGCGCGGCCAGGGGCAGCCCGAATATATTCAGGCGGTGACCGAAGAGCCCGAAGATGGCGGTTTCGACTTTGGCGGAATGGGCGGCGACGACAATGAAGAAGACGCGCAATATCGCAAGGCGTGCCAGATCGTGTTTGAAAGCCAAAAGGCATCAACGAGCTGGATTCAGCGTCAGCTGCGGATTGGTTATAACAGCGCGGCCCGGTTGATTGATC
>NZ_JBILAF010000082.1:0-9636 GCF_044354325.1 Sphingorhabdus sp. | reverse complement strand
GGGGCCTACCCCAATATGGTTATCACAGAGTTAATCGCCGGTTGTTGACGGCGCGTGTCGAAACAGCCAAAAGCTTTAACTGGTCAATTAAACAGGAGCCTGCCGGTGTTTTTCTCATTCATGGAAGAGTTGCGGTCCGCCGGTATATCCGCTTCATTGAAAGAGCATCTTGCGCTTCTCGCTGCTTTGGATGCGGATGTTATCGACCAAAGCCCCGAAGAATTTTATTATTTGGCCCGCGCCACGCTGGTGAAAGACGAAGCGCTTTTGGACCGTTTCGACCAGGTATTTGGCAAGGTTTTCAAAGGTGTATTCACTGAATATGGCCAAAACGATGTCGATGTACCCGCCGATTGGTTAAAGGCGATCGCCGAGAAATATCTGTCGCCAGAGGAAATGGCCAAGATCGAAAAAATGGGCAGCTGGGACGAGCTGATGGAGACGCTGAAAAAGCGGCTTGAGGAGCAGGAAAAGCGCCATGAAGGCGGCAACAAATGGGTCGGAACCGGCGGTACGTCACCTTATGGCAATTCGGGCTATAATCCCGAAGGCGTCCGCATTGGCGGCGAATCCAAGCACAAGCGTGCCGTAAAGGTGTGGGACAAGCGCGAATTCCAGAATCTCGACAACACGCGAGAGTTGGGCACGCGCAATATCAAAATAGCAATGCGCCGGCTGCGCCGCTTTGCCCGCGATGGCGCGGTTGAAGAACTCGATATTGACGGCACAATCAATGGCACCGCGCGCAAAGGCTGGCTGGACATTCAAATGCGCCCCGAACGTCGTAACGCGATCAAGGTACTGCTGATGCTGGACGTTGGCGGGTCAATGGATCCTTTTATCAAGCTTTGCGAAGAGCTCTTCAGTGCGGCCACGAGTGAGTTCAAAAACCTGGAATTTTTCTATTTCCACAACTGCCCATATGAAGGCGTGTGGAAAGACAATAAGCGCCGGTTTAGCGAACGTACCCCGATGTGGGACGTTCTGCACAAATTCCCGCATGACTATAAAGTGGTCATGGTCGGCGATGCCTCGATGAGCCCTTATGAAATCACGCATCCCGGCGGATCGGTGGAGCATTTCAACGAAGAATCCGGCGCTGTCTGGATGAACCGGATTACGAACACCTATCCCGCCACGGTCTGGCTTAACCCCGTACCCGAAAAACAGTGGGGCTATTCGCAATCCACGAAAATCATCAAGGAATTGATGAACGACCGGATGTACCCGCTGACGCTGGAAGGTCTTGATGACGCCATGCGCGAGTTAAGCCGGAAGCACGGCCACTAGGGTCAAGACCCTAATATAGCAGATATTGCGCGCGTTTCTGTAGCCAATCCTGTTCATTGGCTGACGTCATTGCGTCCAGTTGATCGGGCGTGCTGTCGGGTGCATCCACCCATTCACGCAACGCGGGGCCGCCGTTAATTACGTCAATGGCGAGCTTACCGAATTCATATTCATACGGGAAGTCGCGCCACAGATCATATTCGGGATAGAGCCGCCGGATGGCCTTGAATGCCAATGCCTGGATCCGCCACGGTTGGAACGCGTCATGGTTATATGATGGACCTTCTGCGTGGATGTGCACACCATGACACAGTTGATGCACATGCTTGTGAAATGTCGGTTCGAACCAAATTTCCCGAAGTGTGCAACCATTCAGCCATTGCGGCGCAAACGCCCGCATTTCGTCCATTACATCACGCGCGTTAATGTCCGGCGCGCCGAATATCTCCAGCGGACGGGTCGTTCCCCTGCCCTCTGACAATGTTGCCCCTTCAAGCATCACCGTACCCGCATATGCGCGGGCCATGTTGATGTTAGGTGCATTGGGGCTTGGGTTGATCCATATCCGGTCGGCAGGCCAACCATATCCGGGCGCTGCGTCTGGTTCATAACCCGCCATTTCAATAACGCGATAATCAACGTCGATCTTGTAATGATCGATGAACCAATGCCCGATCTCACCCAGAGTCATGCCGTGCCGCATGGGCATCGGCCCAGCGCCAACAAAGCTCTCCCAACCCTTTTGCAGCGTCAGCCCTTCGACAGGGCGGCCCGCAGGGTTCGGGCGATCCAATACCCAAACCGATTTGCCATGCGCGGCAGACGCCTCAAGCACATAAAGCAGCGTCGTGATAAACGTATAAATCCGGCAACCCAGATCCTGCATATCGATCAGGATGACGTCAAAGGTCCCCATCGACTGGGTGGTAGGGCGCCGTACTTCACCATAGAGGCTGAATATCGGGATGCCGAGAACAGGGTCGGTGAAGTCGGGCGACTCCATCATATTGTCTTGCTTGTCACCCCGAAGGCCATGTTGAGGGCCAAAGGCGGAGGTGACATTGATATCGTCGAGCGCAGCCAGCGCATCCAATGCATGCGTCAGGTCTGCTGTCACAGATGCTGGATGGGCCAGTAACGCGACACGTTTACCCGCCAATGGCTTGCGAAGTTCTGGCTCCGTCAGGAGGCGATCAATTCCAAATTTCATGCCGCGCTTCGTGCCTCCAGTTGCAGGGCAAAGCAATCCTTATGATGAAAATCCGCTTTCCCGGGTGGATGCGCGAGTGCCCAATAAGCGGTACGTCCGTGCTTGTCCGCGATAACGGCGCTTAACCCGGCCATTACATCCACCGCGCGCAAAGATTCGGGCAGGTCCAATGTGACCGTCATGTCGAACATACCCTCCCCCGCCTTGCAGCCTATCTGCGGTGGCTGGCAAGCAAGCTCCGTCATGCCTTCGCGGTATCCGGTAAAGGCATATGCCGCCCATTGCCCCGACGGAGCGAAGTTGAATTCGACATAGCCGCCTTCATCGGCAGGGCCGCAAAACAATTCAAAACATGTGTCTTTCCAAAGTCCGTCCGTCCGTTTGGGTTGCGTAGCTTCCGGGAAATGTACCCCGTCAATCAGCCCGTGCAGCGTATATTTTATCTGCAAACGACCGTCTTCAACGCGATCAACGTGCACTGCTATAGCCTCCACAAAGCCCTTTTCGCTCAGCGGATGACATTGCAGCACCGTTTCCGTCATCGAAATATTGGCCAATGTCGAAACTCCATGCTAGGCGCTAACGCGCTATGACTGCTTATAAATCTGATCTCCTTCGCCAGCTTGATGCACGCGGCTACATCCACCAAACAACCGACGCGGCGGCGCTTGATGCGCTTGCGTCCAAAGAGATTGTCCCGGGATATATCGGCTTCGATGCGACTGCGCCATCGCTTCATGTCGGAAATCTGGTGTCCATCATGTTGCTGCGCCGATTGCAGCAGGCTGGACACAAACCTGTCGTGGTTATGGGCGGCGGCACGACGCGTATTGGTGATCCGACGGGCAAAGACGAAGTCCGCAAGATGCTGACCGATGAAACCATCGAAGCCAACATATCGTCCATACGCACGGCGTTTGAGCAGTTTTTAACCTTTGGCGATGGCCCGACCGATGCCGTGATGGTCAACAACCATGACTGGTTGGGTCAGCTTGGATATATCGAGCTGCTGCAAGAGGTTGGCACCCATTTTACCGTCAACCGGATGCTGACATTTGATTCGGTCAAGCTGCGGCTTGAACGCGAACAGCCCATGACCTTCCTCGAATTCAACTATATGATCTTGCAAGGATATGACTTCCGTCATCTCAGCAAGACGATGGGCGTCCGTTTGCAAATGGGCGGATCGGACCAATGGGGTAATATCATCAACGGCATGGAATTGGCGCGCCGGATGGATGGTGCAGAGGTGTTTGGTCTTACAACGCCGCTTATTACCAAAGCCGATGGATCGAAAATGGGCAAGTCCGTGTCTGGCGCGGTTTGGCTCAATCGCGAACAGCTGCCTGATTATGATTATTGGCAGTTCTGGCGCAATACGGACGACCGCGACGTCGGCAAGTTCCTGCGCCTTTTCACCGATTTGCCGCTCGACGAGATCGAACGCTTGGAATCGCTTGCGGGCTCCGAAATCAACATCGCCAAGATTGCACTGGCGAACGCGGCGACGGGATTGTGCCGTGGTGCGGAGGCAGCAACGCTCGCGGCTGAAACGGCACGAAAGACCTTTGAAGAAGGAACGTCCGGCGGTGATTTGCCGACGATTGACGTCAGCACAGAGATTTCGGTGATCGATGCGTTGGTGGCGCTAAATTTTGTGGCTTCCAAAAAAGAAGCACGCAGAATGATCCAAGGTGGCGGCGCGCGGGTTGCCGATGCGGCGATTACGGACGAAAATGCCGTGATTTCGGCACAGGCTGAGCCTGTGAAAATTTCTGCTGGCAAGAAAAAGCACGGCCTCATTCGCTTCGGATAAGCGCGTCGGTAAAATTGTGAAGCGTGGCTTTACCAAATCTTTGGAACTTGGCGGTACGGTGATTATTCAACACCAATAACCGCACGAGGCCACAAATTATGGCACAAGCAGTTCCGAACCCTGATCTGGATTTCCGCATGGCGGCCCGTCACCGCGCGAACCACACCGTCATAGCCGAGAGTAAATTGCGCGGCGACACGCAAATTCACATCATCAACGTCTCCGCGCATGGCTTCATGATTGACGATAATCCTGGCTTCGAACGTGGGGAGCGCGTCGAACTTCGGTTGCCAGTCATTGGCAGAATCGAGGCACTGGTTATCTGGACGTCTGACAAGCGGGCCGGTTTTCAGTTTGAGCGCGTGTTACGTTTGCCCAATTTTCTTGGGCTGCTTGAAATCATCTCGCCAAAGCTGCGCTAACCGCCGCGAAGCGTCGCCACACCGGCATCTCGTTCAAACAGATAGAGAGCCACACGGGCAGCCTGCCCCCGCGGACCATCAAGCCCGCCATCGCGTTCCAACAAAAGCCGCGCATCATCAGCGGCAACGCTGATAAGTTCGCGTACCTGCTCTGGCGTGGCAACGCGAAATGGGCTGTCGCCCGATTGACGTGTTCCCAGCAATTCGCCGGCGCCGCGCAGCTTGAGATCTTCCTCGGCGATACGAAATCCGTCATTGGTTTCGCGCATCAGCGCAAGACGCGCGCGCGCCGTCTCACCGATTTGCGTCGTGCGCACCAGAATACAGACCGATTTCTCTGACCCGCGACCAACGCGCCCGCGCAGCTGATGCAATTGCGCAAGGCCGAAACGATCCGCCGCCTCTATCACCATCAGGCTGGCATTGGGCACATCAACGCCAACTTCTATGACGGTCGTCGCCACCAGCAGGCGTGTTTCACCCGCAACGAAGCGCTCCATAACTGCGTCTTTTTCTGCGCCCCGCATACGACCGTGCACCAACGCAACCTGCGCTCCGAAACGTAAGCGGAGCATTTCTGCGCGCTGTTCGGCGGCGGCAAGATCGCTCTTATCGCTTTCTTCGACCAAGGGACAAACCCAGAATGCCTGTTTCCCAGCGGCGAGATGGCGCGCAACGCCGTCAATCAATTCAGCAAGCCTGTCCTGCGACATGACGCGTGTTTCAACCGGCGTACGACCGGGCGGAAGTTCATCAAGGATCGAACTGTCCATTTCACCATAGGCCGCAAGCGCGAGGCTGCGGGGAATCGGCGTTGCCGTCATGACCAGCAGATGCGGAACGCCCCTGCCCTTGCGCGACAGCATGAGCCGCTGGGAAACGCCGAAACGATGCTGCTCGTCGATAACGGCAACCGCGAGCGACTTGTAGGTCACGGCCTCTTGGAAAATCGCATGGGTGCCAACGAGGATATGAATCGAACCGTCAGCCAGCCCCATCAGCGTTGCTTCGCGCAGGCTGCCCTTTTCGCGGCCCGTTAGGATCGCAATATTCACGGGCATCCCCGCCAACAGCTTTTGAAGGCCTGCATAATGCTGGCGCGCAAGAATTTCGGTTGGCGCCAACATCGCCGCCTGCATCCCCGACTCCACCGCACGCAGCAATGCCATGAGCGCAACCATCGTCTTGCCCGCGCCGACATCGCCTTGCAGCAAGCGCAACATGGGCCGTGATTGCGCCAAGTCGCCCTCAATTTCGGCAATCGCCCGCTGCTGCGCACCCGTGAGCGCAAATGGCAGCTTTAACAGCGAGATTAACGAGCCATCACCCGCCACTGGCACAGCGGTACGTTTGTCCATCGCCGCGCGGATAAGGCGCATGGCGAGCTGATTGCTGAACAGTTCATCATAGGCCAGCCTGTCTCGCACGGACTGGTCGTCCCTGCGATGCACAGTTCCCATGGCAGCCGCCCAGTTGGGCCAGTTCCGGCCAGCGACCAAAGTTGGCTCAATCCATTCGGGCAAGTCCGGCACATCCTGCAATGCGGCCCCCGCAAGTTGGCCCATGCGTTTGTTGGTCAGTCCATCCGATAGCGGATAAATCGGCTCGGCAAGGC
This sequence comes from Sphingorhabdus sp., assembly GCF_044354325.1. Classification (GTDB taxonomy): domain Bacteria; phylum Pseudomonadota; class Alphaproteobacteria; order Sphingomonadales; family Sphingomonadaceae; genus Sphingorhabdus_B. The sequence goes on along the minus strand of NZ_JBILAF010000082.1, from coordinate 3,283 downwards.
CAGGTGACGTATCGCTGTCGACGGGAACGACATGATCGGGGTGCACCATTTGCAATTCGTCGCCATAACGTTCGAGCTTGCCCGAAATGATCCGTTTCTCGCCAACAGGCAGTTGCTTGCGCGCCCAACCACCATTTCGGCCGAAAAAAGTGAGCGTCAGATAGTTTCCGGCGACATCCGCAACGAATATCCGCAACGGTGCGCGGGCGTTGTTGCTGTTGCGGTGGTCCATGACTGTAACGGTGACAACGATGTTGCTGCCGACATCGGCGACATCCAGCACGGAAACCGCTTTGCGATAGGTCCAGTTGGCTGGAAAATGATATAGCACATCCTTAACCCGCTCGAGCCCAAGGCGCTCGAGAGGCTTTGCCAGACCGGGCCCGACGCCCTTCATGGCGCGAACTTCTGCAAATAACGGATTGAGTATATCGGGACGCATGACTAGGGCCGCTTATAACCCGCAAATCATTTCACGCCACCAGCATAAAGGATGCGTTACATGGACGCTGACCCCTATCGTCGCAAACTGCATTATCGTGCACATCACCGCGGCACACGCGAAGCGGATGCCATGGTCGGCGGCTTTTTCGACCAATGCTCCGCCAACTGGGGCGAAGTCGAATATGAATGGTTCGAACGTTTGATTGATGAGGAAGATGTTGACATCATGGCGTGGGCACTCGGAACCGCACCGCCCGATCCTGCCTTTGCGGGGCCATTGATGGACCAACTGATGCAGTTAAATTTCATCACGCTGCCCGAAGGGCTTAGCACCCAAACATCATGATTGATTTGCAGCGGATCACAACCAGTCGCAACGCGCTGACGCTCGCGTCGGTGCCGCACGGGTTTGCGCCGCTTCTGCTTGCTGACCTTACACGCGCGGCCAAAGCACGCACGCTGTACATAGCGCCCGATGAAGCCGCGATGCGGGCAATTGCCGACGCTGTGCCGTTTTTTGCGCCTGAACTTGAAATATTGATTCTGCCGGGATGGGATTGCCTGCCCTATGATCGCGCATCGCCCTCGGTTGCGGTCACGTCGCAGCGCATGTCGACATTGCAAGCGCTTCAGCAGCCTGCAAAAAAGAAGCAGCTGGTGGTCACCACTACCGGTGCAGTCATCCAAAAATATGTCACACCCTTTCGCATTCGCCAGACGGGTGAACGCTTGGCCGCTGGCCGCGAAATCAGCCGCGAACGGCTTGCGTCATTGCTGCAATCAAACGGCTATTTCCGCGTAGATACCGTGGCCGACGCAGGCGAATTCGCGATCCGTGGAAGCATTGTCGACCTGTTTCCCGCCGGCAGCGAAGTCGGTCTTCGTCTCGATTTCTTCGGCGACGAAATCGAAAGCATCCGCCGTTTCAATCCGTCCGATCAGCGCAGCATCGACCAAGTCGAACATTTCGATATTTTGCCCGCGGTTGAAGCCCTTATGGACGAAGACGCGATTAAGCGTTTCCGTGTTGGCTACCGCGAACGCTTTGGCGTGACCGCAACGGGCGACCCGCTCTATCAGGCCGTCTCGGAAGGCCGCAGGCTTTCAGGCATGGACCATTGGTTGCCATTGTTTGAAGAGCGCATGGCAACGATCTTTGACCATGTCGGGGCCGACGCGCTTGTCATTCGCGACAGTGGCACGATTGCCGCGGGCCAATCGCGGCTAGACTCCATCAGCGACTATCACGAAAATCGCGTGAAGGCGCAGGCCGCAGAACCCGGCAGCTATCGCCCCTTGCCGCCCGAGATGCTCTATTTAAGCGGCGGCGAGCTCGACCAACTTTTCGACGACAATGCCGCGCACCTGATTACGCCATTCGCGCAGCCCGACTCCGCCAGTGTCATTGATTTTGGCATCGCCGCAGCGCGCGATTTTGCGCCGGAACGCACGCAGAAAGCCAATGTCTACGAAGCCGTCGCCGCGCATCTGAAATCGCTGCACAGCAAAAAGACGAAAACCATCATCGCGAGCTATTCCATTGGCGCACGCGAGCGGTTGAAGGGTTTGCTGGCGGATCATGGCGCGCCGTCCATCGTAGATGCAGACGGTTGGCAGCAGGCATTGGGCGTGGCCGCCGGGCGGACGGCAATGGTTGTGTTGCCATTGGACCATGGCTTTTCAACGCCGGACATAGCCGTCTTAAGCGAACAGGACATGCTGGGCGACCGGCTGGTGCGCAGGCAAAAGCGCCGTAAATCCGCCGATGCCTTCATGGCCGAACTTGCCGCGCTGACCCCGGGCGATCTCGTGGTTCATCAGGACCATGGTATTGGCCGTTATGAAGGCCTGATTTCGATACCCGTGGGCAACAGTCCGCACGATTGCGTTGCCCTGACTTATTCCGGCGGAGACAAGCTTTATGTCCCCGTTGAGAATATCGACGTTCTGTCACGTTATGGCTCCGACAGCGAGCATGTGTCGCTCGACAAGCTGGGTGGTGAGGCATGGCAGCGGCGCAAGTCGAAGCTGAAAGAACGCATCCGCGCAATCGCGGGTGAATTGCTGAAAACCGCTGCCGAACGTGCGCTTCGTCCGGGTTCCATCATTGAAGTGGACGGTCCTGCCTATGCCGGCTTTGTCGACCGTTTCCCTTATGAGGAAACCGAAGACCAGTTGCGCGTGATTGAAGAAGTACTTCAGGATTTGTCCGCAGGCAAACCCATGGACCGGCTCGTGTGCGGCGATGTCGGGTTTGGAAAAACCGAAGTCGCCATGCGCGCGGCTTTTGCAGCGGCAATGGCGGGGCTTCAGGTCGCGGTGATTGCGCCGACGACATTGTTGGCGCGGCAGCATTATTCGAACTTTGCCGAACGTTTCCGTGACCTGCCGTTAAAGCTCGGCCGGCTTTCACGGCTCGTTCCAACCGCCGAAGCCACACAAACGCGTGAAGCCTTGGCGGATGGTACTTTGGACATCGTGATTGGGACGCACGCCGTTCTTGCAAAGTCGCTTGCGTTCAAACGGCTTGGCCTCGTCATCGTTGACGAAGAACAACGGTTCGGTGTCAATCACAAGGAGCAATTGAAAGCGCTGAAGACCGACGTGCATATGCTGACGCTGACGGCCACACCGATCCCACGGACGCTGCAAATGGCAATGTCTGGCCTGCGCGAGCTGTCCGTCATCCAGACGCCCCCTGTCGACCGTCTGGCGGTGCGTACTTACGTCATGCCTTGGGACCCCGTGGTGCTGCGCGAAGCATTGCTGCGCGAACATTATCGCGGCGGGCAAAGCTTCTTTGTCGTGCCGCGCATAACGGACCTCACCGAAATCGAAG
>NZ_JBILAF010000166.1:0-2690 GCF_044354325.1 Sphingorhabdus sp. | reverse complement strand
AGATCGGCCCCGAACGAGCAATTCAATCCAATGGTAAGTGGTTTGACATGGCGGATCGCGGCCCAAAATGCCTCAACGGTATGGCCCGACAGATTGCGTCCAGCCATATCGGTGATTGTCATCGATATCATCAAGGGCACGTCCCTGCCCGATGCCAGCGCCGCTTCCTGCGCCGCCATGCCTGCGCATTTGGCGTTCAGCGTGTCGAAAATCGTTTCAATCAGCAGGAAATCCACGCCGCCTTCGATGAGCGCGTCGCATTGTTCGCGATAGACGCCTTTCAGATAATCAAAGTCGATTTCGCGATAGCCGGGGTCGTTGACGTCTGGCGACAATGACAATGTCTTGTTCGTCGGCCCAATCGAGCCTGCAACAAAGCGCCGTTTGCCATCTTCGGCTTCCGCGGCGTCACAACAGGCGCGCGCGAGTTTTGCCGAATCGATGTTCAATTGCTGGACCAGATGTTCGCAGCCATAATCAGCCATGCTGATCTTCGTGGCGCTGAAGGTGTTGGTTTCAATCATGTCCGCGCCAGCGCTCAGATAGGCGCTGTGGATGGCGCCAACCACGTCAGGCCGTGTGATCGACAATAGGTCGTTGTTACCCTTTTGATCATGGGTGAGTTCCAATGACCCGCGATAGTCCGCCTCGGATAATTTATACCCCTGAATGGCGGTCCCATAGCCGCCGTCGAAGACCAATATTTGCTTGGACGCTCTTGCAACAAATGCCTCACGCGGGGTCATGCCGCTTGCTCCTGCGCGGCGCCAGCGGGCCGTTTTCCAAGCAAATGGCAAATGGCATAAGACAGCTCGGCGCGGTTGAGCGTGTAGAAATGGAAATCACGCACACCGCCTGCATATAATCTACGGCACATTTCCGCCGCGACGGTGGCCGCGACAAGTTGCCGCGCAGGTGGATGGTCATCCAACCCTTCAAACAAATGCGCCATCCACACGGGAATTGCGGTGCCGGTCATGGCGGACATGCGTGTGATTGCCGCAAAATTTGACACCGGCATGATACCCGGCACGATTTCGGCGTCGACACCCGCGGCAGCCACAGCATCACGAAAACGGAAGAATGTTTCAGGTTCAAAGAAAAATTGTGTGATGGCCCGGCTCGCGCCTGAATCCAGCTTGCGCTTCAGAAAGTCGATGTCGCTGGCCGCGGACAGGGCTTCGGGGTGGGTTTCGGGATAGGCACTGACCGATATCTCGAACGGATGGAGCTTACGCAGTCCTTCGACCAATTCCGCGGCACTGGCATAGCCGTCGGGGTGCGGGACAAATTTACCGTCCGAGCCTGGTGCATCTCCGCGCAGTGCAACGATGTGCCGGACACCAGCCTCCCAATAGGCATTTGCGACGTCGGCAATTTCGCCCTTTGATGCTTCGACGCAGGTTAAATGTGCGGCAGCCGGAATAGTGGTTTCGCGGGCAATGCGGGCGACGGTGTTGTGTGTCCGCTCACGCGTTGTCCCGCCGGCACCATAAGTGACCGATACAAAGCGCGGAGCAAGCGGCGCGAGCGTGACGACCGAATCCCACAACTGCTCTTCCATCTTTTCGGTTTTGGGCGGGAAGAATTCAAAGCTGATTTCGCAATCACCGGCAAGACCGGCAAAAAGGGGCGCGGCCAACGCCCGGCTGGCTTCCTGCATTTGGGCGAGGGGGAGAATCATGCAACAATCCTTAAGTTGTTCTTTGGACGCGGGGCGGCGAACGATAGCTTTTGCCCCATCCACACTTTTACAATGAGTTCACCCGACTCAAGTGCGGCCTGATGCACCATCTGCAGGCCATGCGCCGAGAACGCATTCCGCATAAATTCATCGGTAAAGCCAAGCCGGGCATGGGCATGCACCGTGCGGAGTTCTTCATGGTCATGGGCCGCAAAGTCGACGATCAGGAGCTGCCCATTGTCTGCGACTGTCCGGATGGCTTCGGCAATGACGGCCTCGGGGTCTTGGGCGTAGTGCAGCACTTGGTGGAAAATGACGGTGTCAAACTCGCCATCGCCGACGGGGAGCATGTTGAAGTCACCCAGCTTGATCTCGACCTTGCTTGCGATATCGGCACTTAAGTTCGCTATTTTTGCCCGGGCAAGCCGCAACATTTCGGGGCTATTGTCCAAAGCGACAAAGCGGCTTGCGCTCTCGGCGAACAATTCAACAATGCGGCCAGTCCCTGTACCAACGTCCAATACACGGCCCAACGGCGCGCTATGCAAAATCTGCGCAATCTTCGCCTCAACTTCTGAATCAGCAACATGCAGTGATCTGAGGAAATCCCATTCTTCTGCATGTGCCGCAAAATAGGATGCTGCCATATTGGTGCGTGCGTTGCGGACCTCGTCCAGCCGCGCCAGATCCTTTTGAAAGGCCTTTGCCTGCGTAACATCGGCTTCTGTCAGTAATGACGTGAGGCGTCCGTCCTCCAAAACAGCGCCAGGCCGCAGGAAAACCCAGCTTCCTTCTTTGCGTCGCTCCAACAACCCAGCTTCGTCCAATATGCGGATATGGCGGGAAACGCGGGGCTGGCTTTGATCCAATATCTGCACTAACTCGCCCACCGACAGCTCAAGTCGAAGCACGAGAAATACGATTCGAAGCCGGGTCGGGTCGGCCAGAGCGCGCATGATGTTGAGCAAATTGATCATTTCAACGTCATATAAAGAAATCTTTATAT
>NZ_JBILAF010000073.1:0-10859 GCF_044354325.1 Sphingorhabdus sp. | reverse complement strand
TCGGCAAAGCTATTGGCCGCGCGGCAAGGTCGTCGGTGGATCAGGTTCCATCAACGCGATGGTCTATGTGCGCGGCCAGCCCCGCGATTTCGATGATTGGAAAGCCTTGGGCAATGCAGGCTGGGGTTGGGATGATGTCCTGCCTTTCTTCAAAAAGTCAGAGGATTTTGACTGGCACAGCGCACACCATGGTCAGGGAGGGCCGCAACATGTCACCGACATATCGCCCTTTGCCCATCCCATTTGCCGCAGCTTTATTGAAGCTGCGCAGACATTAGGCTTTGCTGCGAGCAACGACCTCAATGGCGGCAAGCCTGAAGGGGTCGGCTATTATCAAATCAACACACGCGGTGGTTGGCGCGCGTCGACGGCGAACGCGTTTCTGCATCCCGCGCGCAAGCGAAAGACGCTGAAGCTTAAGACTATGGCGCAGGCCACGCGCATTTTGTTTGAGGGGAAGCGCGCCGTCGGCGTTGCGTACACATGCAAAGGCGCGCACTTAGAGGCGAAGGCGCGACGCGAAGTGATCCTGTCCGGCGGCGCGATTAACTCTCCGCAATTGCTGATGCTGTCGGGTATCGGCGATGCCGGCCATTTGAAAAATGTCGGTATCGAACCGATTGTCGATGCAAAGGCCGTTGGCCGTAATTTGCAGGACCATATTGCGGTATCCTATTTCTACAAAGTCCGCACGGCCACGCTGAATGATGTGCTGTATCCGGTGTTGGGCAAAATCCGCGCCGGGTTGCGCTATATGGCCGACCGGGCAGGGCCGCTGTCGTTAAGCGTCAATCAAAGCGGGGGCTTTGTGCGCAGCGATGCAACGAAAAAACACCCGAATTTGCAGCTATATTTCAGTCCGGTCAGCTACACCAAAACACCATTGTCGGAACGAAAGCTGCTCAACCCGGATCCATTTTCGGCGTTTCTGCTATCGCATAACCCCTGTCGTCCGACCAGTCGGGGGCATATTGAACTCGCGTGCGCCGACCCTGCCAAATATCCGGTCATCCACCCGAATTATCTCGCAACGCAAGCCGATATTGACGATGTGCTGGCCGGTAACCGATTGCTGAAGCAAATTGCGCGGACGAAGCCGCTTGCGGATATCATTACCGAAGAGCTCATTCCCGGCGCGCATGTCGATGGCGATGAAGCACTGCTTGCGGATTTTCGGGCACGCGCCGATACCGTCTATCATCCAACAAGCACCTGCATGATGGGCCCGGATGCAGCGACCTCCGTGGTCGATGGCCGCTTACGTGTCCATGGTGTGGACGGCTTGCGTGTCGTCGACGCCTCGGTGTTTCCGACAATCACATCCGGCAACACCAACGCCCCGACGGTGATGGTCGCTGAAAAGGGTGCAGCCATGATCTTGGAAGACGCAAAAAGCATGCGTTAATTTTATTTACCAGTCCTTTTCGGCTGTGCTACCTCAACATGAGTGCGCGAATCCGGGGAGGGAGTGGCGATGCATCCGAAGATCGATCTAAAGCAGTTGCCGCCGTTAAAGGCGCTTAAGGGTTTTGAGGCGGCGACCCGTCATCAAAGCATCCGCGATGCAGCGGACGAGCTTTGCCTCACCCATCCTGCGGTCAGCCATCAGGTCCAGCTGATTGAAGACGCGCTTGGTGTGACGTTATTCGTCCAGGAAGGGCGGCATATCGTGTCGACGGAAGAGGGTAAGGTTCTCTATCCTTATGTCCGCGCTGCTTTTGAATCGCTGCTGGAGGGGGTTGAAGAAGTCCACCGCCATGCGTTGGACAAGCCACTTCGCGTGCAGACTTATGTCACGGCGTCGATACGTTGGCTCGCAAAACGTGTTCCGCAGTTTCTGGCTGATCACCCCGAGGTAAAGCTGACGCTCAACACATGTGCTGTTGAATGGGAATTTGACGATGTCCACGCGGATGTAGGGCTCGTTTATTGCGCATCAGAACCCGATGCGACCAAATTTCATTGGGTTCCGCTGTATGAATATGCGCTGTTTCCTGTCTGTAGCCCCGCTGTTGCAGAGGCGATGGGCCCAAATCCCAGCCCGCAGACATTGATGACCAAGCCACTTGTGGCCATCTATACCGAGGTGCAAAATTGGGAGACGTGGTTTGCTTCGGCAGGTTCGGCGTTTGAACCATCCGTGCCCTATCTCATGGTTGATACCTTGGCCGTTGCGCTTGAAATGGCGCTGAACGGCGAAGGTATTGCGCTGGTCAACGGCCCGTTTGTCGATCAGGATCTGGCCGCCGGTCGGCTCGTTCAGCCCGTTGGACATAAAGCAGTTTGCCCCGGCGCATGGGGCCTTATCTGCCGCAAGGATATGAAAGAAAATCTGCGCATTCGGACATTCATGGATTGGGTGGCCAAGAATGTCGAAGACAGCCGTTTAGGCGTCGCAGCTTAGCGTTTCGGCACGACCTCATAGCCCGGCTCTTCGGGTTCATCGTCTACCATATCGGCCGGAAATCCAGTGCCCAAAACCTTAATGCCCAATGGCTCTTCATAACGCCGGATGATATTGGGTGAAAATTCGCGAGGTCCGTAAGCTTCCTCGCCTTCCTTAAAGATTTTCACGATGAGCGGCGACAGTTCAACAGGGACTTGTGCCGATTGGGCAATTTTGTCGAACAGGCCCACGTCCTTGCTGACGAGGTCCATCGTGAAATTGATGTCGCGGCTGCCGTTGAGGATGACCTGGCTTTCGGTTTCGTGGACGAAGCTGTTGCCTGACGAAATCCGGATCGCTTCATATGTGGTGTTCATATCAAGCCCGATGGCTTTGCAAGTGGTCAACGCCTCGGCCAGTGCAACGAGATGTACCGTGCAGAGATAGTTGGTCATCACCTTCAATTGTGACGCGGTTCCAAGGTCGCCGGTGTGCAATATGCGCCGTCCCAGTGTCGTCACAACCGGCAGAACAAAGTCGACCGCGGCGCGTGGGCCGCCTGCGAAAATCGCAATATTGCCGGTGTCCGCACGATGGCAGCCGCCCGAAACCGGGCATTCCATGAACATCGCACCACGCGCCTCAACCAATGCACCGAGCCGGATGACTTCGCTATAATCGGTTGTGCTCATTTCGAGCCAAACTTGGCCCGGACGCATGATTTGAAGAAAACCGTCCGCGCCTTCGGCCACGGCAGCGCTGGCCGCTGGGGACGGCAAGCAGGTGATGATCAGGTCGACAGCTTCACCCAATTCTTTTGGAGATGCCGCCGAGGCTGCGCCCCGACTGACATATTCGGCAACGAGTGCGGCATCAAGGTCGCGTACAGTGACGTCATGACCATTGCGGATCAGGCTGCCTGCCAGTTTTCCGCCAACATTGCCAAGACCGATAAATCCGATTTTCATGATTGCACCCAGTTAATTTACAACGGGCTATACGCGCCCTTTGCGAAAGTTAGAGCGCCGTCGATGCGTGGCCACAATTGAAAAATTTGGCCAATTGGATGAATTATTTTGCACCGCGCCGGAGAACCCCACGCGGCTGGGCGCTATTTACGTAACGCTATAGCCAAGCGTGGCGGACAGAGCTTCGGCCAGCCTAGTGCGGGCAAGGGCGCAGACGACTTTTCGATCGGCAAGTGCGCCCGGATCGAAGGGTTCGAGAAAGTGGACGTCCACGGCGTAAGTGCCGGGCCGTGTAAATGCCCGCCATGCGCTTTCCCAGCCGGTCTCTACACCCACCCAAGCGATGTCCGCGGCGTCGGCACCGAAGTCTAAAAGAACCGGCTGAATCATCATTGGCTTAGGCGGCGGTGCCAATGTCGCAAACAAGGACTGTTTGAACGGCAATAGCCCACTGCCGTCCGAGGTTGTGCCTTCCGGGAAAAGTGTCACCGACCAGTTTTCGGCGATAGCCTCGCGTAACTCGGCCACTTGTTGCCCGATATTCTGCTTTTCCGTGCGGTTGACGAAAATGGTGTGGTTCAGCTTTGCAAGCCAGCCAATGATGGGCCAGTCGCGCACGCCATCCTGTGCGACAAAGGAGGTGCCCGTTATGCCGGCCAATATCGGAATATCGTGCCATGAAAGATGGTTGGCGACAAAGAACACATCCCGGCGGAGCGGACTGCCGTGCACGCGGACACGCGCGCCCAAGGCGCGGGCAGCAATGCGTAAGAATAACATCGCCCATGGTGACGGCAACCGCAACAGATGCCAGACAAGGTGAAGCGGCAATAACAGCGTGAGCGGCACGGCAATCCAAATGACGCGCATGGCGCACAGGAAATATGCCTGCAGCTGAACCTTTGGTTTCGCAATGCTAATAGTCGCCATCGGGTTCCGCTTTAAAATTGGGACAATAATGAAATCTTAACGTGCCTAGCCACCAACTGTGACTTTCCGATGACGGTCCCACATTACGCGAGTTCGCGCAACGTTTGCATATCATGGCTCATCGCGTTTTCAAACGCAGCGCATCCCAGCTTGCGTCGGCCAGCCATCCACCGTCGACAGGCAAGCTTGCGCCATTGATAAAGCTGTCTTCATGCGCAAGAAACGCAATGGCCTGGGCAACATCCTCGGGCTTGGCAAAACGGCCCATTGGAACGCGGTCGATGATATCATTATCGGAATAAGCGCCCGAACCTTGATCAGCCTCATCCATTTCCGTTTTAATCCAGCCCGGACATACAGCGTTCACACGCACACCGCGGCCGCCCCATTCTGCCGCAAGCGTTCGCGTCAGTCCGACCAATCCGTGCTTTGACGCGTTGTAGGCGGATCGATCGATAACACCGTGAAGGCCCGCAATTGAGGCAACGTTGATTATGTTGCCCCGGTTACGCGCCAGCATCTGCTTTCCGATTTCGCGGCACAGCAAAAATGGTCCGGTGAGGTTGATGCTCATGACGCGCTGCCACTGTTCGATGCTGGTCGTTTCGGCGCTGCAAATCAAACTGATGCCGGCGTTGTTGACCAACACGTCTGCGGCACCATGCTCACGGGCAATTGTCTCGGCCAGTTCGACAACAAATGCTTCAGAGGAAATGTCACCGGAAAGCGCGGATACGCTCCCGCCAAGAGCAACCAATGCTTCGACTTGCGCATCCAAAGGCTGCACGTCGGTCATGACAACATGATAGCCTTTTTCGGCCAAAAGCCGTGCCGTTGCAAAGCCAACGCCTTGTGCAGCACCCGTAACCAACGCAACCTTCATAGCCCGACCCTTATATTCTCAATCAACCCGGCGCGCCTTATAGGCACCGGCGATCCTAATCCAAAAATTTTTTTAACCGGTCCCGTCATATTCCCCATTTGTGCCTGACCGCAAACCCGCCCTAAGGTTGTGGTATAAGGAGCAGGGCTTTTATGCAAACATCGGCACGAGTGGTCATAATTGGCGGCGGCATAATGGGGGCTTCGTTGCTTTACCATCTCGCCGAACTCGGGTGGACGGACTGTCTACTGATTGAAAAGGATGAGCTGACCTCCGGCTCGACATGGCATGCGGCTGGCCAGTGCCCCAATATCACGGGCAGCTTCAACCTTGCCAAGATGCATGCCTATAGCAATGATCTTTATCCCCGGCTGGAAGGTTTGACCGGGCAATATGTCAGTTGGCATAAATCCGGCGGCATCCGCCTTGCAACCAACGAGCGCGAGCTTGCGTGGATGCGCTACATTGAGGGTTTTTCGAAAATCATCGGGTTCGAGATGGAGATTATCCCGCCTGAGGAAATTCTCCGCCACAACCCATTCATGACGCTTGACGGTGTCATCGCCGGTGCGCGGACGACCCAAGACGGACATGCTGATCCGTCGGGTATTTGCAACGCGCTCGCCATTGGTGCCAAGAATATGGGCGCCAAAATTGTGCGCAAAAACCGCGTGACGGGCCTGACGCAACTGCCATCTGGCGAATGGGATGTGGAGACGGAAAAGGGCACGGTTCGGGCCGAAATCGTCGTAAATGCGGCGGGCTGCTATGCCCGGCAAATCGCGCAAATGGCGGGCATTGATATTCCGGTGACGAACATGGAACATCATTATGTTGTCACAGATCCTATCCCCGCATTCAAAGATCGCGATGAAGAAATACCGGTCATGCGTTGCCCCCATGTGTCGGGATATTTCCGGCAGGAGCAGAAAAGCGGACTGATTGGCGTTTACGAAAATACGGGCCTCGCCGAAGCATGGGCACCACGCGGTGGAAACCCTGAATGGGATTCGACGAGCGAGTTGTTCCCTGAAGATCTGGAGCGCATTGCTCCATGGCTGGAACGCGCGATTGAACGGATGCCGATTTTTGGTGAAGTCGGTTTGCGGCGCTTCGTCAACGGCGCGATTCCGCATACGCCCGACGGCGGACCTCTGTTGGGACCAGCGGTTGGCCTGAAGAATTTTTGGCATTGTTGCGGCACAAGCTTTGGCATCGCGCAAGGCGGCGGGGCTGGAAAATATCTGGCGCAGTGGATGGTGTTCGGTGATGCGGATATCAACATGACCGAATTCGATCCGCGTCGTTACGGCCCTTATGCGGACGAAGATTACAGCCGCGCTAAGGTTTTCCTTGATTACCGCATGACGTTCACGACGCGGCTTCCCGGTGAGGAAGAGCCCGATGGCCGCCCGCAAAAGATGAGCGCGCTATATGGCCGTTTGCTGTCCGCTGGCGCGGTATATGGCGAAACCTACGGCTGGGAGCGGCCCAAATATTTTGCCCTCGACGGCGCAGAAGAAGAAGGCGGCTATCACCGCACCAACAGCTTTGACGCGGTCGCGGCAGAGGTAAAGGCGGTTGCAGAGCGCGTCGGCGTGCTCGACCTGTCTGGCTTTGCGAAATATGATGTGACCGGACCAGATGCCGAGGCGTTCCTCAACCGTATTTGTGCCAACCGCATGCCCAAAAAATTGGGCGGTATCGGCCTGGTGCACCCGCTTTCGGTGCAGGGCCGCATTTATGGCGAAATGACCGTGACGCGTTTCGCGGATGACCATTTTTACTGCCTCTCGGCAGCAGCGGCGGAACAGCGCGACTGGGACTTGCTGATCCAAAGCAAATTGCCAGACGAAGATGTGACCATTCGCAACCTGACAATGGACCTTGGCGTTCTCGTGATGAACGGTCCACGCTCGCGCGATGTGCTGGCCAAGTTAACCGACGCCGACCTTAGCAATGAAGGTTTCCGCTGGCTCAGCGGTCAGGAGATCGTGATTGCGGGTATCAAGATGCGTGCACTTCGTGTGTCTTATGCCGGAGAGTTGGGCTGGGAATTGCATCCTGCGATGAAGGACCTCGCGGCGCTCTACGAAGCCGTTTGGGAAGCCGGGCAGGAGTTCGGCATCGTCAATTACGGATTGTACGCAGCGAACAGTATGCGGGTCGAAAAGGGTTATAAGGCCTGGGGTTCCGAGCTCACCAACGAATTGACGATGATTGAGGCAGACATGCCGCGCTTCATCAATTTCAACAAAGATGATTTCGTCGGCAAGCAGGCGACGTTGGATGCGCCTGAACGCTTCCGCATTGTGTACGGCGCGGTTGATGCAGACAATATCGATGTGCGCGGCGGCGAACCAATTTTGGTGGGCGACCATTGTATCGGCCTGACGACATCAGGCGGCTATGGCCATCGCGTTGGCAAGAGCCTGTTTTTCGCCTGTGTGCCCATACAAAATGCGGCGCCGGGGTCGCAGTTCGATATCGTGTTGCAGGGCGAACGACGCATCGGCACAGTGCTGGAGCACCCTGTTTACGATCCTGATAACGCCAAGATGAAGGTCTGATCCGCGTGGCTGAATTACCCAAAAAGGCAAAAGTCGTCATCATCGGTGGCGGTGTCATCGGCTGTTCGATTGCATATCACCTGACCAAGATTGGTTGGGACGATGTGGTCTTGCTGGAACGCAAGCAATTGACCAGCGGCACGACATGGCATGCGGCGGGGTTGGTCGGGCAATTGCGGCCCAGCATCAACATGACCAAGCTCGCAAAATATACCGGCGAGCTCTATCGCGGGCTTGAGGCCGAGACGGGCCAGGCAACGGGCTATCGCCAATGCGGTTCGATATCGATGGCCACCAATGCCGAACGCTTTGAGGAGCTGAAGCGCAGCGCATCCATGGCCAAGGTATTTGACCTGCCTGTGCATGTCGTGACACCACAAGAAATCAAAGAGCTGGCGCATATCGTCAATGTCGATGATGTCGTCGGCGGTATTCATATCCCAAGCGACGGCTATGCAAATGCAGTCGATATTACGCAGGCCTTGGCCAAAGGTGCCCGCACTGGCGGCGCTAAAATCTTTGAAAACACCAAAGTCACCAGAATCCGCCACAATGGTGATCGCATCACGGGCGTGGATACGGACGATGGTTCGATTGACGCCGATTATGTCGTAATCTGCGGTGGTATGTGGACGCGTGATTTGGCCGCCAGCGTTGGCGTTGCGGCCCCATTGCACGCATGTGAGCATTATTATGTTCTATTCGAAGGCGTCGAAGGCATCGACAATACACTGCCGGTTCTGCGCGATTATGATTATTGTGGTTATTATAAATATGACGCGGGCAAGCTGCTGGTTGGCGCATTTGAACCCAATGCGCGGCCGTGGGGTATGGACGGCATATCCGAAGATTTCTGTTTCGATGAAATTGCGGGAAGCTTCGAACATTTTGAGCCATTGTTGATCGATGCAATGCGCCGTGTGCCTGCACTGGAAAAAGCGGGCATTCAAAAATTCTTCTGCGGTCCCGAAAGCTTTACCCCGGACGTGCGATACCATCTGGGTGAAAGCGCCGAATTGAAAGGCTGCTTTGTCGCCGCTGGCCTCAATTCCATCGGCCTGCAATCGGCTGGCGGCGTGGGCAAGGTCATGGCGGACTGGATCCGCGATGGTATTCCGCCTGCAGACCTGTGGACCGTCGATATCCGCCGCAACATGCCGTTCCAGATTAACCGTAAATATCTGCGCGAACGCGTTACCGAAAGCCTCGGCCTCCTGTACGCGACGCATTATCCGTTCAAGCAATATGAAACCGCACGCGGGGTGCGCAAATCTGCCTTGCACGACAGGCTCGTCGCGCAAGGTGCGTGTTTTGGCGAAGCATTTGGTTGGGAACGTGCCAACTGGTATGGTGAACCCGGCAGCACGCCCGAATATGAATATAGCTATGGCCGCCAGAACTGGTTTGAAGCCAATGCAGAGGAATGCAAGGCCGTGCGCGAAGCGGTTGGCTTGTTCGACCAATCAAGTTTCGCCAAATTCCGCCTTGAAGGCCGCGACGCTATGGCTGTCCTCAACCGCGTCTGCGCGAACGACGTCGATGTTGCCCCGGGCAAGCTGGTCTATACCCAATGGCTCAATGAAAAGGGCGGTATTGAGGCTGACCTGACCGTCACACGCCTTTCGGAAACCGCATATCTGATCGTCACCGGCGCTGAAACCGAGGTGAAGGATTTCAACTGGCTGAAACGCCATACGCCCGAAGATGCACATGCCGTGCTGACCAATGTGTCGTCGGGCATGGGCGTTATTTCGATCATGGGACCCAACAGCCGCGCGTTGCTGCAATCGATTAGTCCCAATGACCTGTCGCATGAGGCTTTCCCCTTTGCGACCTCGCAAGAGATTGAGTTGGGCTATGCCATCGTGCGCGCATCGCGCATTACATATGTCGGTGAGCTGGGTTGGGAGCTATATATTCCCACTGAGTTCATGGCGGGCGTATATGATGCGATCGTCGCGGCTGGCGCGGCGTTTGGATTAAAACATTGCGGCTATCACGCGCTGAACGCGCTTCGCATGGAAAAGGCCTATCGCCATTGGGGCCATGACATCACGGATGAGGATACACCGTTGGAAGCCGGTCTCGGCTTTGCTGTGAAGATGGACAAGGCGGGTGGTTTCATCGGGCGTGAGGCTTTGGCCGCGCAGAAGGAAGCAGGCCTTAAGCAGCGCCTTGTGCAGTTCTTGGTCAAATCACCCGAACCAATGCTCTATCACAATGAACCGATTTGGCAGGGCGACCGGATCGCCGGTTATATTCGTTCCGGAATGTATGCCCATACGCTGGGCGGCGCGTGCGGGCTTGGCTATGTCGATGCCGCCGACGGCGGTGTCGTCGGGCCAATTGGCGCCGATGATTATGAAATCGAGATTGCCGGTGTCCGCTATCCTGTCACCGCGTCGCTCAAACCTTTTTATGACCCCACAAATGCACGGATCAAAATCTAATGTCGCACACTGAACTTATGGGCCGCCTCGCTGCAAACACGCAGGTTGGATACAGCTTTGATCAGGAATTTTACACCAGCGATGCGGTGTTCAAAGCTGACTTTGATGAAATCATCAGCCGGAAATGGCTGCTGGCGGGTCATGTGTCACGCATCCCGGAAAAAGGTGATTATTTCCTGTACCGGGTCGGTAATGAACAGATTATCGTCATTCGTGAAAACAGCGAAAGCGTGCGCGCATTTTTCAACGTCTGCCGTCACCGGGGTTCGACGATTTGTCAGTCGGAAAGCGGCAATGCGCCGCGTCTGGTCTGCCCCTATCATGCATGGACATTTGGGCTTGATGGCCGTTTGATCTCCGCGCGGTTAATGCCGGAGGATTTCGACAAAGCCGAAAACAGTCTGTTCGCCTGCCACATCCGCGTTTTTCATGGCCTGATTTTCATCAACATGAGCGAGGGCGAACCGGACGATTTTGACGCGACCTTTGGCGACATGGGCGCAATCCTCGACTATCACGGTTTTGCTGACGCCCGGATCGCGCACGCCGGCAGCTATCCCACGACCGCCAATTGGAAGCTGGTCATCGAGAATTTCTTTGAATGCTATCATTGCGTGCCTTCGCATCCGGAATTCTGTTCGATGCATGCATCAGAGTCGATCGTTGCCGTTG
>NZ_JBILAF010000017.1:0-27505 GCF_044354325.1 Sphingorhabdus sp. | reverse complement strand
CTGACGCCATTGCAAGCTTCACACCCAAGTTGCAGGCTTGGGAAGCGAGTGCAGCAGCGGCGGGTCGGCCAATCGGTAATATCGACGATGCCCCCGAAAGCAGCCACCTGCGTCTGTTGATGCAGCGGATGAACAAGGATGGCTGGTCATCGGAAACGCAAGACGGTTCAGCGCCTGCGCCATTGATGGGCAAACGGACAAAGGCAGATGGCGGCCGGATGCACCTGAGCTTCAGCCCGTTCAGTCAAATTGTGGCCGACGACCATTTCGCGATCCTGTTCCAGTTCACGCCGCGCGGCGCGCTGGAAACCGATGTGGAAATGATCTGGCTTGTCGATGGCCGTGCGACAGAAGACCAAGTTGACATTGAAAAGATGACCTGGGGCTATCACGCGACAACCACGCAGGACAAAGTCATCACCGAAAATAATCAGGCGGGCATTATGTCGACTCGCTACCGCCCTGGCCGCTATTCTGATCAAGAGGGC
Organism: Sphingorhabdus sp.; assembly: GCF_044354325.1. GTDB lineage: Bacteria > Pseudomonadota > Alphaproteobacteria > Sphingomonadales > Sphingomonadaceae > Sphingorhabdus_B. The sequence goes on along the minus strand of NZ_JBILAF010000017.1, from coordinate 27,017 downwards.
AGCGTTCTTAAGTTCCAGAAATGGTATTTGAACCAGTTCGGGCTGGCGCGCGCCGAGTGACCATTGCCGCCAACATGCGGGCAGTTTTGCTGACCGGCCATGGCGGTTATGAAAAGCTGGAATTGCGTGATGATGTCCCGGTACCAAAGCCGGGTGTTGATGATGTCCTGATCCGTGTTGGCGCGGCGGGCATCAACAATACGGATATCAACACGCGGATTGGCTGGTATTCCAAATCAGTCGCAGAGGCGACAGAGACGGGCGCTGCAGAGGGACTTGCAGGCGCCGGCGACGATGGCTGGTCCGGTGCCGCATTTCAATTTCCGCGCATTCAGGGTGCAGATGCTTGCGGAACGATTGTCGCTATAGGCGATAATGTCGATCCCGCCCGCATCGGAGAACGGGTCTTGGTCGAACCCGTCTTTTGCGGCGCGAGCCGTTACGACATTCTCTATTTCGGCTCGGAAGTCGATGGCGGCTTTGCGGACTATGCCTGCGTTCCTTCGGTTCATGCGCACCGCGTTGAATCTGCGTTATCGGACATCGAACTGGCTAGCTTTCCATGCGCTTACGGAACTGCGGAAAATATCCTGACCCGCATCAATGTGCAGGCTGGTGAGCGCGTTCTCATCACCGGTGCATCAGGTGGCGTTGGCTCCGCGGCAGTCCAGCTTGCGAAACGGCGCGGGGCAGAGGTCATCGCCATGGCGGCGGATGCAAAGGCCGATAGCGTCCGCGCGCTGGGTGCGTCCCGCGTCATTCCGCGCGATGCCAATCTGCTATCATTGTTCGGGCAAGAATATTTTGACGCCGCTGTCGATATTGTCGGCGGTGCGCAGTTCGGCGCGATCCTGAACGTGCTTAAGCGCGGAGGCCGCTATGGCGTGTCGGGTGCGATTTCGGGGCCTGTCGTCGATCTTGACCTTCGGACGCTCTATCTCAAGGATTTGCGCCTGATCGGTTGCACGGTTTTAGAGCCGGAGGTTTTTGCAAACCTCGTCTCATATATTGAACGCGGCGAAATCCGGCCGGTGGTTGCAGCCACTTATGACTTATTCGACATCGTCAAAGCGCAAGAAGCGTTTTTGACGAAGCAGCATGTCGGAAAGATTGTCGTGTCGCTTTAGTCGACGGTTTCAATCAGATCGCCGATACGTCCAACGATTTCGTCGATATGCGCTTTTTCGAGAATGAGCGGCGGCGACAATGCGATGATATCGCCGGTCGCGCGGACCAATACACCATTGTCGAAGCATTTGTGGAACAACTGCATACCGCGCTTGCCAATGCCGCCTGCATGTGGCGCAAGCTCTATGGCAGCAACAATGCCCATATTGCGGATATCGATAATGTGCCGTTTGCCCTTCAGGCTGTGCACTGCGTCCTGCCAATAATTGTGCAGCGAGCTCGCATGCTCAAAAATCCCCTCCGACTTGTATAGATCAAGCGTCGCAAGGGCTGCTGCCGCTGCCAAGGGGTGGCCGGAATAAGTGTAGCCGTGGAACAATTCGATGCCATCAGGGCCGCCCTCTACAACACCGTCATGGATGTGGCGGCTGACCGCAACCGCGCCCATAGGCACAGCGGCGTTGGTAAGGCCCTTTGCCATTGTGATGATGTCTGGCGTCACGCCGAGCGTTTCGGATGCCGTTGTGCCGCCGACACGGCCAAAGGCGGTGATGACTTCGTCAAAGATCAGCACAATGCCGTGCTTGCGCGTGATCTCACGCAGTTTTTCGAGATAGCCAATCGGGGGTACCAGAACGCCGGTTGACCCCGCCATGGGTTCAACAATTACGGCGGCAATGGTTTCGGCGCCATGCAGCGCGACGATAGCCTCAAGATTGTCGGCCAGATGCGCGCCCCATTCGGGACGACCCATCGTGAAGGCGTTATGTTCCAGATTATGGGTGTGCGGCAGATGGTCGACGCCCGTTAACAAGGTGCCAAATTGCCGCCGGTTGTTGACGATGCCGCCGACCGAAATGCCGCCAAAGCCAACGCCATTATAACCACGCTCACGTCCAATCAGGCGCGTGCGCGTGCCTTGTCCGATGGCGCGCTGATAAGCGAGCGCAATCTTCAATGCTGTGTCGACCGATTCGGATCCCGAATTGGTAAAGAAAATGCGGTCCAGCCCCTCAGGCATGATCGTCGCCAGACGCGACGCCAGTTCAAACGCGAGCGGGTGCCCCAATTGGAATGGCGGGGCATAGTCCAGCTCGGCCGCGCATTTCTGGATGGCCTCGACAATCGGTGCGCGGCAATGGCCTGCGTTTACCGCCCATAGACCCGCGGTACCATCAAGGATCTGACGTCCGTCGTCGCTGGTATAATGCATGTCCTTTGCCGACGCCAACTGACGCGGCGTGGTTTTGAACGCCCGGTTCGCAGTAAACGGCATCCAAAATGCCGCTAGGGGGTCGTTTTCCAGTTTCATCCATTCGCTCCAGCAACCAGTTTCATATGCTTATGCGATATGCAGGCCATTATCCGTGATTGAAAAGATTGTTGCGTCCGGAAAATTTTGGTGGGCATTTAACTTTTCCGTTGGTTTGCTTGCACGCGGCATTTGACCCAATATCCAACCAAGAACAGCGCTGCCACCAGAACGCTGGTCCAAAGTTCAATGGAGTGCGATGTCGAAACGCCCATCAGCACCAGAACGCCGACCATCCCGGCAATGGCCGTCCATGTGCCATAAGGATGGAACCACATTTTGAGCTTCAGCTTTTCAGGGGCAGTCGCTTCGAAATCGGCGCGGAGCCGCAGCTGTGCCCAAGCAATCAGCAGATAGATAAACAGCATGATCGCGCCCGAAGCATTCACCAGAAAATTGAACACCCTGTCCGGCGACAGCACCGATGCGGCAAGTGCGAAATAGCTAAAGAGGCTCGCGATAAGGATCGCACGGGCAGGCACTTTCGCTTTGCTCAACTGCACACAAGATTGCGGCGCATCACCATTTTTGGCGAGACCGAACATGGCGCGTGACGTGATATAAATGCCCGAGTTTAGGCACGACAACACGGCCACAAGCACGATGCTATTCATAATCAGATCGGCGGCGGGATAACCCATGACGCGCAAAGCTTGGGCAAATGGCGATGCGCCAACTTCGATTTCGTTCCATGGCACGATCGATACGATCATCAGGATCGACAACACGAAGAATATCAAAATGCGCGTCGATACCGATATCGTCATACGCGCGATGGTGCTTGCGCCATCTTCCGATTCTGCGGCCGCCAGCGTCGCGATTTCTGCGCCGCAAAGCGAAAATATCGTCGTCGATACACCCACGAAAATGACGGCAATACCTGCTGGCGCAAAACCACCATGTTCGGTCAGGTTTGAAAAAGTCGGGCCAGAAGGCGACGTGACACCCGTGGCATAAGCGGCGGCAGCGAGAATGAAGACGATGATTGCAACCACCTTCGTGGAAGCGAACCAGAATTCGAATTCTCCGTAGGATTTGGCGGACATCAAATTAACCGCGGTCAATATTGCCATCAGCACCACACCGATTTCCCAAATTTCAAGCATCGGAAACCAGCTGTTTATAATCTTCGCGCCCGCAATTGCCTCAATAGCGATCACGACGACCCAGAAATACCAATAGAGCCATCCGACAAGAAACCCGGCCCAATTACCGACGCCGGTACGGGCAAAATCGGGAAAGGTTTGAACACCAGGCATCGCCATGGCCATTTCGGAGATCATCCGCATGACAAGTAATACGAGGAATCCCGCCAACGCGTAGCTTATAACCGCAGCAGGCCCGATTGTGCTGATGGCTGTCGATGAACCAACAAACAGGCCAGCACCTATGATGCCGCCAAATGTGATCATCGAAACATGCCGGGACTTGAGTGTTCGGCTAAGTTCGTTCGCACCAGTTCCTGCTGGTGGCGTCGCTAAGCTTGTGTCCATGTGTCGGATTCCCCCTCGTTCAAAACGGTTCTAGCTTTGAAATAAGTGATCTGTAAATGACGGCTATCAAACAAATGTGATACAAGCCGCCTTTCGTCGCGAAAAGTTGGAACGCACGGGTTATAATTTTTGCTTATAAGCCGCGGCATTGGACTGACATGCGCTTGCAGGGCTGATATGGAACGGGCGAGGGGATGCAATAACCGAAATGGCCACCGTCTTAACTGACCACCGAAAAGAAAAAATCGCCACGATCGAGACGCTGGATGCGCGGCTGCGCTGGCTGTCGTCATGGATTGTCCATAACGCCAACCATTTGCGGGAAAAGCGCGACGGCCTTAAGGTTGGCGGTCATCAGGCCAGTTGCGCCTCGATGACGGCGATTATGGCTGCGGTTTATTTCCATGCGCTTCGCCCGCAAGACAAGGTGTCGGTGAAGCCCCATGCAGGCCCCGTGCTGCAGGCCATCCATTATTTGCTGGGCCATCAATCACTGGAGCAATTGCAGCAGTTTCGCGCATTGGGCGGCGCACAAAGTTATCCGTCACGCACCAAGGACAAAATCCCGGTGGATTTTTCAACTGGTTCAGTTGGATTGGGCGTTGCGATTACGGCCTTTTCCAGCCTCGTTCAGGATTATCTTGTTGCGCATGGGTCGCTAGATGAAGCCGACGCCGGCCGGATGATATCGCTGATGGGCGATGCTGAGCTTGATGAAGGCAATATCTACGAATGCCTGATCGAAGCCTATAAGCACGACATTCGCAATTGCTGGTGGGTGGTTGATTATAACCGCCAGTCCCTAGACAGCACGACTGCTGACCGCATGTTCCGGCGCTTTGATGATATTTTCGAAACCTGCGGCTGGCGTGTTGTCACATTGAAGAATGGCAAGTTGCAGCGCGCGGCATTCTCGCGGCCGGGCGGAAAATCGCTTGAGGACTGGATTGAAAATTGTCCGAACGCTGATTTTGCCGTGCTCACTTATAAGGGCGGTGCGGCGTGGCGCGAACGGTTGATCGCGGACATTGGCGGTAAGCCGCATGTGGCAAAGCTGCTCGACAGTTTTGACGATGACGGGCTCGCTGCTCTGATGACCAATTTGGGTGGTCATTGCATCGAGTCTTTAATGGATGCGTTCGACAGCGCCGATGATGAACGACCGACATTGTTTATCGCCTACACCGTTAAAGGCTACGGCCTGCCGCTTGCGGGGCATAAGGACAATCATTCGGGGATGATGAACCCCGCGCAGATTGAACAGCTTCGCGTCAGCATGGGCGTTGAGGTCGGGCAGGAATGGGAACCATTTGCCGGATTGGGTGGAAATATCGCGGCGCGGTTGAAAGACTTTGTCGGGCAGAGCGTTCTCGCGCACAAACCGCAAGAGACCGATGCGCCGGTGATCGCCGTGCCCGAGCGCCTTCCTGTGCCATCTGGTGATGTTCAGTCGACACAAGCAGCCTTTGGCAATGTTTTGCTCGACCTCGCCAAATCCTCTGAGACATTGGCCGACCGTATCGTGACAACCGCGCCTGATGTTACCCAGACGACCAATTTGGGCGGCTTTGTAAACCAACGCGGGCTTTTCCGCCGATCCGATGTGGCCGATATCTTCCGTGATGCCAAAATTCCGTCGGCACAAAAATGGGCGGCCCATGCCGCGGGACAGCATATTGAACTGGGGATTGCGGAGAATAACTTCTTTCTTTTGCTCACGTCGCTTGGGCTGGCCGCGCCGCACTTCGGGACGCGGTTGATTCCCGTTGGTACGGTGTATGACCCCTTTATCGCGCGCGGATTGGATGCGCTGAATTATGGGTGCTATTCCGATGCCCGTTTCTTGCTCGTTGGAACGCCGTCCGGACTGACCTTGGGACCAGAGGGCGGTGCGCACCAGTCGATCAATACGCCGCTGATCGGGATGGGGCAGCCTGGCCTTGCTTATTACGAACCGGCTTATGCCGATGAAGTCGCATTGTTCATGCGCTGGGCATTTGAGCATATGCAAAAGCCCGACGGCAGCTCGGTATATCTGCGCCTCAGCACGCGCCAAGTGCCGCAGGTGCAACGCGCTGGTACCGAATGGGAGACGGACGCGTTAAAAGGCGGCTATTGGTTAAAACAACCTGCCCCCGGCGCCGAAGCGGCGATTGTTTTCACAGGGGCAATTGCGCCTGAAGTGCTGGCTGCTTTCGAGCAACTGGCGGATGATATTCCCGGATTGGGCGTGTTAAATGTGACGTCGCCCGATGTGCTGCATCGCGACTGGTCTGCCAGCAAGGCCGCACGCTGGACTGATAAGCCAATGCAAATGTGCCATGCCGAAGATCTGTTGTCGGTTTTGGCACCTGACGCTGGGCTCGTGACGGTCATTGATGGTTCGCCAGGCGCGTTGTCGTGGCTGGGTGGTGTGACAGGCATGCGGGTAAGTCCGCTTGGTACGGATCGTTTCGGCCAGACGGGGAATCTCATCGATCTGTACGACACCTACCGCCTTGATGCGGCTGCCATCATTGATGCAATGGCGGAGCTGTTTCTGAAACGGTAGACTGGCCTCGGCCACGTACTAGATTGGGTCTGATTGGCGCAGCACGCAGTCCTGCTCGATGTGGTCTCAGGCGTGATATTCCGTGTTCCACGGGAATTTGCAGTGAAAATATCCAAAATATGATCCTGCCTGTATTCCGGTCAGCTCGCAAAGCCGCAGTTATCCAGATGTTTGATACGGAAATTCCCTAAGCCACATAACAGGGAATTACCCCACCATATCAGGAAATTCTGAACGCAGATCAGGATGGTGAAGCCAAGCATCAGGAATTTTTTATCTTCTCACCCTTGCGCACTTAGATTTGTTCCTTTATTGTTCTTTTGTTCATCAAAAATGGATGAGTTGGAAACGGCAGAGCCTGACCCAATTCGCGGTGGAGCCGCAAAATCGGGGTTGTGCCCCAAAGCCGGGGTAGAGCCCCAAAAACCGAGGCGGAGCCTCAACATCCCTACGTTCGAGATCGCGCCGTATTGCGTGCACAAAAGGCTGTGCCCGCACGCTATGTGGCCATGGCAGAGCCGATCTCCTTGCTCCATCAACCCGATGATTAAGGTGAATTCTCATGCATACACAATCTGAAATCCCCGCAATAAAGCTTCCGCAACCAAAGCTGATTAGTATCGATAAGCTGCGCCCAGCGCCGCGCAATGCAAGGACCCATTCCAAGAAGCAGCTTCGCCTGATTGCCGATAGCATTCGTGCCTTCGGTTTTACCAATCCGGTGCTGGTCGACGGTAGTGGACAGGTTATTGCCGGTCACGGCCGCCTGGCAGCAGCGCAAACACTTGGCCTTACCCAAGTCCCAACGCTGCAGATTGACTGGTTAAGCCCACAACAGCAGCGCGCTTATGTGCTTGCCGACAACCGGCTCGCCGAAAAGGCTGGTTGGGACAAGGAGCTGTTAGCTTTGGAACTTGGCGAGCTTAGTGATTTTGAAATTGATATAACGCTAACTGGCTTCGACCTGCGCGAGATTGAACTCATCATGGATGCTGGCGATAGCCCGGTGACCGAGGATGACGTGCCAGTCATAGAAGCTGGTCCGGCAGTTTGCCGGCCCGGTGACCTATGGCAACTTGGACGGCACCGGCTACTGTGCGGCGATGCGCTCGATCATGCGAGTTATAAGCAACTTATGGGACGGGAGAAAGCCAGGCTGATCGTTACCGACCCGCCTTACAATGTTCCTATCGCCGGCCACGTCTCTGGCCTCGGCAAGGTTCGCCACCGCGAGTTTGTGCAGGGCTGTGGCGAACTCAGCGAAGCAGCGTTCACGCGCTTTCTTGAGCAGTCCCTTGCCGCAATGGCCAAAGTCAGCCGCGACGGTTCGCTCCATTATGTGTTTATGGATTGGCGGCATCTACCTGAACTTCTGGGTGCGGGCAGCGCAGTCTATGACGACTGGCTCAACCTGTGTGTATGGGCCAAGAGCAATGCGGGCATGGGATCGCTCTACAGGTCCCAGCACGAGCTGGTGGCGGTATTCAAAAAGGGTAAGCGGCCGCATATCAACAATGTTGAGCTTGGCAGTAATGGTCGGCACCGTTCCAATGTCTGGAACCATGCTGGGGCAAACAGTTTTTCGAACGCGCGTTCAGAGGAACTTGGCTGGCACCCTACGGTCAAGCCTGCGGAAATGATCAGCGATATCCTCAAAGATGCCAGCGACCGGGACGATATTGTCTTAGATGGTTTTGGTGGCTCTGGAACTACGTTGATTGCAGCAGAGCATAGCGGGCGCACAGCGCGGCTTCTTGAGCTTGACCCGCTCTATTGTGATGTGATCCTCCGCCGCTTCTTGAACGCCTTCGGGCAGATGCCTGTGCTTATAGAGACAGGTGAAGCTTTTGCAGCGCGTGAACAGCTGGCCAACAAGGGAGGTAATCATGACTGATGCTTCCAATGAACAAGGGCGGAGTGATCAGGACGCGGTTGGATATGGTAAGCCGCCCAAGCACAGTCAGTTCAAAAAAGGGCAGTCGGGCAATCCCAAAGGTCGCCCTCGGGGTAAGCGCAACATGGCGAGCCTTGTTGCCGAAGTGCTTGCACAGAAGGTGACGGTCACTGCCAATGGAAAACGCAAACGCGTAAGCTCCGAGACTGCCTTACTGTTGCGCCTGCGTGAAAAGGCGCTTGGCGGAGACCTAAGGGCCCTTCAGATAATGCTATCGCTGAGGTCTGCACATATCCCCGATGCAGAAAGCACTGCAGATCATGGGCTGATGGCAGCAGAAGACATCGCGATCCTGGCCAGCGCAGGGCTTATTGACCTTCCGGAGACCAGCAATGATAGGGCATGATCCGCGGCTGCTACAGGCGTTGCTGCGTCAGGACCTTTACCGGTTCGTCATGAAGGCGTTTGCCACGGTCAGTCCAGGCGAGCCGTTCTTGCCTAACTGGCATCTTATGGCAATCTGCCATCATCTGGAACTGGTCCGGCAGGGCAAGATCAAACGGCTACGGATTGAAGTGCCGCCGCGTTCGCTGAAGTCCGTATGCGCGTCCGTTGCCTTCCCTGCATTTTTTCTGGGGCATGATCCTACCGCCAAGATTATCACGGCGAGCTATTCTGCTGACCTTGCCGCCAAGCATGCGGGGGACTGCCGCGCTGTAATGCAGGCGCAATGGTACCGTGAGCTGTTCCCGAACACTCGGATAAGCCCTGCCAAGAACCAGGAAGCAAACTACGAAACCACGAAGCGTGGTTACCGTTACGCGACCTCTGTTGGTGGAACACTTACAGGTCGCGGCGGCAACCTCATTATCATTGATGATCCGCTGAAGCCTGAAGATGCGATGTCGCAGACAAAGCGCGAGGCTGTGAATGGTTGGTATAGCCGAACCCTCCTGTCCCGGCTTAACAACAAGGCGAACGACGCAATCATTCTTGTACAGCAGCGCCTGCACATGGATGATCTGGCAGGGCATGTTGAGGAGCTCGATGATTGGGTTACACTGAGATTGCCAGCTATTGCCGAGGAGGATGCGCAGGTCCCTATAGGACGAGGCAAGGTGCACGAACGCAAGGCAGGTGACATCCTCCACCCCGCGCGTGAAACGCTGGCGGTTCTCGAAGGGCTTAAGCTGGCACTAGGCTCGACGATCTTCTCGGCGCAGTACCAACAGTGCCCGGTTCCGCCCGATGGTGAAGTTGTGAAGTGGGCCTGGTTTAAGCGCTACGCGGCTGCGCCACCGCAACATGCAATGACTATCTGCCAGTCATGGGATACAGCCTCAAAGGCAGACGAACAGCATGACTTTAGCGTATGCACAACATGGGGTGTGACAGGGGGTGACCTTTATCTTCTCGACGTCGATCGGGCGCGGCGAGATTTTCCATCGCTAAAGCGGCGTATTGTTGAACTGGCGACCCAATGGAACGCCCGCAATATCATCATTGAAGATAAAGGGTCAGGCACATCCCTCATCCAGCAGCTGCGCACCGAGCATCATGGCACGCCTTATCCCACCGCGTTCCTGCCAAGGGATGACAAAATAACCCGTTTGCATGCGCAATCAGCCCGTATCGAAGCTGGCCATGTGTGGTTGCCGGAGCGGGCGCCTTGGCTTGAGGATCTTCGGGCTGAGATCGCGAGCTTTCCGCACGGTCGTCACGATGACCAGGTCGACTCTATCAGTCAGTTTCTAAGCTGGCATTTCGATATGCGGTCGCGGTGCGTGCAGTTTGCGAGGATAGGGGGAGTGTGATGCCGGTGCTCAACAGGTCGTTCGCTTATACCAAAAAGAAGGACCGCTGTGCGCCCAATTGCAGACATTCCAGCGCGCTTGCTGAAAGCGCGAAAGCAGACGCAATTTTAGAAAAGACCGGATTACCCAAAATGGATGGGAAGCGGACACGCGGCTTTAAGGACATCGAGGTCAATAGCAGCCGCTCCCAAAGTTTGGGTGACCGCTGCTTTGCAACGACTAGTAGCTGTTAGTGTCGTATTAGTACCTACCGAAAGTGTTTCAAATTTGCTGTTAAGTATATAAAAAACGTTGGAATTATATGGCGCCGCGACATAAGGGCATCGCCTCGTTGACCACTTTGTGAGCATCTTCCCACTTCAACCCCAATGAACAAAGAGCGTGAACGACAAGCTCCGCAACTCGAAATTCTGCCTCCTCCGATGGCTGCTCGATAATGTGCCGGATCCCCGCCGAAACAATACCTAGTATGATAATGAGGGAGGCTTCGATTGAAGTCAGCCTAAAGCGGCTACTTTCTATGCCATTTTGCAATGTAAAATGAACAGGTGCATTCATAGGCGAGTTCACATCAGTCGGGTTGTTCATCAATGTGACTAGGATTTGCGCTCTGTTTGGTTGTTCAGTAGCCAAAAGAAGGAATAAGCACATCGCAACGGCCAAGTGGCTTGCTGGATCGGCACTTAACGACTTAATTCCTGCGATCCTTGACCGCATGTCTTGGCGAATTTCGAAGGCGATCTGATTGGCCACATCGGCCTTATCGATAAAGTGATTGTAGAATGTACCTTTTGCCACGCCTGCCCGAGCGGTCACTTCGTCGACTGACACAGCAGCATAGCCATGCCGGCCAAACAATTCCTCGGCTGCATCCATGATTGCACGGCGATTAGCGGTGCGGCGTAATCCGCGATATTTTTGAGATCGAGGCATTGCCCAATCGTTCTGTCTCTAATTGACTGGATAGTCAATTAGTAAGCGCATACGTACATTCTGGTTCTTCAAGGAATTAAACCATGCCACGTATGTCATTCAATACAGCTCTCCTTCTCGCGCCACTTGCATATGCAATTCATCACGCAGAAGAGCATTTGATTTTCAATTTTCGGGCGTGGCGGCTTAAATACTTTCCAGATAACAATGCTCTAAGCACAGAAGCCATTCTTGCTGTGCTAGTCTCGGTCGGCCTAATATATTTGTTACTTCATGCTACGATCCGCACCCGAGTAAGCGCTTGGGTAGTTTTAATCTTCTTGATGGCTACTCAAGTGCATAACGCAATCTTTCACCTAGGTACCACCATCATATTCAAAGACTTCAGTCCGGGCCTAATAACCGCTCTGGTCCTGTACCTTCCGGTAAACGGTCTCATTGCTTGGGCCGCTTTGAAGGAAAATTGGGTAAGTCGTGAACAGCTTGCAGCGATATTTGTAACCGGAGGTGTCCTTTTTTGGGCATTTGAATATGTGGGGCCGTTAGTGCTGCTAGGCGCCACCCTTGCAACATGGCTCTGGGCGCTCGCTTCAAAATTTCGAAATCCGCAGCATACCGATGGTCTTACGAATGTTTGATCGTTCTGGCTCCATGCAGCCAAAATGGGGGCTATCGCTTGCATGGTCACTGCAAATAATTCTGGCCGCTGTTTTTACATTCACGGCCAGTCGCAAATTCCTTGCAGACCCGTTGCCAGTTGCCACGGTGGAAGCCTTAGGCACAGGCCAATGGTTGCGCGTGGTAATAGGCGTAGCGGAGCTGGCCGGTGCTATTGGCTTGTTAATACCTAGTTTAGCAAGAGTTGCAGCGGCTTGTTTAGCAACGTTGATGCTCGGTGCCATCGGGACACATGTTCTAGTGATAGGGGGAAGCCCTATACCAGCCGCTGCACTTTTTGTCGCAAGCAGCTTAATTGTCTTTCTTCGTAGAGGGCGCGCCAGACACAGTGGAGATCAAGCACAGGGCGTAGGTTCCAAATGAAGCCACAGATTAGTCTGACTTTTTTTTAGGGTACGTTGATCCGATGGAACAATTGGCCAACATAAAGGATGAATTCCGAGACGGTTGGCGCATCGTGTTGGGGGCAGCAATTGCAGCCGGAACGGGTCTCGCCGCAGTATTGCTCAACTTCTCAATGTTTGTTCTGCCGCTGGCGCAGGAATTAAATGTTAGTCGAGGCGAGGTAGCATCTGCCCAAGCCCTAATCGTTACTGCTGCGTTGGGCGCACCGGTCTTTGGTCGTATATCGGACCGGTTTGGAGTACGGACCGTTTTCGTTATTTGCACACTAGTAGCGGCTAGCGTATATTTCTTGGCCGCCGCTTTCGCCAGCAATCTATTCCACATTGGGATGACCGTTGCAGCAATTGGGTTCTTTGGGATTGGGTCAACCGCGGTGGTTTTAAGCCGACCGATTACTGAGCATTTTATAGCCCACCGAGGTAAGGCCCTTGGATTGATGGCAGTAGGTACCACGGTAGTCACAATAGCTACCACACCTGTATTGCAGTGGCTTTTGGAAACTTGGGGATGGCGGCCGTCATTCTTGAGTTTTGCAGTTGCTTCAGTTCTAATTGGCATTCCAGCTGTTCTTCTGCTGTTTCCTAAATCAGCAACATTGCACAAGGCAGGCACTTCGCTCAAATCATCACGGGAAGATAATCAAAACTTCATGTTCGAGCGGGATTTTTGGCTGCTGGCACTGTCATTAATCACTATGAGTTTAGCGACTGCCGGAATGGTTAGCCAGCTGGTACCTGTCATTGTGGACGAGGGGGTAGATGCAGGAACAGCTATACTGGCGATTTCATTCTTTGCAGGCGGGCAGTTTGTAGGTAAATTGGCGAGTGGGTGGTTGCTTGACATGTTTGAGCCGCGCAGTGTTTCCTTCATCCTGACACTGGTTCCTATCACGGGCTTTATCGTTTTGCTTGTCACACACGGCATTGTTCCTGCCGCTCTACTCGCCGCTGCATTCATCGGTATGCAACTGGGTGCCGAGGTCGACATATTTGCTTATTTTGTAAGCCATCGTTTCGCGACCGCGAATTATGGCTCTATTTATGGGGCACTGGTTGGCCTCGGGTGGATTGGCAATGTTACTGGTATGCTTTGGATTGGATACGTCTATGACTGGTTCGGCAGTTATGCGCCTTCACAACTTACAGGAATTATCGCGCTAGTCATTTCGGCGACACTCTTTCTTATGGTCAGCCTTCCTGACACCAAAGACGTCTAAGTTGGCACCGTCGGCATGACTGCACCAACAGTGCAATCGCTGCCATGGCAGCCCTTGTATTCAAACAGCCATGCTGAAAATTGCATGCATATTTTAGGCTAGAGCTCGAATGGCTGCATTTCATATTTTTAGACTTTAATTGGTCAGTCCGCTTCCGGCCCAATTGACGACGTTCAAAGCGCACCAAGAAAATCCCGAAAGCGGTCATTGGAGAAGGTCATTGCAAATGGCATGAATTGGGCCGCGAGCTGACTGTCTGCTTCCGAGCCTAATCCTCCCAAAGCGGACGGCCTCCTAATGTTCCGACGGCAGTTTAGGAAGTTGCAAATGACGAACCATTTGACCAAATTGCGAGGCACGACTAAGCGAAAAGCTGTGTCTCATCTACTCGCCCGCTTGATTCTTGTTGTCGCTTTTGTCGCGAGCACGTTTCATGCGCCTGTAATTGCACATGAAGAACCGGGAACCCATCATACAGAACGTGGCGTGAGCATTAGTCATGACGCGATGGCCGACGATCACGGGGACGAAGCGCCTTCGCATGACGGCGCGGGCGACAGTCTGCACCATCATCATTGCCCGACCGCGCTCGACGCGCGCACGGCTAACCTTGCGCCCGCTACAACCTCCGCAAAGGCGCTCTTGTCGTTCCACCGTGCCAACCCGCTGACCTCTTTTAGTCAGGCACCACCCACCGAACCACCCTCTGCCTGAACCGCGCCGTTAGGGCCGGCCTCGCGCCCGGCCCTTTAACGTGTCATTCGGTTCAGGAGTTTTAATATGTTCCCCAAATTGCGCACCGCCTTGTTAGCGGCGGCGCTGGCCTTTCCGTCTACGGCTGCCGTTGCGAAGCCGATCACGCTGGATGAGGCCATAGCCAAGGCCATCGACGCCGCACCATCGATCCGCGCTAGCGCGGCTGAGATAGCCGCTGCACAAGCTGGACGTGTTCAAGCGGGCGTCCGGCCCAACCCAACTATAACCGTCGAAGGCGAAAACCTAGTCGGCAGCGGACCTTATAATGTGTTCGGCCAAGCCGAGATCACTGGAACCTACAGCCAGACGATCGAGCGCGGCGGCAAACGTGACGCGCGTGTCGCCTATTCAGAACGCGACATCGGTGTTGCCGAAGCAACGTTGCGGGTAGTGCGGCTTGAACTTGTCAGCGCTGTCCAGCGTGCGTTTCTCGACGTTGTGATCGCCGGTTATGTCGTCGAGATCGCGGAAACTCGGCTGGGTGTCGAAGTCGAGATGCAGCGCGAGGCTTTGCGGCGTGTGCGCGGATATAAAGACCCCCTGTTCGTCGAGACGAGCGCATCGGCACGGGTAACGCAAGCGCGGCTTAATCTGACCGAGGCACAGGCGCGCCAGCAGGGAGCGCGCGCGGCGCTTGCCGCGTATTGGAACGGTCGGCCTGAGGATGTCGAAACGGTCGGTGACGTTTTAGCGGGTATTCCAGCAGCGCGTGAACTTGCGACTGCCGATGAGGAACTTGCGCAGTCCGAGGTCGCGAGGGCGTCGGCAGCAGTGGCAGTGGAACAGACGCGGGCGCGACCGGATTACACTGTCAATGGAGGGGCGCGATTCCTGCGCGGGACCAATGATGTGGCACTGGTTGCGGGTGTTACGATTCCTTTGGGACGCTTCGACCGCAATCAGGGCAATATCGCCAAGGCGCAGGCCGAAAAACTGCGCATCGAACTGACTGCCGAGGCTGAGCGGCTTGACCGGCTACGCCGTCTGGCCAGTCTTGGGGCGGAAGCCGACGCTGCGCGTGCGCGTGCGGATGCCATCGTCCGCGAGGTTTACCCGCAGACGACCAAGGCACTCCGCCAAGTGCGCGATGGCTATGCGCGCGGCGGCTTCACGTTCCGCGATATGCAGGGTGCCGCTGATGCCATTGTGGAGGCGCAGGCTGAATGGCTCG
Organism: Sphingorhabdus sp.; assembly: GCF_044354325.1. Classification (GTDB taxonomy): domain Bacteria; phylum Pseudomonadota; class Alphaproteobacteria; order Sphingomonadales; family Sphingomonadaceae; genus Sphingorhabdus_B. The sequence goes on along the minus strand of NZ_JBILAF010000017.1, from coordinate 11,666 downwards.
ATGCCGTTATTCGCACCCGTGATCTTCAAACAGAAATAGACCGGCTGACCGGACGCTTTGACGCCGCTGCCGACAGGGGGACTAATCCATGAAAAAGACAATCATCACCCGGCTTGCCGTAGCGCTTTTTATCATCGCACCTTTGGCAGCCTGTAACAGCAGCAGCGAACCCGCCGAGGAGCATGGCGAGGAAGGCGAACCAGCGAAAGGGCCGCACAACGGCCGACTTTTGAAAGATGGCGACTTCGCGGTTGAAATAACCATCTTCGAGGACGGTGTGCCGCCGCAGTTCCGGGTTTATCCGACAAAGGACGGCAAACCAGTCGATGCCAAGACCGTGCAATTGACAGTGACGCTCAAGCGGCTGGGCGGTGAGGTCAATACGTTCCCGTTCAAGGCCGAGAAGGACTATCTGACAGGCCAAGGCGTGGTCGAGGAACCCCACAGCTTCGATGTCGAGGTTGTCGCGGTCGAAGGCGGCAAACGCCATGTCTGGCGTTATGCGAGCCCCGAAGGCCGCACACGGATTACGGCTGATGCCGCCAAGGCCGGTGGCATCGAGATTGAGACTGTCGGCCCTGCGACGATCGGTGAGACGCGCGAGCTATATGGGACAGTCCAGTTGGCGACGACCGCACGGTCGGAGATACGCGGACAGTTTCCGGGTCGGATTGTCTCGGTCACAAAACAGGTCGGCGACACTGTGAAGCGGGGCCAGTTGCTCGCGCGTATCGAGTCGAGCGAGTCCTTGCAGGTCTATCCGGTCTATTCGACGGTGAGCGGCGTCGTTGCCGAACGCAATGGCAACCCCGGCGATGTGACCTTTGACCGCGCACTCTACGTCATTACTGACCCTGCGCAGACGACGGTCGTGTTCAATATTTTCCCTAAGGATTTGGGCGCGATCCAGCCCGGCATGGCGGTGCAGATCGATACGATGGAAGGCACGGCAATCGCGGCGGCACGTCTCGGCCAATATCTGCCCGACGGCAATGCCGAAGCAGGCACGGCGCTTATGCGGGCGTCGGTCCCCAATCGAGGTGGGCGGTTGCGTCCCGGTATGGCGCTTCGTGGTCGTGTGACGATCAACGCGGTTAAGGTGCCGTTGGCGGTACGCACCGAAGCCTTGCAACGCTTCCGCGACTTCACGGTGGTCTTTGCCAATTATGGACAGGATTACGAGGTCCGCATGCTGGAACTCGGGCGGAAGTCGCCTGAATGGACCGAGGTGCTTTCGGGCATCAAGCCCGGTACGCCTTATGCCGCTAAGGGAGCCTTTCTCATTCGCGCCGACATCGAAAAGTCGGGCGCGAGCCATGACCATTGATCGGGGATAACTGACATGCTTGCCCGTATCATCGGCTTTTCCATCCGCCAGCGCTGGTTCGTGCTTGCTGTCGTCGCGCTGCTTTGCGCGCTCGGCGTCTATAGCGCGACCAAGCTCCCTATCGACGCTGTACCGGACATCACCAATGTTCAGGTGCAGATCAACACCGAGGCGGAGGGCTTTTCACCGCTCGAAGCCGAACAGCGCATTACCTTTCCCATCGAAACCGCAATCTCTGGTATCCCGAAACTTGCCTATACGCGATCAATCTCACGCTACGGATTGAGTCAAGTAACTGTCGTATTCGAAGACGGCACCGACACCTACTTCGCGCGCCAGCTCGTCAATGAGCGGATCCAGTCGGCGAAGTCGCAACTACCGCCGGGGATTGAGCCGCAGCTTGGTCCTCTTGCAACAGGCCTTGGTGAGATTTTCATGTATGCCGTCGAGCCGAAGCCCGGCGCGCGCAAACCCGATGGTTCAGAATATACCCCAAGCGATTTACGCACGCTTTCCGATTGGGTTGTGCGGCCGCAGATGCGGACAATCCCCGGGGTTGCCGAGGTCAACACCATCGGCGGCTATGCGCGCCAATATCATGTGACACCCAACCCGCAGCAGCTCGCTTCACTCAAATTATCGCTGACGGATATTGTCGAGGCGCTGGAAGCCAACAACGCCAACAAGGGTGCAGGCTACGTCGAGCGTGCAGGCGAACAGATACTGATCCGAGTGCCGGGTCAGGCAAAGGACGAAGCTGATTTGTCGCAGATCATAGTTGCGACGCGCGGCGGTGTCCCGATCCGCATCGGCGATGTCGCCGAGGTCGTTATCGGCTCCGAGCTACGCACAGGAGCGGCGACCGAAAATGGCCGTGAGATCGTGCTTGGCACGATATTCATGCTCACTGGTGAAAATCCGCGTGTGGTTGCGCAAGCCGCAGCCGAGCGACTCAAACAGGCGACAAAATCGCTACCAGCGGGCGTAGTCGCGCACCCGCTCTACGACCGCACCGAATTGGTCGACCGTACCATTGCGACAGTTGAGAAAAACCTCGCCGAAGGTGCGTTACTCGTTGTTGTCGTGCTGTTCCTTCTTTTAGGGAATATCCGCGCTGCCCTTATCACGGCGGCGGTTATCCCTGTTGCTATGCTGATGACGCTGACCGGCATGGTGCAGACGCGGACCTCGGCAAATTTGATGAGTCTGGGAGCACTGGACTTCGGTTTGATTGTCGATGGCGCAGTCATCATTGTCGAGAATTGCTTACGCCGCTTGGGCGAGGCGCAGCATCGGCTTGGCCGCTTGCTGGACCGCGATGAACGCTTTGGGTTGGTCGCAAGCGCTAGTACCGAGGTGATGAAGCCAAGCATTTTCGGCGTTATCATCATCACTGTCGTCTATCTGCCGATCTTTGCACTAACGGGAATCGAAGGCAAAACCTTCCATCCGATGGCGATCACGGTCGTCATGGCACTGACCGCAGCGTTGCTTCTCGCGCTGACCCTCGTTCCCGCCGCTATCGCGCAGTTGGTGACGGGCCGCGTTGAGGAAAAAGAAAACCGTGTGATGAGTTGGCTCAATCGCCAATATGCCCCGTTGCTCGATGCCACTATGAAGCGAGGCAAGCTGATTATCGGCGGCGCTGTGGCGCTTGTCTTGCTTGCGGGCGTAGGCGCCACCCGATTAGGTTCGGAGTTCATTCCCAATCTCGACGAAGGCGATATTGCGATGCACGCGCTACGCATTCCCGGCACGAGCCTTAGCCAAGCGATTGACATGCAACGTGCGCTCGAAGAACGCATCCGCAAATTTCCAGAGGTTGAACGGGTGTTTGCCAAGATCGGCACAGCCGATGTTGCAACCGATCCGATGCCGCCTTCGGTTGCGGATAACTTTATCATGCTGAAAGACCGCAAAGACTGGCCTGATCCGCGCAAACCGCGTGAGCAGCTTGTCGCTGAACTGAACAAAGCTGTCTCGGAAATCCCCGGCAACAATTATGAGTTCACCCAGCCGGTGCAAATGCGGATGAACGAGCTGATTGCAGGCGTCCGTTCCGACGTTGCGGTCAAGCTGTTCGGCGACGACCTGGACCAGTTGCTCGAAAGCGGCGGCGCGGTGGAAGAAGTCGTCGCTTCGGTTTCCGGTGCCGAGGATGTCAAGATCGAGCAAGTGACGGGCCTGCCCGTACTTGCCGTGACCCCCAAACGTGACATGCTCGCACGCTATAGCATCAACATGAGCGACGTGCAGGACGCAGTCGCGACCGCAACCGGCGGACGTGCGGCGGGACAAGTATTCGAGAGCGACCGACGCTTCGATGTCGTCGTCCGGCTTCCTGAAGAGCTACGCACCAACGTCGATGCGCTTGGCAGTCTGCCAATCCCCATTGGCGGCAACGGCGCGGCGGGTTTCGTGCCGCTCGGGCAAGTCGCCGACATAGAGCTTTCGGTCGGCCCTAACCAGATCAGCCGCGAAAATGGCAAACGCCGCGCAGTTATCACTGCAAACGTAAGAGGCCGCGATTTGGGATCGTTCATCGCTGAGCTGCGGACCAAGATTGACGCCGAGGTAACACTCCCCGAGGGGTATTATGTCGAATATGGCGGGACGTTTGAACAATTGCAGTCGGCGGCTACGCGGCTCCAGATTGTCGTGCCGCTCGCATTGCTTTTGATTTTCGGGTTGCTGTTCACGCTGTTCGGCTCAGCCAAAGACGCTGCCACCGTATTCTCGGGCGTTCCGCTCGCACTCACCGGCGGCGTTGCAGCTTTGGCGCTACGCGACATTCCGATGTCGATCTCCGCAGGCGTCGGGTTTATTGCACTGTCTGGCGTTGCTGTGTTGAATGGCGTTGTCATGCTGTCATTTATTAAGGATTTGCGGGAACGCGGGATGGATCTTGATGCTGCAATCCGTGAAGGCGCGCTGACACGGCTGCGTCCGGTTTTGATGACAGCATTAGTCGCTTCATTGGGCTTCGTCCCGATGGCGCTCAATGTAGGCGCAGGGTCAGAAGTGCAACGACCGCTAGCCAGCGTCGTGATTGGCGGGATTATCTCTTCGACGATTCTGACACTGATCGTGCTGCCTGCGCTCTACCGGCTAATCCACGGTCGTGAAAAAAGATCGGTGGGCGAACCGGCAACCATGCAAACTGCAAATCTGGTGTAAGAAACGAAGAGAGTTTGCAGGCATAATCAGTTTCTAAATTGAGATGTTATTCACGCAGAGGGCTATCCTTGCCACTGGCCACATCAGTGGCGGCTGTAAGGATACGTTAGTCGGTAGCCTAACGTCTGCATTTGGGCGCATAGCAGAACGGCCGCAAATAACCTGGCCTTTTGGGATGATTATATTCCCCGAAGTCTTCGACATTATTTGCTCTGAATGGCTGATGATGACCAGTGAATATGAATTATGCGCCACCGCCCTTCGGTTTTGCGCAGCACCATCGTTTCAACCGATCGACTATTAATCGGGCGATCACGGAAGGTTCCTTTTACGAACTCAACGCTCATAACGGATGAGAGGTTTCCGTAGGAAGCGATCGTTTGGCTGACGGGCGTTCTCGTTGTCGCTGCACTGAAGGCCGCGTCGGACTTGAGATGGTGGGTTTCATATTCGGCACGATTTCGTTCGACCCCGCCGGACTCAAAAATGACGACATCTTCAGCCATTAGGTTGAGCGCCGCAGTGGCGTCGTCGCGCTTCAGCGCCGCATGGAACGCATTTACAACGTCAGTTGGCGTATCGAAATTGGCAGTATCCGATTGGAGTGACGGGTTAGTCGCTGATGACATTGCATGAGCTTCAGGATGAACAACTGCCAACATTAATGGGGTCAGGGCTAATCCCAGAAGGCGTGCTGTTCGCACCGCTGAAGCATGTTGGATTTTCATAATCTTCTACCCCTCGTTTTGGTAACCGTAATTGGCAGGATTTAGTGGCCCAACGGAGACATAGTGCCGATGAAAGCAACCAGCCCGAGAACTGCTAAGGCCAATGTGACCTCTGCTGCAAGGCTGGTCCGTAGTTTTGATAAAGTGGAGTTAACATCGTCAGCTGGGGTTTGGTATATTCTTGAATGTCGCCGTCCAAGAATGGCATTCCGCGCAGCGAACAGCAGCATGATGCCAACTAGCGAAATCTTTGCGGCAAACAACCAACCATAATCCGTACTCAACACGTCTGCGCTGTTATCCAAACCGAAAATAAGATGCGCATTAACCAGTCCCGTGAAGCTAACAGCGAAAACCAGAAAAACACCCAGCGGAGCGAACCTATGCATGTCAGAAAGCAAGGCGATAGGTGCGATCATGTCCGGTCTGCGGGAAGCAACGCGGGTCAAATAAACGAACCAGCCAATTGCGCCAAGCCATAAACCAGCCGCCCAAAGATGCGCCGCATCGTTTAACCTGTGTATTGTGCCCAACGTGCCTTCTGTTGCTGCAGCATGGCCGTTCCAAGCAAGCGTGGTGAGGGCCAGCCCAAACAAACAAGCTGCAACTATCGCTCCAAATGTTAATCTGCCAAATAGAATCAAAGTAAAAGCGGCAGCGCTAAGAAGCCCAAGCCGAAATAGAAACGACCATCCAATGCTGGTCGACACCACCATCGCCTCGATTGTGGCCCATTCTAGTTGCCAGACAGGCTGCGCCATCATGGCGGCGATACTCAAAAACATTAATGTGATGGTCAGGACAGGTGCCACCACCGCAGCAACTGCCAGTGCACCATTATTCTTACGCTTAGACTGCTGCGCCAATGTTTCGCGTAACCCGATGCAGCGAAAAGCCGTTATCCCAAATAGACCCAATAACAGCGTGTAATGGGCAAAACGCAATAATGGATATAGCCAGCCGTCCATGGTCACGGATTAGCTGACTTTAAAGCTGACTTTTCCGATCATGCGGTGACCGTCTGCACCGGCCGCCTGCCACCGGACTTCATAGCTTCCTGCACGAAGCGGTTGGCGCAAGCTCAGAGTTAAGGTCCGATTATCGTTTGACCAGCTTGGCGTGAAATTGCGGATTATCATTTCACCATGGTTTTTTACGCCAGGCATGTCAGTCATTACGATGCTGGCAACGGCAGTTGGCGTGAGCATACCTTCAGAGAAGTTTAACTGAACCACTCGCGGCTTCGCGACGGTGGTCCCTTCGGCAGGTGTTGATGACACAATCTTGCTATGCGCTAACGTTGCGGCCGGGCTGACAAGCGCTGCTGAGCCGAGTGCGAGACTGGCAATCAGGGAGAAAAATTTCATAACATTATCCTTTTATCTCAGAACCAGAAACGGACGCCGACAACATAATTTGTGACCGAGGGGACCTCACCCGAGCCCCTTGCAAAATCGGCGCTGCGACCCACACGCCAGCTTTGTTCAACGCCTAAATAAGGTGCAAATTCTCGTGTAATCTCGTACCGAAGCCGGACGCCAGCTTCAACACTGTCGATGCCTGCGCCGATCCCCAAGCGCGGAACGTTTTGTGCAGACAAATTAACTTCTGCCCGCGGCTGTAAAATCAGCCTTCGTGTGATGCGCTGGTCAAGCTCTGCTTCAACGCGCGCCGTGACGTCACCGCGATGCGATACAAACATCGCCGCGTCGACTTCAAACATATACGGCGCTAGCCCCTGCACACCGATAACGGCATGTGTAGTTTTATCTCCTGCCACATCCTGCCGCACACCAAGCTGAAAATCCCAAAAAGGTGCTATTGCGCGCGAATAGAGAGCTTGGACTTCAGCATCTTCAAGCGCCTTGCCGAAACCACCTTCGCCTTCGCTTTTGAACCAGTGGCGGCTTGTCGGTCCGCCATAATAGCCCTGAAAATCCCACAGATAGCCATTATGACCACCGCGAATCTGGGCTTCTAATCGGTCGCCCTGAAACCAGAATACTGGAAATTCACCATGCGATTCCCGCAGACTTTTTCTGGAATCGAACATTGCGTCCGCACCCCAGATTGCGTCAGCTGCGCGCGAAGGACCACTGCCGGCTTCGATGGGTTGTGGGGTTTCCATCATTGGACCTGGTGACACGCCAGTGCTGCTTGCCGTATCGTTCGCAGAACCGTGCTCCATAGCGCCATGGTCCATCATATTGTGGTCCATAGCGGGTGTAGGATTAACAACAGATGGCGAATGACCAGCATGGAGGTCGGCCTTCACTGGTGGGCTGCTCTGCGCTCCGGGAGCAAAGCCTGGCTGTTCATCGTGACCGCCATGGTTTTGCGCACGCGCAGGCACCGATAACAATGCGGTGGCGACTAAGGTAACAGCAATTAGAGGTAATGTGGTCATATTGCGCCCTCTGGACCTACAACCGTTACTGTCTGCATCATGCCGCCATGCATGTGGTAAAGAAGATGACAATGGAATGCCCAGTCCCCCGGCTCATTGGCTGTCAAATCAAACTGGGCACTTGCACCTGGTTGAACCACAACAACATTTTTACGCGGCTGGTGCATAGCGCTTTCGCCATTCACCAGTTCGAAGAACATACCATGCAGGTGAATGGGGTGCGCCATCATCGTGTTGTTCACCAGCTTGACACGCACGCGCTCGTTCCAGGCAAAGCGGATTGGGACGTCGTCAACTGAACTAAACATGCGGCCGTCGAACGACCACATATAGCGTTCCATGTTGCCCGTCAGATGGATCTCCAGTAACCTCGACGGCTCACGTGTATCTTGATTGGGCTCAAGCGCTGACAGCATGCGATAGTTTAACACGCGATGTTTGACGTCCCGCAGCCCTATCCCTGGGTCGCCCATTTTATCGACCGGAGCCATAGACACCATATCGAGGCCAGGGCCAATTTCGACATCGGGTGGCAAAAGCGATTTATCGCGCATGCTCATGCCATCCATGCTGTGGCTCTTAGCGGCATTCGCATCCCCGCCACCGCCATGATGCATTCCTGCATGTCCATCATGCCCTGCCGCCATTTCACTTGCAGTAGGTCCATGGTTCATGCCCATGTCGCCCATGGTTAGCAAAGGTGCATCGCGTAGTGGCGGTACGCTTGCTTTCGCACCGGGGACGGTAGCTAGCATGGCCAGCGCCATACCTGATCGGTCCATAGATTCGGCGACTATTGCATATGCATCAGCCTTGCCCGGCTCGATGATAACGTCATAAGTTTCAGCAGTTGCAATCTGTAGTTCATCAACCTCAACAGGTTTTACGTTCTGCCCATCCGCAGCAATAACCGTCATTGGTAAACCGGAGATACGCAGATTGAAAAAGGTCATGGCGGAGCCATTGATGACGCGCAGGCGGATGCGTTCACCGCGACGGAAGAGATATTCCAAGCCTTCCTCTGCGCCACGTCCGTTGGCAAGATAGGTATATGTAGGCGCACTTACATCAGCGATGTCGGTCGGAAGCATGCGCATTTCTGCCCACATGCGTCTTTCTGCTCCCGACATAGGATATTTGTCGGTCCAGCTTGAGAGTTTGTCGTTGAAATAGCCCTCACCAGTGCGCAGGCGGCTCATTATGAAGTGCGGGTGAAGCGGTGTGAATTCGCTTAACAAGAGGATATAATCGCGATCGTAGCTAACCGGTTCGGCACCAGCAGGTTCAATAATGAGCGGACCATAATGGCCCGATTGTTCCTGCAGATGAGAATGGCTATGATACCAATAAGTGCCAGACTGCCGTATCGGGAAGTTATAGGTGAAGGTCTCGTGCGGTTTAATTCCAGGAAAACTAACTCCCGGAACACCATCATATTGAAATGGAACCAGAAGCCCATGCCAGTGAATTGAGGTGTCCTCGTTCAGATGGTTCGTTACGTTAAGACGGACATTCTGCCCTTCGCGCAGCCGTATAAGCGGTCCCGGCACGCTTCCATTAACCGCGATACCATGACCACTTCGGCCTTGGACATTCCGTCGACCGCCGGCCACCGCAAGGTCAATGATTTCACCACTGACTTCGTCAAAACCGACTCGGATTGGTGGTCCATTGTGCCTGCGCATGCTGTGGCCCTGTGCCCATGCAGGGACAGCTGCCAAAGTTGCGCCAGCACCCAATCCAGCTAATATACCGCGTCGCGTTATGGAGGTATTCATTTACGCTTGCATCCTTCTTAACGGCCGACTTATAAGATACCCCCATAGGGTATATCAATAGAGCATTTACGCTTATGGCCAAAGATCGCAGCAGCACCATTAATCGCTTGAAAAGGATCGAGGGTCAGGTGCGTGGCATCTCTCAGATGGTTGTTGATGACCGCTATTGCATTGATATTCTGCATCAAGTGCAAGCGGTGAAGTCCGCGCTTGCTAAGGTAGAAAGTACAATCCTTAGAGATCATGCATCATGCTGTGTCGCCGATGCAATCGCGTCTGGTGATTTGACCGAGCAGCGCGAAAAGTTTAACGAGCTTATTGACCTGTTTGACAAGGTTAAGCGCTGAATACGGCAATCAATCTAATGGGACGTCCGCTTTTGGATAAGCTAGCTGGATCTACATATGGCCACAGTTGGGCGCAAAGCTGACATCCGTTTCAATGCCTAGGCTAAGCCTCGCCCCACGATTAGGCTTAGTTTAGCCGCCTTAGCTGCCATTACGGCTCTAAGTGCTCAAATAATCTAAATTTCTGCCTACTGAGTGCACAATCCATTCGACTTCTATGCGCAGTCGAGCATTGCTGCTCATGTTCAAGCGCCCCGGCATAAGGCGGCGGCAGACCTGGCAGAGCGATCAGCCGGGCTTTGGGTGGTGGGGCAGCATGATGCTGCATCGATCAAGGAGAACCACCCATGACAAACAGTGTAAGCTTGGAACTGGCCCGCCTTGCTACCATGAAACCTGCCGAACTGCGTTCTCGCTGGCATGAGGTCTATCGCAACGTTGCCCCCAATATTTCTCCTGACCTTCTCCGGCGGGGTATTGCCTATCGGCTGCAAGAAAAGGTGTATGGCAAACTGCCTTCCTACATCAAGCGGGAGCTCGACAGGTTGAATGGGAAGGGCGGAACAAGCGCGCCCAAGCCTTCACGTCTCGGCCCCATATTGCCTGGAACTAGGTTTGTTCGCGAATGGAACGGCAAGACCATCGCAGTAACCGCAACCGAGGGTGGCTTTGAGTGGGATAATGATACCTACGGATCGCTTTCAGAAATTGCGCGTAAGGTCACAGGTGCCCATTGGTCGGGTCCACGCTTCTTTGGCCTGGCCGCGAAGGTAGCCTGATATGGACCGTACAAAGAAAATGGTCCGCTGTGCCATCTACACCCGCAAGTCGACCGAAGATGGGCTTGAGCAGGAGTATAATAGCCTAGATGCCCAATATGATGCCTGTGCCGCTTATGCCTTAAGCCAGCGTCACGAAGGCTGGACAGTGGTGAAGGACCGCTACGATGATGGCGGGTTCTCGGGCGGCAATCTGGAGCGTCCAGGTCTTAAACGGCTGTTGGCAGATATCGAAGCAGGCAAAGTCGATATTATTCTGCTCTACAAGATTGACCGGCTGACCCGCTCGCTCTCAGACTTTGCAAAGATCGTAGACATACTCGACCGCAAGGGCGCAAGCTTTGTGTCGATTACCCAGTCGTTCAACACTACGACAAGTATGGGCAGGCTGACGCTCAACATGCTTTTGTCCTTTGCCCAGTTCGAACGTGAGGTGACCGGCGAGCGTATCCGCGACAAGATCTATGCGTCAAAACGCAAAGGCATTTGGATGGGTGGCCCAGTTCCGCTGGGATATGACGTCATCGACCGGAAGTTGGTGGTCAATGCGGTCGAAGCCGAACAGGTCCGGCACATCATGCAACTTTACCTCAAAGCAAGTTCAGTTCCTGAACTGGTCGACGAATTGGCCAAGAACGACAGCCATACCAAAATACAGCAGCGCAAAGATGGCGGGACGAGAGGCGGGGTCCACTTCAAGCGCGGTAATCTTTATCACCTTCTGTCCAATCGCATCTATCGCGGCATGACCGTGCATAAGGGTGAGGCCTTCGAAGGCGAGCATGAAGCCATCGTTGCTGAAGAGCTGTGGGACCAAGTTCAAGTCAAATTGGCAAAGCAAGGGCAGGGCGGCAGCTCGCGCAAGGTCAGCGCCAGAACAGGTGTGCTGGCTGGTCTGATTTACAATGCGGAAGGAACGCCGATGGTTCTGACTCATACGCAAAAGGGTAATCGAAGGTTCCATTATTACGCTAATCGGTACGAATCCCTGGGAGACTGCAGAGCCTCACGTGTCAGTGCACGAGATATCGAAGGCATAGTCCTTGGCCAGATCTCGCAAACATTAGCGTCGGGCAGCCAAATACAGAGTATGATGCTGGACGGCACATACAAAGCCGACCAA
>NZ_JBILAF010000081.1:0-10018 GCF_044354325.1 Sphingorhabdus sp. | reverse complement strand
CCTTGGGACCCTCAAGATCAAGCTCGACAATCTCAAGTGGCTTCTTCGCTTCAAAGGCAACAGCTGCGCGCGTCTTCATGGTAATTGGGTCTCCCTATGACTGGAAACGGCTTTTCCATTAACCGCGCGGACACGCAAGCCTAGATTCCGGCATACCACTCATAGTCGCCCACATCTTCCCAATATCCACCTTTTCCACCATGGAATTTTGTCAGATCATCGGTCGCTTCGATACGCATGACATATTTGGCATGCTTATACCCCAGCTGCCGTTCGACACGCAGGCGCACAGGTGCACCATATTTCACCGGCAGCATGTCGCCATTCATGCCCCACGCCAATATTGTTTGCGGGTGAAATGCATCGATTAAATCGATGGATTCATAATAAGGCTGCGCGCCGTAACTGTCCGCACAATGAAACACGATATATTTGGCGCGCGCCGACAAACCGGCTTGCTGCAACAACAGGCGCAGGGGCGTGCCCTGCCATTTTGCAATCGCACTCCAGCCCTCAACACAGTCATGCCGTGTTATCTGGGTGCGCGACGGCATCGCCCGCAGCGTTTCCAGACTGACATCCATCGGCTTGGCCACCATGCCATCAATGCGCAGTGTCCAGTCGGCAAACTTATTGCCAACATGCGCCAGATACTCGGCCGAGGTGCCTGTCAGTGAACCGTTGGTTTTGAAAACCGGCGAAATATCGGATGCAGGAAATTCCGGTGCAAGCGCCGCCCTGTCCATCAGGCTTCTGTGCACCGTCTGATTCAGCGTTTCTGCTGTGCGCAATGCCGACCGGAACATGTCGCTTTCATTCAACGCATCGCAACCGCTTAAGATCAGCGCGCTGCCACCCAAAGTTGCGCCGCGCAAAAGTGCACGCCGCCCAATGATATCGCGGTTGTTCTTCATGACGCCACCTCCGTCACATTCACGTGGCGTGCCTGAGCAACTTTGCCCGTAATCATCGAACGGATTCCGTTGATTGGCCCTGACAGGAAAACCATGACCAGATGCAGCAGCACAAAAATGGACAAAAGCGCCGCGCAAATGAAGTGGATCGAACGCGCCGATTGGCGGCCGGCAAATATATCATGCAACCATGGCAGGGCGGCGTTCATAGCCGGTGACATGGCAAGGCCAGTGAAGATCATCAGCGGCAACAAAATGAAAATCACGCCGACATAACAGAATTTTTGCAGGATATTATATGTCCCGGCATTGTGCGCATCAAAACGCAATCGGGCATGGTTTTTAACATCACGCCATATATGCTTTGGGGCCCATTCTGCCTTGCGGATATGCAGATGCCTGCGGATGTGGCCGTTCAACAACGATGCCGCCATGAAGCCCGCCAACCCAAGCGCAAACAGCCATGCAAAGGCAAAGTGCCACCGCCGGGCTGCGCCGAGATTGTACCGGGTGGGTATCGTCGTCCATCCGGGGAAGGCCACGCGGCGGACTTTATCGTCGGCGCCTAATGACAGTCCTAACACGCCCGTTGTCTCGAGCGTCGTTGAACCGATTTTCACAAATCCAGTTGTTCTTGTGTCGTCAATTTCCAACCATGCACGGTCTTCGCGCGATCCATATTCGCCCCAATACAGACGCGGATGCGCGTTGAAAATCATCAGGCCGCTCATCAGCAAAACCGTAAGCGCAATGGCGTTCAGCCAATGCCAAATCCGTGTGGTAGCTTTGTGTCGCTGCGCCATATTGTTCGCCATCCACCGTCTGTCCCACGATTGAACTCACAGTCGGCCTCATTTATTGAGGTTCATCTATCTATATGAAAAATATTAGAATTTTTCACCCGTCAGGCGCTGACACAGCATGTCGAGCTGGTCGAGGCTGCCATATTCAAATGTCACTGCTCCTGCGCCTGTAGCATTTTTCTGAACGATTCGGACGGTCAAGCCCAACAGGTCGCCCAAATGGGTTTCGACTGCCCGAATATCCGCATTGTCACTTGGGCCCGTGCTTTTGCCTTTTTTAGCGGTCGGGGCGCGTTCTTTTTGCACGAGCGCTTCGGTAGCGCGGACCGACAGGCCGTTCTTGATGACCAGCATGGCCAATGGCACAGCATTCTCGCTGCCCAACAGTGCGCGTGCATGCCCCATGGTCAATTTCTCTTCGATGACCAGATCGCGCAGCGGCAAAGGCAAATCGAGCAGGCGCATCATATTCGCAACATGGCTGCGCGACTTGTGCACCAGCTCCGCCAGCTCCGCCGCACTGTGCCCGAACAAATCGGTCAGCTTTTTATACGCCTCGGCTTCTTCGATTGGATTGAGATCCTGACGCTGGATATTTTCCAATAATGCAATTTCAAGCGTCTCAGCATCGTCAAAATTGCGCACGATCGCAGGCAGGTCATGCAGCTGAACCCGCTGCGCCGCGCGCCAACGGCGTTCGCCGGCGACGATTTGATAGCCATCGTTGAACGGACGCACGACGATAGGTTGAATAACGCCATGCTTTGCAATGCTCGCCGCCAACTCGTTCAACTTATCGTCGGAAAAATGGCGACGCGGCTGATCGGGATTTGGGCGTATCTCGGCAACCGCAATTGTCATGACGCCAACGCTGCGGGAATCGACATTTCCGGACGCGCGCGCAGAAGCGGGATCGCCGCGCAATGCTTCCCCAAGCAAGGCATCCAGGCCACGACCCAATCCCATTTTTTTCTTCAATGGGGATTTTTCAGATGGATTATCATTCGTCACGCTGCGAGCTCCCGGGCCGGTAGACGGCCAATCAATTCTCTTGCCAATTTCATATACGCCTCTGAACCCGAACAGCGATGGTCGTACACCAACGCGGGCAGCCCATGGCTTGGTGCCTCCGACAAACGTACGTTGCGCGGGATGACTGTTTGGAACACCAGATCGCCCAAGCAACTGCGCACATCGTCCGCAACTTGCTCGGTCAGCTTGTTGCGTTTGTCGTACATGGTCAACGCAACGCCCATGATCGTCAGCGCCGGGTTAAACCGGCCCTGAATACGCTCAACTGTCTGTAATAGCTGACTTAAACCTTCCAACGCGAAAAATTCACATTGCAGCGGCACAAGAAGTGAGTCCACCGCCACGAGGGCGTTGATTGTGATGAGACCCAGCGAGGGCGGGCAATCAATGATGCAGATATCCCAATTGGCATCCGATTTGTCGAAAGCCGCCTTTAGCCGTCCGGTGCGGTCCTCATATTCAACCAATTCAATTTCGGCGCCGGACAGGTCAACCGTCGCAGGGACCATGTCGAGATTGGGAATCAAGGTCGGAATGGCCGCATCCTTCAACGACGCGTCACCCAGCAAAAGATCATAACTGCTATGGACGCGCTGCGCTTGTTTCAGGCCCAGACCGGTGGACGCGTTGCCTTGGGGGTCCAGATCGACCAGCACGCACCGCCAACCGCTTGCCGCCAACGCAGTCGCCAAGTTGATAGCCGTGGTGGTCTTGCCAACGCCGCCCTTCTGATTTGCCACTGCAATTCGGATCATGATTTTTGTCCCTTTGCCCCGGCGTTGCCGCCACCTGCACGCTTACCGGCCAATGTACCGACCAGAATGCCGGCATCTGCATCGGTTATGCTTTGTTTAACGCTAAACGCGCCGTCCCAGGCTGTTTTGACGTCATCCCACTCTGCAGCTGCGTTACGCCCCTTTGGCAGCAGCCACAAAGTGTTCTTATGAGAGAAACGCGCCGCCAGTTCAAACAATTTGGGCAAGGGCGCAAAGGCGCGCGCACTGATGACCGAAAATGGGGCGGTTTTCATGCGCTCCAGCGGCATACCCATGACCGTGACGCGGCCACCGATGTCGAGCATTTCGACCGCACGCTGCAAATATTCAATGCGCCGCGCGCGCGACTCCACCAGCGTCACGTCAAAATCCGTGAGCAACGCGATAATCAACCCCGGGAAGCCAGCACCTGACCCAAGGTCCAACCATTTTGTTTCAGGCTGGCTCCGATCCATGAAGGTCAGCAACTGTGCACTGTCGACGATATGGCGCGACCAAATATCTTCTATAGTCGATGCCGCAATGAGGTTCTGGCTGGCCGACTCGCGTTTCAGGAACGCAACGAACGCATCGAGCGATTCCATTGTTTCACGTGAAACACCCAAGGATGTTGTCAGCCACGCTTTCGCTTCGGCTTCGGTCATGCTGCTTCCGTCACTGCGCTGCGGGCTCTTTTGGCATGAACGAGGATAGCAGCCAAAGCCGCTGGCGTGATGCCACGAATGCGCGATACTGCGGCCAGGTTTTCGGGCTTCGCGTTCTGCAATTTCTCAACCATCTCATTGGAGAGTCCAGCAATAGCGGCATAGTCAACATTGCTGGCCAGCGTTATTTTCTCATTTGCGGCGATGTCTTGAATCTCCGCCTCCTGCCGCGCGAGATATGGTGCGTAGCGACCGTCCTGCTCAATCTCTAACAAAAGCTCGCGGGGCCATTCGTGCCCATCTGCGTCCAACAAGTCCATGATCGAAACATGCGGAAAACGCAGCCATTCGAGCTTCGACATTTTACCCGCATCGGGTTTGACCGGCACACCCTGCTTCATCAGCACATCAGCACTTATCGGCGACGACATCATATCGAGCGCTGTCGCCTTCATCTGCGCTCTATGGTTAAATGCATCCATTCGGTCCTTGTCAACGGCACCCGCTTCAATCGCCATTGGCGTGAGCCGCGTATGGGCATTGTCGGACCGAAGCCTTAGGCGATACTCAGCGCGTGCCGTGAGCATCCTGTACGGCTCTGTAACCCCCTGCAGCGTGAGATCATCAATCATAACCGCAATATAGCTGTTAGTGCGGTCCATGGCCGGCATCGGCCGGTCCAGAACTTTGCACGCCGCGCCCAGCCCGGCCACTAATCCCTGTGCCGCAGCCTCTTCATATCCCGTTGTGCCGTTGATCTGACCCGCGCAATATAGTCCCTCAAACCCGCGGACAGCGAGGGTCGAATCCAGACAACGTGGGTCGATATAATCATATTCAACAGCGTAACCCGGAACGATGATTTCGCATTGCTCCAGTCCAGCCATCGACTTGACCATGGCGTCCTGAATATCTGTGGGCAGCGACGTCGATATGCCATTGGGATAAACCAGATGGCTATCAAGACCTTCGGGTTCCAAGAATATTTGGTGGCCATCACGATCACCGAAGCGGAATATCTTGTCTTCAATCGACGGACAATATCGTGGACCCCTGCCCTCAATATCGCCGCCAAATAAAGGCGAACGGTCCAAACCACTGCGGATGATGTCATGTGTCACCGTGTTGGTGCGTGTCATGGCGCAGAAGATCTGGGGTACTGTCCGCCGCTGATTTGAAAAGGACATCGTCCAATCATCATCATCGGATGGCTGTTCTTCCAGCATTGCCCAGTTAATGGTCCGGCCGTCAATGCGCGGTGGAGTGCCGGTTTTTAGCCGCGCTATCGGCAACGCCGCGTCGCGCAACTGCTTCGACAGAAGCATTGCGGACGCTTCGCCTACGCGCCCGCCCTCAAAGCGCTCTTCGCCCCGAAATAGCTTTCCGCCCAAGAAAGTACCCGTCGCCAATATGACCGCCGAGGATGTGATGATGGAGCCATCACCAAGCACCAAGCCGCCGACTCTGTTGGATGATCCAGGAACAAGATGGAGCGCCGCGGCCTCCGCCTGCACTATCGTTAGATGCGCTATTTGCCCCAGCTGGCGCTGGATCGATGCCTTAAACAATGATCGGTCTGCCTGGACACGAGGCCCCTGCACTGCCGCGCCTTTAGACGCGTTGAGCATGCGGTAGTGGATCGCAGCGTCATCTGCCGCACGGGCGATAAGACCGTCAAATGCGTCGACTTCGCGGACCAGATGCCCTTTTCCAAGGCCGCCGATGGCTGGATTGCATGACATCGCGCCGATCATGCTTTTGTCGAAACTCACCAGCGCGACGCGGACACCCATACGCGCGGCGACGGCTGCGGCTTCAGTTCCCGCGTGCCCTCCGCCCACTACAATGATGTCGAAATCGGTTGTCATAGGTCGCGCATAGCCGAACAAGTCGCATCGGTCAAAACTCTGCGTGGGATTGTTTCACGTGAAACAGCGTGTCATTTACCGACGCAGAATTTGCCAAATAAATTATCCAGCAGTTCTTCGGTATGGGCGCGGCCTGTTAATGCGTCCAACGCCAACCGCGCTTGCCGCAAGCATTCCGCGACGATCAGCCAGTCGTCGGTCGCCTGACATGCACCAAGCGCATCTGCGCAGTCTGCGAGCAGCGCGCGCTGCCGCTGGTTCACCGAAAACTGGTCGGGCGGCGGCAAAAGCGTTTTCGCGATATCCGCGACGGCTGTTTTCAGGTCGGCCATGCCAAATCCTGAGACGGCCGACAGCTGAATGGCCGCTCCCGATTTTTTCAAGCCATCTGGGCTATCCGACTTGGCCGCCACTTCAATGATATGTGGATGGTCGGGCCCAGTACCTTCGGGCCCAAGCCATAATATGATATCAGCCCCCTGCAACGCGGCCTGACTTCGATCGATGCCCATGCGCTCAATGACGTCGTCGGTGTGATCTCGTATCCCTGCGGTGTCGGTAAAGACGAACGCGATGCCATCAATCCCAATCGGGACTTCGATCATATCCCGTGTGGTGCCGGCAATTTCTGATACGATGGCCGCGTCGCGCTCCACCAAAGCGTTCAACAATGTCGACTTGCCGCAATTTGGTGGGCCACCCAGTACGACGCGCAACCCATCCTTTAACTTTTCAGCAGCGGGGTTGGATAATATGCTCTCGATTTCGCGTTGAATTTTCGAACAAGATACTGATATTGAACGATTATTTTGCGCATCCACATCAGATTCATCCGAAAAATCAAGTTCAGCTTCCGTCAACGCGGACAGTTGGAGAACCTCTTGCCGCCATGCTTCGATTGCCGCGCTAAAACTACCGCCAAACATCAATGTTGCGGATTTGCGCTGCCACTCGGTCTCTGCCGATAGCAAATCAGCAAGACCCTCGGCCTCGTTCAAATCAAGTCGGCCATTGGCAAAGGCCCTGCGCGTAAACTCGCCAGCCTCTGCCGCGCGCACATCGGGAAACTGCGACATGGCTTTTTCGACAGCGCGAACGACGGCGCGTCCTCCATGAATATGAAGCTCAGCGAGATCCTCGCCCGTGGCACTATCGGGACCCGGAAAGAGCAGGACAAGCGCTTGGTCGAGTGTCTCCCCGCTGTCTGGCGCCCGTAATATAGCAAGCGACGCACGCCGCGGCTTTGGTGTCCGGCCCGCAAGCCCGCGCACCACATCAAACGCCGCAGGGCCGCTGATGCGGATAATCGCTATGGCAGCCGGCGGCGCACCGCTGGACAGTGCAAAAATAGTATCAGTGGCGGACATCAAAGCTCTATTTTTTGTCTTTGCTGCTCACGCCCGACATGGCGGCTTTTGCACCTGTTTCGATCAGTTGTTGAAACAGCTGCAATCCCATTTGCCCCATTGGCGCGATTTGCTTGCCAAGTTCCTGCAGCTGGTCGATGCCGCCGGCGCCGTTCATCAGGTTCGTGACCTTTTCAACATAGGCCTCATTCGCCTTGGTCAGATCGGGCAAACCCAAAAGCGCACGGGCCTCTTCTGGCGAACAATCGATCTCTATGTTCATCTTCATGGCCGGGACTCTCCTCTTGATGGTATGACATACTATAAAGACAACATCGAATCACGCAATTGCGGAGAATGTCCGCACAGGAGCAAGATATGGGCGACATGATAAAGATTGCGGCACTGAACGAAGATGCCTTGTTTCCGGCGTATCTCGCCGCTCCGGTTGGCGCAGCGAAAGCAGCTATCATCGTCATACCCGAAATTTTCGGCGTAAATGTGGGTATTCGCCAAAAATGCGATCGCTTGGCTAATGATGGATATCTGGCGATTGCACCCGACATTTTCTGGCGTTTCGCGCCCGGCGTTGAACTCAATCCCGATGTGGAAGCACAGCTTCAAGAAGCGTTCGGCTATTTTGGCCAATATGATGCCGATGACGGTGTCAAAGACATTGAGGCTGCTATTCACGCGATACGGGGCGGCATTTCAGGCTACGCCCCCGTTCAAAATGTCGGCTGTGTCGGCTACTGCTTGGGCGGACGACTGGCCTATATGGCGGCGACACGCACCGATATCAGTGCATCGGTTGGCTATTATGGCGTCATGATTGATCAGATGCTTGGCGAAAGCCATGCGATTGCCCATCCACTCATGCTGCATATCCCCACTGCAGACCATTTTGTCGGGCCCGAGGCGCAGGCGGCGATCCATGCAGGACTTGGCAATCACCCGAAGGTGACTTTGCACGATTATGAAGGCCTCGACCACGGCTTTGCCGCCGAGATGGGCAACCGCCGAAACGAAGTTGGCGCGGCACTTGCCGATTCACGCACAGCAGCGTTTTTTGCAGAGCATCTAAGTTGAGGGCTATCTAACGATCGTCAGATGCCCTCAAAAATTAGCGGCTGATCAGTGCGATGACGTAGCTGCCAACGCCCAAATCGGGGTCGGTCCAACCTTCGTAAATCATCTTGAGCGCAACATAGACGATCACGGCCATGCCCAGCCATGCAATCCATTTATAGCGTTCAATATATTGGGCGATGATATTCGCTGCGATACCCATCAGGGCCACGGCAAAGATCAGACCAACAATCATGATGCCTGGATGATCCTTGGCGGCGCCTGCCACAGCCAGGACATTGTCGAGGCTCATCGACACATCGGCAACCGCAACTGCCCATGCCGCCGCAGCAAAGCTTTTGGCAGCGGGAATACCGCTATTTTCGTCACCTAAAACTTCGGGAGACCCGGGCGATTCCGTTGCTTCGCTGCGTTGAAGGTCGCGGTACATTTTCCACGCAACCCAGATCAGCAACAATCCGCCGACGAAGATGAGGCCAATGACACCCATCAACAAATTGACCATCAAAGCAAACACCACACGCAAAACCAGCGCCGCGATAACCCCGATGAAAATGACCTTTTTGCGCTGTTCCGCAGGCAGGCCCGCAGCCAATGCGCCAACAACAATCGCATTGTCACCCGCAAGCACAAGGTCAAGCAAGATGACCGAACCCAAAGCGGTCCACGCGCTGGCGGTGTTTAGATTGGAGAAATCATTGACGATATGCCCCCAAATTTCGGCAGGTCCGCCAAGTGACATCGCCGATGACGCGGTCGCAATCAAAAATTCAAACATCATGATGTCGCCTATCGCTTACTGATTCATGGAATCGAAGAAGTCTTCGTTGGTCTTCGAATCCTTCATCTTGTCGAGCAGGAACTCCATCGCGTCGATGGTGCCCATTTGCATCAGGATACGGCGCAGGACCCACATTTTCTTGAGCTTGCCTTCCTCGGCCAGCAATTCTTCCTTACGCGTGCCGGACTTGCCGACATCAAGCGCTGGGAAGATACGCTTATCCGCGACCTTGCGATCGAGCACGATTTCTGAGTTGCCGGTACCCTTGAATTCTTCGAAAATAACTTCATCCATACGGCTGCCGGTATCGATCAGCGCGGTTGCGATGATGGACAACGAACCACCTTCCTCGATGTTCCGGGCCGCGCCGAAGAAGCGCTTTGGACGTTGCAACGCATTCGCGTCCACACCGCCGGTCAACACCTTGCCCGATGATGGAACCACAGTGTTATAGGCACGGCCAAGGCGCGTGATCGAGTCGAGCAAGATGACAACATCATGCTTATGCTCCACCAGACGCTTTGCCTTTTCGATAACCATTTCAGCGACTTGCACGTGGCGGGTCGCGGGTTCATCGAAGGTGGAGGACACAACCTCTCCCTTCACCGAACGCTGCATATCGGTGACTTCTTCTGGACGTTCGTCGATCAACAATACGATCAAGAAGACTTCAGGATGGTTTTCGGTAATGGCGCGGGCGATATTTTGCAGCAACACGGTTTTACCCGTACGCGGCGGCGCAACGATGAGTGCGCGCTGGCCCTT
>NZ_JBILAF010000080.1:0-10023 GCF_044354325.1 Sphingorhabdus sp. | reverse complement strand
GTAACCCGAAACAATGATACCAGCGGCCATGAACAGGATCGAGATCAGCTGAATGCCCAGAAAGGCCTCGCGCGCGATGCCCAATTTGGTTGTGCCATAGCCGAGCGCGAAAGCGGTCGAGAGATAAAAGATCGCAAAGCAGGCAATCGCCGCAAATGTGCCGCCGAACAGCTGGCGTGGGTGGGTGCGCACAACCTCTGCCATGGGAACGCGCGGCGGCGGAGCCTCTTCCAGTGCCGCGGCAAATGCTGGCGTTTCGGTCAAACGAAGGCGGACCCACAAACCAATGCCGACCAGAAGCGCGCTCAACAAAAATGGAATGCGCCAGCCCCATTCACGGAAATCGGAATCACTAAGTATGAGGCCAAGTATCAGGAAAAGGCCGTTCGAAAGGATGAAACCCACGGGCGCGCCGAGTTGCGGGAACATTCCATAGCGCGCGACCTTGCCCTTGGGTGCATTTTCAACCGCAAGCAACGCGGCTCCGCCCCATTCGCCGCCAAGTCCAAAGCCCTGACCGAAACGCAAAAGGCATAAAAGCGCCGGCGCGATCCAACCGGCAACTGCGTAAGTCGGCAGCAGCGCAATCAGAAAAGTCGATACGCCCATGATCATCAACGACCAAACAAGCGTTGCCTTACGCCCGATACGGTCGCCATAATGACCAAATACCAGCGCGCCAACTGGCCGGGCGATAAAGGCCAACGCAAAGGTCAGCCAGCTTTGCAGCAACTGAGCCTCGGGGCTCGATTGCGGAAAAAATAGCGGGCCAAAGACCAGCGAAGCGGCCGTTGCGAAAATATAAAAATCATAGAATTCGACGGCCGTTCCGGCCATGGCCGCGCCCAGAATCCGACGATGCGACGGTGCAGGCGCGGTTGCGGCTTCACCTGCGTTGGTGGTTGTCATTGTGCTCCCCCTTTGACTTACATTTCTGCTGGCACCGACAGCGGCGAAAGGAAAGCGGAAAAGTGCATTGCCCTTCGATGATCTGTTCCCTAATCGTTCGCACGTGAATCATCCCTCCCCCGCCCCGACGCCGCCTTGGTTGGACGGTTTGAACGCGCCGCAGCGCGAAGCCGTTTTAACCACTGAAGGCCCCGTGCTTCTGCTGGCCGGAGCGGGCACGGGCAAAACGGCTGCATTAACGGCACGTATGGCGCAGATTTTGTCCACGCGCCTTGCATGGCCGTCCGAAATTCTCGCCGTGACCTTCACCAACAAAGCTGCGCGTGAAATGCGTGAGCGCATTGGCGCAATGGTCGGCTCCGCGGTGGAAGGCATGCCGTGGCTGGGTACGTTCCACAGCATTGGCGCAAAGCTGCTTCGCCGCCATGCCGAAATAATCGGGCTACAGAGCAATTTCACGATTATCGACACCGATGATCAGATCCGATTGCTCAAGCAGTTGATCCAGTCGGAAGATTTGGACGAGAAACGATTTCCGGCGCGCGGGCTCGCGGCTTTGTTGGACAAATGGAAAAACGCGGGCAAGTCACCCTCCGATCTCGACGCTGGTGATAATGAGGCTTTCGCCAATGGTAAGGGCCAACGAATGTACGCGCTCTATCAGGCGCGCCTGCTGGCCCTGAACGCGTGCGACTTTGGCGATTTGCTGTTGCACGGGCTGAACCTGTTAAAGAACAACCGCGATATCCTCGAAAAATATCAGGCCCAGTTTAAATATATTCTCGTCGACGAATATCAGGATACGAACGCCGTCCAATATCTTTGGCTGCGCTTGCTCGCTCAGAAGCGTAAAAATATCTGCTGCGTCGGTGACGATGACCAAAGCATTTATTCATGGCGCGGTGCAGAGGTTGCCAACATCCTGCGTTTCGAACAGGATTTCCCGGGCGCAAAGACGATTAAGCTTGAACAGAATTACCGCAGTACGCCGCATATTTTGGCCGCAGCCTCTGGCCTCATTGACGCCAACAGCACGCGGCTGGGTAAGACATTGTGGACGGAACTCGACGATGGGGAAAAGGTCCGCATCATCGGTGTGTGGGACGGTCCGGAAGAAGCCCGCCGCGTCGGCGAAGAAATTGAAGCGTTGCAGTATAAAGGCGAGAGCCTCGACAGCGTCGCGATACTCGTGCGCGCGCAGCATCAGACCCGTGAATTCGAAGACCGCTTCATACAAATCGGCGTTAACTATCGGATAGTCGGCGGTTTTCGCTTTTACGAACGCGCCGAAATTCGCGATGCCATTGCCTATTTGCGTATCGTAAACCAGCCAGCCGACGATTTGGCCTTCGAACGTATAGTCAACGTCCCAAAACGCGGCATCGGCGACAAAGCGGTCGAAAAAATCCACATCGTTGCCCGCGCAGAGCGCGCCCCGCTTTCGGTCGCCGCCGCGCGATTGGTTGGAACCGATGAGTTGACCGGCAAGGCACGCAAGTCGCTCGCCGATCTGGTGGTCGATATCGCCCGCTGGCGCGATGAAGCTGCGCATATGTCGCCAGCGAACCTGACGCGGCTGATCATGGATGAATGCGGCTATACGGCGGTGTTGCAGGCAGAACGCAGCACCGAAGCATCGGCCCGCCTCGAAAACCTAAGCGAACTTGCGCGCGCGATGGAAGAATATGAAACGCTGGGCGAATTTCTGGAGCATGTCAGCCTGGTTATGGACAATGACCGCGGCGATACAGGCGCAAGCGTCACGATCATGACCATTCACGCCGCCAAGGGCCTTGAATATGACAATGTCTTCCTCGTCGGATGGGAGGAAGGGATATTCCCGTCGCAACGTGCGCTTGATGAAGGCGGCCTTGCTTCGTTGGAGGAAGAACGCCGGCTGGCCTATGTCGCGATAACCCGCGCGAAACGTCGGTGCACCATCATCCATGCCGCAAACCGGCGCATTTATGGCCAATGGACCAGCAGCATTCCCAGCCGTTTCATTGAGGAACTGCCGCTTGACCATATCGAGGCCGAGCAGACGATGACAGGGGGCGCATCACTTTGGCGTGCCAACTGGAGCGAACAAACGGACCCGTTTGCCCATCTGGCCGCAGCCAACCAAGGCCGCCGCAATGCGCGTGGTCCCGGCTGGCAAAGGGCAGCTACATCCGGCGGATTTAACCCGCGCCCACAGCGCATACCTGAAAACACACGCAGCGCGGTCAGCCTTGGCAATAAAGGTCGCAGTGACCTCAGCATCGGCCTGCGCGTCTTTCACGAAAAATTCGGTTATGGCGAAATCGCGGAGATCGAAGGCAATAAGCTTGAGATCGAATTCGAACAGGCTGGCCGCAAACGGGTGATGGACAGTTTTGTAACGATCAGCTGACGTATCTGCTCTGGTAATGCCTATCGCTTTGCGGTTATGGAAAGCCATGACTGCGGGGGCTGCACACATCATATCGGACGCAAGATCGGCGCTTGGCCGCCGCGACGCGTGTTCCGCGATGCGCGTGCTGTCCGCATTGCCTTGGGCAATATCAGCCGATAGGCGAACGCATCATGTCTGACACGCCCCCCAACATCCACCCACTCAGCATCCCGGACTTCCGCTATTATTGGCTCGCACGCTTTATGGCGGTGCTGGCAACAATGGGGATGGTCGTCGTCATCGGTTACCAAGCCTATGACATCGCGCGCAGTGACTATGGCATGTCCATTCGCGAAGCATCGCTGCAGCTTGGGCTACTTGGCCTTGTGCAATTCGTGCCGCTTGCGTTGTTGACCCCCGTTGCCGGATGGGCCGCCGACCGGTGGGAACGCCGGACAGTCGCGCGGCTTGCCAACAGCATCGACATGATCGTCGCGTTGGCGCTTGGTTGGTTCACTTATATCGATGGGCTTACCCTGCCCCTGCTTTTCATGTTTGCTGCGTTGCATGGCGTCGCCCGCGTATTTGTTGGGCCATCGATGTCGGCGATCGCGCCCAACATTGTTCCACCGGCATCTTTACCCCGTGCCATCGCACTGAGTTCAATCGCGTGGCAAGTCGGGTCCGTTTTTGGTCCAGCTGCAGGCGGGCTGATGTTCGCCGAAAGTGCGTCGCTGCCTTATTGGGTTTCGGCAGGTTTGATGTTTGCCGCCACAATCAGCTTGAGCTTTGTGAAGCCAGTCCATCCGCCCCGCATGGAAAGAAAGATCCACCCCATAAGGCAAATGATCGATGGCCTGCGGTACACATGGTCCGAACGATTTCTGCTGGGTGCCATTACGCTTGACCTATTTGCCGTCCTGCTTGCAGGCGCCACCGCGATGCTGCCCGTGTATGCGCGCGATATCCTGATGGTCGGTCCGGACGGTCTTGGCCAGTTGCGTGCCGCGCCAGCGGTTGGGGCGTCCGTCGTTGCGCTTATGCTCGCGATCAGGCCATTACGCCACAATGTCGGCGCCAAAATGCTTTGGGCAGTGGTGGTCTTTGGCGTCGCAACGATTGGATTTGGCTTAAGCCACGAAATTGGCAGTCATGTTTTTGGCGACGCGCGTATCGGTTTCCTGAACATGGGCGCTGGCATGGCGATCGCGTTAATCTCCCTCATCATCCTTGGCGCGTCAGACATGCTGTCCGTCTACGTCCGATCATCATTGGTTCAGCTGAACACCCCAGATGAAATGCGCGGACGCGTAAGCTCGGTATCGGGCCTTGCCATTTCCGCCTCGAATGAATTGGGCGAGCTACAGTCCGGTGTGGCGGCGGCGGCCCTTGGACCTGTTGGCGCGGTTGTATTCGGCGGCGTTGGTGCCATATTAATCACTGGAATGTGGGCGCGGCTATTCCCCGAGCTTAAAAACGCCCGCACATTTGAACCACAATATAGAGGAAGCAATCCATGAAAGCCCAATCGATCCTCGAAACCATCGGCAACACCCCGCACATCCGGATGGGGCGCATGTTCCCCAATGCCGAAGTCTGGATCAAATCCGAACGGTCGAACCCCGGCGGATCGATCAAGGACCGCATTGGTCTTGCCATGATCGAGGCAGCCGAGAAGGACGGCAGCCTGAAACCCGGCGGCACGATCATTGAACCAACGTCCGGAAATACCGGCGTTGGCCTTGCCATGGTCGCAGCGGTCAAGGGGTATAAGCTTATCCTCGTCATGCCAGAGTCCATGTCGCTGGAGCGCCGCCGGCTCATGCTCGCTTATGGTGCCAGCTTTGACCTGACCCCACGCGAAAAGGGCATGAAGGGCGCGATTGAACGTGCTTTGGAACTGGTGTCGCAGACCCAGGGTTCGTGGATGCCGCAGCAGTTCGAAAACCCGGCTAATATCGACGTCCATGTGCGCACAACATCGCAGGAAATATTGGCGGATTTCGCCGATACACCGATTGATGCCCTGATTACCGGCGTTGGAACAGGTGGCCACATCACGGGATGCGCAGAAGTTCTGAAAAAGGCCTGGCCCAATTTGAAGGTCTTTGCGGTGGAACCCACTTTGTCGCCAGTGATCAGCGGTGGCCAGCCCGGACCGCATGCCATTCAGGGAATTGGCGCAGGGTTTATTCCCGCGAACCTGCACACCGCATTGTTGGATGGCGTCATTCAGGTCGACCCTGAAGTTGCCAAGGAAACCGCACGACGCGCCGCACGCGAAGAAGGCATGCTTGTCGGTATTTCATCCGGCGCGACACTTGCCGCCATCGCGCAGAAGCTGCCCGAATTGCCAGCGGGGTCGCGTGTTCTTGGTTTCAGCTATGACACCGGCGAACGCTATTTATCGGTCCCCGACTTTTTGCCCGTCGACTAAACAAAAAATGCCGGGACATGATATCCCGGCATTTTTGTATCTGAGCATGAAACGGCTGAGCGGTTACGCTGCGGCGAACATCTCCGGCGACAAGGCCATTAGCGCTTCACTGCCCGCTTCAATCTTGCGCCGAAGTGCGCCGCAATCGGGTAAATACCGCTCCGCAAAATAGCGCGCGGTTACCAATTTGGTTTCGTAGAACGCCGCATTGCCAGTGCCTGCATCAAGCGCGCGTTGCGCCGATTCCGCCATGCGCAGCCATTGTAGGCCAAGCGCCACGATGCCCATGATGTGCATGTAATGATGCGCGCCCGCGCCGATGTTGTTCGGATTGGCCATGCCGTTTTGCATGAACCACATGGTCGATGCCTTCAAATCGCCACTGGCTTTTTCAAGACGGGTTGCGAAATCCGCGAGTGCCCCGCCCTTTGCGGCAGCACATTCCTCGTCGACAATCTTGAAGAGCGCCTGAATTGCCCGGCCGCCATTTTGCGCGA
Organism: Sphingorhabdus sp.; assembly: GCF_044354325.1. Lineage (GTDB taxonomy): Bacteria > Pseudomonadota > Alphaproteobacteria > Sphingomonadales > Sphingomonadaceae > Sphingorhabdus_B. The sequence goes on along the minus strand of NZ_JBILAF010000080.1, from coordinate 3,806 downwards.
GCTTGCGGCCAACAAGGTCCATCGCCTGTACGCCGTTGGTGCCTTCGTAAATCATCGCGATACGGGCGTCGCGCACATATTGTTCCATGCCCCATTCGGCGATGTAGCCATGGCCACCATAGACTTGCTGCGCATTGGTGGCGACTTCATAGCCCTTGTCAGTGCCATACCCCTTGATGACTGGCGTTAGCAGCGACAAAAGGTCGTCCGCCATCTGCCGTTCTTCCTCAGTTTGCGCATGGTGCAGCAAATCGGCTTGCAACGCGCCCCATAGGCACAAGGCACGCATACCTTCTGTAAACGCCTTGGCATCCATCAGCATGCGGCGCACATCGGGGTGCACGAACAGGGTGTCGGCTTTCTGCTCCAGATCCTGCGGACCGGTCAGCGCGCGGCCCTGACGGCGATCTTGGGCATAATGCACGGCATTTTGGTAAGCGACTTCGGCAATGCCAAGGCCTTGCTGGCCAACGCCCAGACGCGCGATGTTCATCATGATGAACATGGCCGCGAGGCCCTTATTTTCTTCGCCGACAAGATAACCTGTCGCGCCGTCATAATTCATGACACAGGTCGCATTGCCGTGAATGCCCATCTTATGTTCGATAGAACCACAGGACAGCGTGTTCCGCGCGCCAAGCGACCCGTCATCATTGACCAAGAACTTGGGCACGATGAACAGCGAAATGCCTTTGACGCTGTCCGGTGCACCGGGTGTTTTGGCCAAGACGAGGTGAATGATATTCTCGGTCAGGTCATGGTCGCCAGACGAAATGAAGATTTTCGTTCCGGAAACCGCATAGCTGCCATCATCATTGGGCACAGCTTTGGTGCGGATGAGGCCAAGATCGGTTCCGCAATGCGGCTCGGTCAGGTTCATCGTCCCGCCCCATTTGCCCGAAATCATATTCGGCGCATATTTGGCTTTCTGTTCGTCGCTGCCCTTTACCAATATTGCCGATACCGCACCTTGGGTAAGCCCCGGATACATCGCGAACGCCATGTTTGAACTTGCCATAAGCTCTTCAAACGCCATGGAGACGATGTGTGGCATGCCTTGGCCACCAAACTCCACGGGCGCTGATAATGTGCCCCAGCCGCCTTCGCAGTACAGCTTATAGGCTTCCTTAAAGCCATCAGGGGTGGTGACGCTGCCGTCTTCATGGCGCGTGCAGCCTCGCAAGTCGCCGACTTGGTTCAACGGGAACAGAACGCCCTCTACAAATTTGGCGCCTTCGGTCAGGATCGCGTCGACCATATCCGCGCTGGCATTTTCAAAGCCGGGCAGATTGGCGAAGCGCTCAACAGCCAATACTTCGTTGAGAATGAACTGCATATCGCGAACGGGGGCGGTGTAGCTTGGCATTTTCGATCCTTAATTGGCTGGAAATATCAAATTAGGCGGTGGCAGATTTGTCTGCGGCCTCTGCCTTTTCGACGGTTGAAACAAATTCGGTAAGCTCGTGAATAGCGCTTTCGATATCGTCACGCTGCGCCTTTAACAGATTGATCCTGTCGCGGCATTTTTCAATGGTCACGCGGCGCTGAATATTGCGACCGTCGTTCAGATCGTAAAGGTCAATCATTTCCCGGATTTCAGCAAGGCTGAAACCAACGCGCTTTGCACGCAATATCCACGCTAGCCGCGCGCGGTCGCGCTTGGAATAAATGCGGGCAAGCCCAAGGCGTTCAGGGGAAATCAAGCCTTGGTCTTCGTAAAAGCGCAAGGCCCGCGCGGTTACATCAAACTCGCTCGAAAGATCCGAGATTGTGAATGAATCGCGGTTAAATGCGTCTGGCGTATCGATGGTCGCATCGGCCCGCCTTTCCTCGCGCGTAATTGATTCCATGGCGCCTTCCCTCTTGTGTACACTAGCGTCACTACTTTACGTTAGCGTAAACGTCAATTGGCGAAGTGACCTCTGCCGCGACGTAACATAGCCTGCGTTTAAGTGCGCGTGTCGGGTTTTGGTGGCGAAGAGGGCGGGGTGACGGACGCGTCGGCCGACGGATCGCCCGTCAGGGGTGCAGGCGCAGGGTCAACCATTGGTTCTGGCTTGGGCGGAGTCCGCTTTACCGGCGTCGATGTATCCTTCAATACCACCACTTCCTGATCCAGTTTCGTGACCGCGAACAATGATTTCGCAAATGCTAGTGGCAAGCGAATGCAGCCATGCGATGCCGGATATCCGGGTACATAGCCGCCGTGTATGGCAATCCCGTCCCATGTGAGCCGCTGCATATAAGGCATTGGGGCATTGCTGTAGAGGTTGGATTTGTGATCGATATTTTTTTGCAAAATATTGAACGCACCAATGGGTGTTTCTTTGCCCTTTTTACCTGACGAGATCGTGCTGAAACCAATCAGCTTGTCATTCTGGAATACATAGACCCGCTGGGTATCCAGCACGATGACAATTTTCACCGGCCCCTCATAGCGGTCTTGCGGGATCCATACATATTGGCCGGGCTTAAGCGTATCCACTGGGCCCTTTTTTGGGACGGGTTTTGGTGTCGGCGCAACGGCGGGTGGTTTGATTTCAGGTGGAGCAACAACCGGCGGCGGCACCGCGCTTTCAGGCACGACAGCCGGGCTAGCCTGTATGTTCGTCGGCACAGCTTGAGCACTGTTCTGCGCAACAACAGCACCGGGCGCGCTCGCGAACAGCACAAGCGCACACATGAGGTGCGATATCCGGATGCCCGCGTTCGATTTCATGGAATTGGCTTTAAACCCTCAAGATACAGCAACACACTGCATTTCAGGCATCTTAGCAAACAACTCAGATGAATTCGATGTGAATTTAGCTGCAATCCGCAAAAACAACCTTGGGGGCAATGAGGCTAACTGTCCTAGTTTTGCGTCGAAACGCCTGCGGGCCACTGTCGCTTGCAAACGTTCGTCCCTATCTCATTGTCATGATCATTGGTCGCAGACATTTTATCCAATCCGCCATTGCCGGTGCCAGCTTGCTCGCTGCGCCCTCTACAGCAACTGATATCGTTTTTGCCCCGGGAACCGGTAATAACAGCGCCGGGTCTGTTCCACCTTTACTGCTCAGCCGCGCCAAAGCCGCGCTGGACATGCATAAAAGCCGCATTCGCAATCACGACCTCATCGCTATTGCCGATTTTTCGAAACCGTCGCGCGACCCTCGTTTTTACGTCGTGGATTTGCGGAACGGTTCATCCGCGCATTATCTGGTGGCCCATGGAAAAGGGTCCGACCCTAGCCATAGCGGATGGGTCCAGAACTTCTCAAACGTTCATGGGTCCGAAGCGACATCGGCTGGCAGTTACCTCGTCAGCGATACCTATATCGGCCAATATGGGGAGTCTCGCCGGCTCATTGGCTTGGATCCGCAGAATGACCAAGCCGAAGCCCGCGCGATTGTTATTCATCCGGCATGGTATGTGAACCAGTCTCTGATCCAAGATCAGGGCAAGATTGGCCGCAGCCAGGGTTGTTTTGCCTTCGCCAAAAATGACATCAACGTCATTTTGGAACGCGTTGCCCCCGGCTGCCTTTTATATTCGGATAAAGTTTAGCTTCAGCTGCCGTTGGCGGTTTTAAAAACACCGCAAATGATCCGCTTGCCGCTGTTCCCGCTGGGGTCTGTTTTATAGTCATCTGCTTTTTCGTGGATAACCAACGCACCGCCGTCGGCATCCAGCAGACCGGTGGGTCCCGAAATCACAAAATCGGGTAATTTATATTCCAATGTTATCTTGCCGTCAGCGCCGGCCGTTACATTTGGCAAATCGCCATGATGCGCGCCCATTGGATTATCCAGGCCATGTTGTTT
>NZ_JBILAF010000079.1:0-10028 GCF_044354325.1 Sphingorhabdus sp. | reverse complement strand
CTTTGCGACCTTCACCAGAAACGAACAGGTCGGCCGCGCTTTGATGCCCATGGCTTCGATCTGTTCAAACACACCCGTGGCCAGCCGTCCCCCCGCGCCCGTCCCGCGCAAGGCGGATGGCACTTCGGCGTGCGGCAATATCATGACGTCGTTGTCCCAGCGGATGGTGACATAGGCATCGCCCGCGTCCGTCGGCATGTTGAACCGGTTGCGTTCGGGTTCGTAGGCGATGGTCATGGCTGTGTAAGCCTTATTCCCACTCAATGGTTCCCGGTGGCTTTGATGTATAATCATAAACCACGCGGTTGATGCCTTTGACTTCGTTGATGATGCGCGTCGACACACGGCTGAGGAAGGCGCTTTCGAATGGGTAGATGTCGGCTGTCATGCCGTCGGTTGATGTCACCGCGCGCAAGGCGCAGACATTGTCATAGGTGCGGCCATCGCCCATCACGCCGACGGTGCGGACGGGCAAGAGCACGGCAAAGGCCTGCCAGATCGCGTCATATAGGCCTGCATTGCGGATTTCTTCGAGATAGACGGCGTCCGCCTTGCGCAACACGTCGCACCGTTCCTTGGTCACTTCGCCCGGAATGCGGATGGCGAGGCCGGGGCCGGGGAAGGGGTGGCGGCCGACAAATTGGTCATTCAGGCCCAGTTCGCGGCCCAAGGCGCGCACTTCATCCTTGAACAGTTCGCGCAAGGGTTCGACCAGTTGCATGTTCATCCGTGCGGGCAGGCCGCCGACATTATGGTGGCTTTTGATCGTGACCGAAGGCCCGCCGGTGAAGCTGACGCTTTCGATCACGTCGGGGTAGAGCGTGCCTTGCGCCAAGAAATCAGCGCCGCCGATTTTCTTCGCTTCTTCTTCAAACACGTTGATGAATTCGCCGCCGATGAATTTGCGTTTCTTTTCGGGGTCGGTGACGCCCGCGAGGCCAGCCATGAAGCGTTCTTCGGCGTCCACGACGACGAGCGGGATGTTGTAATGGTCGCGGAACAAGGTTTCGACCTGTTCACGTTCATTCATGCGCAGCAGGCCGTGGTCGACAAAGACGCAGGTGAGCTGCGCGCCGATCGCTTCGTGAATGAGGATCGCCGCAACCGAACTGTCGACGCCGCCCGAAAGGCCGCAAATGACGCGGCCTGACCCTACTTGCGCGCGGATTTCGGCAATCTTGGTCGCGCGGAATTCCGCCATCGTCCAATCGCCGGCAAGGCCGCAGATTTTATGTACGAAGTTGGAGATTAATTTCGCGCCATCGGGGGTGTGCACGACTTCGGGGTGGAACTGGATGCCATAATATTGCCGCGCTTCGTCGGCGATAAAGGCAAAAGGCGCGCCGTCGCTGGTGGCGACAACTTCAAAGCCGGGGGCAAGGCTGGTGACCTTGTCGCCATGGCTCATCCACACCTGATGCTTGTCGCCGGTCGCCCACAATCCGTCAAACAGTGCGCAGGGTTTTTCGACCTCAATAAAGGCACGGCCAAATTCGCCGCCTTCGCCTTCGCTCACATGGCCGCCTAGCTGCATCATCATGGTTTGTTGGCCATAGCAGATGCCAAGGATAGGCAGTCCGCTGTCAAAAACACATTGCGGTGCGCGCGGCGAATCGACTTTGGTCGTCGATGCGGGGCCGCCCGACAATATGATGCCCTTTGGCTTCATACGCGCAAATGCGGCTTCGGCGGAATTGAATGGCGCGATTTCCGAATAGACCCCGGCCTCGCGCACGCGGCGGGCAATCAATTGAGTCACTTGTGACCCGAAATCGATGATCAGGATGGAATCGGAAGGGTGGGCGTGTGTTTTGGATTCAGGCATGGCCAGCCGATAGTGATTGCCGCCGCCGCTGTCCAGTTACCGCGGTGACTTTGGACTTTGGACTTTGCCCTTTGCCCTGACCTGTTTCGGTGCGCTATAGCGTTGGCGTGATAAAGCCTGACACCAAACGCGCCGATATCATCGAGCGATTGACCGCTTATGTCCTTGCGCAAGGGCTTTCGGCGTCGAGCCTGCGTCCGTTGGCGAAGGCTGCGGGCACCAGCGACCGGATGCTGCTATATTATTTCAAGGACAAATCCGAAATCATCACCGCGGTGTTGGAACAGATTTCTGCGCAGCTGGTGGAGATGATCAGCGCGCACACCGCCGCCGAGCCGCTGCCCGTGGACGCGCTGCGCTGCAAATTGGCGGGTATCGTTTTTGAAGATGCGCTGTGGCCCTATATGCGGATCTGGCTTGATGTCGCGGCACGCGCGGCGATGGGCGACCCGTTTTACCGCGCGGTGGGCGAAGAGATTGGCCGCGGATTTCTGGAATGGGGCAAGGCGCAGCTGCAATCGGACAGCGAGGCGCAGCGCGACATTGATGCCGCGCGGCTTCTGGTCAGCATCGAAGGGATGCTGTTCCTGAAAAGCATTGGCCTTGACGATATAAACGCCAAGGCACTTTAGCGCGCGCGTGCGGCCCGCGCGGGGCCGAGCAACATGGCGGCAATATCGCCTTTGGTGCGATAGCTTTGCACGAGCAGATATGCGGCCAAAAACGGTGCGCCAAGATTAAAGGCCGCAAATCCGAGAACGAACCCGGCCACGGTAAATTCGTGACGCCATGCGACCCAGAATCCGGAAAACATTAGAAAGAATAAAAAGTCGAGATTGAACTGCCCGGGCCACGCCATCTCCGCAATGTCACCGAAAAATATCGGATACAGACCCATGCCATGGTTGGCGATGGTGACGCTGGTATAGGCGCCGACAATGGCAATGACGGCAACGAGGAAAAGGCGAAACAAGGTCATGACAAACTCCCCATAATAGTGGGAACTTGATACCAAAATGTAGCGACTGCTACAATATCTATTTTAGTCGATCAGTTCCACCCAAGTCGGCGCGTGGTCGCTGGCCTTTTCACGGCCGCGATGGTCCTTGTCGACGCCGCAGGATGCCAAGCGGTCGGCGACAACGGGGCTGAGCAAAAGATGGTCGATGCGAAAGCCATGGTCGCGTTGCCATGCGCCGGCCTGAAAATCCCAATATGTCCAAATGCCGCCTTGCGGATAATGCGTCGCCAGCGCGTCGGTCCAGCCTTGGCCCAATAACGCGCGATAGGCCGCGATGCTTTCGGGTTGGCGCAAGGCATCGTCCAACATCGCGGCTGGCGCCCAGATATCATGCGCATGGGGAATGACATTATAGTCGCCCGCCAGCACGGCGGGGATCTCCGCCGCCAATAATTCGGCGGCGCGGTCGTACAAGCGCTTCATCCACGCAAGCTTATAGTCAAATTTTGGCCCCGGCAGCGGGTTGCCATTGGGCAGATAAATGCTCGCAACGCGTATGCCGAAAACATCCGCCTCCAGATAACGGGCATGTTCGTCCTCGGGATCGCCGGGCAAGGTGCGCTGCGCTTCGACAGGCTGCGTGCCCTTGGCGAGGATGGCAACGCCGTTGAAGGATTTTTGCCCGTGCCAGATCGCGCCATAACCAGCGCGTTCAAATTCTTCGACCGGAAAGCCCTCGTCCTGTGACTTGACCTCTTGCAGGCACGCAATGTCGGGTTGGGTTTCTTCCAGCCACTCGAGCAGGCGGGGGAGGCGCGCTTTGACGCCGTTGATGTTGTAAGTCGCGATACGCATGCGCGCGACCCTAGCCGCGCATGGCTATTGCATCAAACCGAAAAGCTGGAGCCGCAGCCACAACCGGCCTGCGCTTGCGGATTGGTCACCTTGAAGCTTTTGCCGCCAAGCGATTCGACGAAATCCACCGCAGAGCCGCGCACCAGATCAAGGCTGATGGGGTCGACGACCAAAGACGCGCCTTCGCCTTGCGCGGTGATGTCATCCGCCTCAACGCTGTCGGCGAGGCCGAAACGATATTGAAAGCCCGAACAGCCGCCACCTTCCACCGACAACCGCAGCACCGGATCTTTCCCAAGCTTGGTTGCAATCTCGGCCACGCGGCGCGCGGCATTGGCGGTCATGGAGATGACTTCAGTTTCGCTCATATCGGATATGTAGGCCATGCAGCAGTTAAAGAAAAGGGGCGGCGCAGTATCCCGCGCCAGCCCCCAAGATTACACCCTCTCCCAAAGGTGATGCGTTTTGGCCTGTCTGCTTACTCGCCGTCAGCAGGGCCACCGATGGCAGTGCTATCAACAGTTTTTGCAGCAAGCAAGATTTTTGCGCCGCTTGGGTCAGATTTCATTGGCGACAGAAATGCGGTTGGGTTGATCGCTTCACCGGCAATGCGGACTTCATAATGCAGGTGGCTTCCGGTCGAGCGGCCAGTTGAGCCCATATAGCCCAGAATGTCGCCCTTGCGGATGCGCTGACCTGGCGCAACATTCATCGCCGACAAATGGCCGTAACGTGTCTGCACCGCGTTGCCGTGGTTGATTTCGACCAATTTACCATAACCGCCAACCCATTCAGCGCGGCCGATGAAGCCATCTGCTGTTGCGTAAATCGGTGTGCCGATGGCGCCGGGAATATCGATGCCCTTGTGGTTCCGGCTGGCGCCACGCGTCGGTGCGTTGCGATATCCATAGCCGCTGGAGAATTTCATGATGTCCACTGGGTTGATCGATGGAACGGCAACTGCAACCTTGGTTGCGGTGCCGTTGATGCTGCCCCAGCTGTCGTTCAACGCGCGGAATTCAGGGTCCGACACGCCAAGCGCGCTTTGGTTCGCGCGCAAATCTTCTGGTGAAATGCGGAACGTGTCTGATGAGGCGGCGGCTGAGTTGGCGAACGATGGCGTTGCTGCTGTGAAAGCGGCGACCATTACCAAAGCAGATACAGCTTTAAGGATCAGTGATTGGCAGTTTGCCAAAGCGCTGGATACCATGTTGCGTATTACCTTATCATGCGACCCGCGCTTTTACGCAGTTCAGAAGTTTGACCAAGACAGAGGATCTGCCCACTCATTACGAAAATGGTGGTGTCCGATGGCTCAAACGAATGCAACATACCTGTCATAATCGCGGGACAAACCGCCGCTCAAACGCGTTGAGTCGTTGAATGGAGCGTTCAACGGTTCACTAAAGTGGCGGTTTCCCAGCAATTTCCAAACTGGCTTTGGCAATATCTGGCGTCTTGAACAACGCGTCTCAACGCCATTTGTTCCCGCCAAGACCCGCGAAATTTCGTGATTTATAGATGCGATTGACCGTCCGAGGGGTGACCGAATCGGTTGGCGTTTCGATTCGTCCGTTGGTCGCAAGTTGCGCGGCTCAACTCACCGCAGCCCTGAGGCAGGATGAGGGTTGGACGGTGAACCGTCCGTCCCTACTCCCGTCACCCTGAACTTGTTTCAGGGTCTTAATTATCGACGTTGAAGAATTAAGATGCTGAAACAAGTTCAGCATGACGGATGTGATAGAGCTTTGAGCGTTCGTGCGAAAACTACAAACTTTTCGCCGCGGCCAAAACCTCTGCGGCGTGGTCCTTGACCTTTACCTTGCGCCAGACCTGCGCAACCTTGCCGTCTTTGCCGACCAGATAGGTTGACCGGTCAATGCCCATATAGCTTTTGCCGTACATCGATTTTTCGACCCAAGCGCCCATTTGCTCGGTGGCATCGCTGGCTTCGTCGGACAGCAACGTGACATTGAGTTCATATTTCGCCGCAAATTTCGCAAGCTTGGCGGGCTTGTCCTTGGACATGCCGTAGACGGGGCAATGGACCGCGGCGAAATCCGCCGACAGTGCGGTGAAATCCTTCGCTTCGTTGGTGCAACCGGGCGTGTCGGCCTTGGGGTAGAAATAGAGCACCAGCGGACCTTTGAGCGCCGCCAGATTGACCGCATTGCCAGCGCTATCCGCCACATTTACGTCGGGCAGGGTGTCGTTGATATCGGTCATGTTGGGTTCCTTTTCAAAAATCGCGTGGTCCAAATAGCCGTTGCCATTCGTGCATGACAACCCCGCGATAATCCCTAATCGCCGTCATCAAGGCATCCCAATCGGCAAAGCCAAGGCTGCCTGCGATTAACGCCTGCGCGGCCTCTGGCGGGGTGGCGCAATCGGGCGCAACGAGGCGCACCATGACCAACAGACGCGCGAACAACGCATAAGCGTTGGCAAAGTCTGCGGGCAGATGTCCGGCTTCCACCAGCGCATCAATTGCGGGGCCAAGCTGCGGCACCAGCCCGGCATGTGTTTCCAACTGGAGCCGGTGGATGATGAACTCCATATCGACCAAGCCGCCGGGCAAAAGCTTCACATCCAGATCGCCCTTTGGCGGTTTATGCGCCGCCATGTCCTTGCGCATGCTGGCGATGTCCGTCCGCAGTTTTTCCGGGTCGCGTTGGCCATGCAACACATCCGCGACAATCGCATCCACCTGCGCACGGGCATCGGCGGAACCGAACAGCACGCGCGCCCGCGTCAGTGCCATATGCTCCCACGTCCACGCATTTTCGCGCTGATATTGGTCAAAGCTTTTGACCGACGCGCAGAGCAACCCGTCGGCGCCCGATGGCCGAAGCCGTGTGTCGATTTCATATAAAGCGCCCGATGCGGTGGGCACCGACATTGCGGCAATCACGCGCTGCGCCAGCCGGTTGAAATATTGCGTTGCGCCCAAGGAACGCGGCCCATCGGATTCGGCGAGATTATTGCCGGTGAACAATAAGATCAGGTCAAGGTCCGACGCATGCGTCAATGCCTCGCCGCCCAATCGGCCCAATGCCAAAATGACCAGCTCGCCGCCGTCAATGCGGCCATGCGCTTTTTCAAATTCGGCCACCGTCGCGGCGGTGAGCGTCTGCAACGCGGCCTCTGCCAAATGGGCGTAGCTGCGCGCAATGTCGCTTGCGTCGCTTCGGCCCTCAATCAACTGCACGCCAAGCGCAAAGCGTTTCTCGCCAACATAATCGCGGACAATGTCGAGCATGGATTGATAATCGGCATCGCCAATCCGGCGCGCCATCGCGTCGTGCAAAGCGGCCATATCGCCCGGCAAGTTCATCGCGCTCGTGTCAATCAAAGCGTCCAGATACCGGCTCTGCCGGCCAAGATCGTCGGCCAGCGTCGGCGCGTAGCTCAATATGTTGGCGACCAATTGCAAAAGCCCGGGCCGCGCCTCCAGCAAGCGGAAGACGTTGATGGCACTGGGTATCGCCTCGATCATATTTTCGAACCGCGCGATGGCACGGTCGGAATCGGGGGCCAGCGCCAATGCTTTCATGATCGCGGGCAGGACGGTTTCGAACGCGTCACGCGCCGATGCGCTGCGGATCGCGCGAATCTTGCCGCTGCGCCACCGCGCCATGCGCTGCATGATGGCGGCCGGGTCGGTATAGCCCAAATCGGTCAATTGTTCTTCAAGCGGCAGGCCTTCATCGGCCATACGCGGCCCTTCGCTGCCGCCTGCGTCCACCATCCGGTCGTAAATCGCCGCGACGTGTGCGGTGACTGGGCGGATCGCGGCAATCAACGCATCGGCGTCCGCCAGCCCATGCAAGCGCGCGACGGCATCGGCGGTTTCGCGGTTCAGTGGTATCTCGTGCGTTTGCCGGTCGCTGTGCATTTGCAGACGATGTTCAAATGTCCGCAACTGTTCATAGGCCGATGATAATGTCTCCGCCTCTTGCGGGCTAATCGGCCCAGCCGCCGCCAGCCGTTTGAGCGCCTCGCGGGTGTCGGGCACACGCAGCACCGGATCGCGTCCACCATGGATCAGCTGATGCGCCTGCGCGAAAAATTCACATTCGCGGATGCCGCCATGGCCACGCTTCAGGTCGAACCCAAGGCCCATTTTCTGACCCTTGGCATAATGGTCGCGGATTTGCGCGGTCATGGCGGTGATGTTCTTCAATTGCCCGAAATCAAGCGACTTGCGCCAGATGAAGGGTTGAATGGCGTTCAGGAAATATGCGCCGAGCGCGCGGTCGCCTGCGCAGACCCGCGATCGGATGAATGCCGCTTGTTCCCACGCCAGCGCGCTTGATTCATAATAGCCGATGGCCGCTTCGACGGGCAAAGCGATGGGGCTGACCTCAGGCGATGGCCGCAGCCGCATGTCGACGCGAAAGACATATCCGTCGCCATCCAATGCGGACAATAGTTCGATGACGCGGCGGCCATAGCGCACCGCAGCCTCTGCCACATCGTCACGTTCGCGGTGGGGCAGGGTTTTGGGATCGAACAGGAAAATCGGGTCAATGTCCGACGAATAATTCAGCTCGCGTCCGCCATGTTTGCCCAGCGCAATGACAGCAAAGCCTTGGTTGGGCGCGCCGGGCACGCGTTCTTCGATGGCGGCAGATATGGCTTGGTCGAGCGCATGGTCGGCAAAGTCGGAAAGGATGCCTGTGACGCGGCTGAGGTCCCAAACGCCAGCGAGGTCCGCAATCGCGGTGACCAGCGCAACGCCCTGCCGCTGTTGGCGCAAGGCACTGCCGACATTGTCCGCCGTTCGGGCAAGGGATTGCGCAAGCGCCGCGTCAAATTCGCCCGCTGCGACCATCGCCATCAAATCGGGGTTGCGGTCCATCAATCCGGCAAGAAACGGACTGTTGGCCTGTGCGCGTGCGATGGCTGCTGCGACGCGCGTCATGGTTTCAACCCTGATCTTTTCCGCGGACATAATCCCGCCGGAAATCGGCGGCGAATGCCGCAAAGCGCCCTTGCGATATCGCCGCGCGCATTCCGGCCATCAGCATTTGGTAATAATGCAAATTATGCTGCGTCATCAGCATCGCGCCCAGTATTTCGCCCGACCGGATCAGGTGATGGACATAAGCGCGGGTCCATGTTGCGCACACCGGGCAGGTGCATTGGTCGTCAATCGGCCCTTGGTCTTCGGCAAATTTCGCATTGCGGATGTTGATGGGGCCATGATGGGTAAAGGCTTGGCCATTGCGGCCAGATCGGGTGGGCAGGACGCAATCGAACATGTCGATGCCGCGCTCAACCGCGCCCACCAAATCGTCAGGCTTGCCCACACCCATCAGATAACGTGGCCGGTCGGCGGGCAATTGGTCCGGCGCATAATCGAGGCAACCAAACATCGCCTCTTGCCCTTCACCCACCGCAAGGCCGCCCACGGCATAGCCATCAAAACCAATGTCGATCAAAGCATCGGCAGAGCGCTTGCGCAATTCTTCGTCCAATGATCCTTGTTGAATGCCAAATAAGGCCGCGCGCGCGGCATGTTCGCCGCCGCTGTCGAACCCGTCGCGTGAACGCTTGGCCCAACGCATCGATAGTTCCATCGACTTGATCGCTTCATCGCGGCTCACGCCATTGGCGGGGCATTCGTCAAACGCCATGACAATGTCGGACCCCAATAGCCGCTGAATTTCCATCGATCGTTCGGGCGACAGCATATGTTTCGACCCGTCGAGATGGCTTTGAAACGCGACGCCCTCTTCGGTGATTTTGCGCAAAGCCGACAGGCTCATCACCTGATACCCGCCGCTGTCGGTCAATATCGGGCGGTCCCAGCCCGAAAACTGGTGCAACCCACCCAGCCGCGCGACACGTTCCGCGCCGGGCCGCAGCATCAGATGGTAGGTGTTGCCAAGGATGATGTCCGCACCCGTTGCGCGCACTTCGGCAGGGCGCATCGCCTTTACCGTGGCGGCGGTGCCGACGGGCATGAAGGCGGGCGTACGAATTTCGCCGCGCATCATCTGAATGCTGCCGGTGCGCGCCTTGCCATCGGTGGCGGAAATCGAAAACTGGAATCGCGTGGTCATGGGGCGGCTTTAGAAGCATCCAATTGATTTGTCATTGCTGCCTTCGCCAAACCTATCGTCATCCTGAACTTGTTTCAGGATCTTACTTTAGTGTTGCAAGGAATTAAGACCCTGAAACAAGTTCAGGGTGACGAACATGTGATGTTGGAATGCTGATGGGAAGGGCGGGGTCTCTGCATAAACCGAAGCCCTGAGCAGCGGGTGCGCAGCGCCTGCGACCGTCGAAGGGTGTCCAAAGTGCAGGCGCTGTGCCGATGGACGCCCTTCGACAGGCTCAGGGCTGCGGTGATGATACGGGGCCCTCCACGCTTCACTGCGG
>NZ_JBILAF010000078.1:0-10258 GCF_044354325.1 Sphingorhabdus sp. | reverse complement strand
CATGCGCACGCAACTGAAACCCGGCAGCTATCGCGCATGGCGCAAGCGCGTGCGTGATTTCGGCGACCGGCGGGAGCATTATAAGTAACGGCTATGCAGTCAGGGCGATTGCCGTGGCTGCTTTCCTATCTGGCCGGGGATCGGGGAGCGTCAGGAAGTGGCGCGGTGGGCCATGTTGCACCCCTCCTCGTCACCCTGAACTTGTTTCAGGGTCTTAATTCTGGACGGTGCATGAAAAAGTAAGACCCTGAAACGAGTTCAGGGTGACGGTGTGTGTGGGCGGTTGCAGTGTTAGCCGCTCTTCCGATCCAGTGTTTTTCTTACCAAATATAGGTGAAGCCACTGAATGCCCAGAAAAAGAAAACCCATAAACAACATAGCGGGTATGACGAGTTGTTCATCACCAGCTCTGGGTTTTGTTGTGAGGCTAAGTGCAACGTATAAAGCAAAGACAATGATTGCTAACGTTGGAATGAAGGCCAATGCTATACGACGTGGAGCATACCAAGTAACTTCCCCGTTCAGCCACCATTGCATGGGTAGGCGCCGTTCACCGGAAAATCGAGCATTGGCGTGAAGCGCAAGCCATATCATCACGGCAGCGAAAGCAGACCCGATTGTAACTAGCGCCATTGTCCAGTCTCCCTCCGCTGTGTTTAGCTTTCTCTGGCTCCGTCCGCAATGTCGTCGTAACCGGACCGTCCGCTTTTTTGACCATCACGCGAAAAGCTTTCATCGAAAAAGCCTAAAGAATATGTAACGAAACTTCACCACCCCAACACGGCGCGCCGGAGAGAAACCCATGTCGAACATCACCCTCTTGCGGCAGCCAAATTGATCTGCGCCCTTGTGGGTGGTCTAAAACCTATGTTAGCTCGTATGATGCCTTTTTGCTCGTTATCCGCATCGCTGTTGTTATTGCCTTCTGCGTCCGTGCATGGGTACTGGGCCTAGACCTTAATCATTCCAAGAAAGCACGACTAAGATGCCGACTTCAACCTACGCCGTTCTGGCCATTTATCTGGTCTTTGGCCTGCTTGAATTATTTCGCACCCGCCTTTTTTCAAAGAATGAGCAAACCCGCGACGACGGCATTGTCGAAATTGTCAGCACCGTTTTATTGTTGGTTTTCACCCAGCCCGCCATTTTGATATTTGTCGACTATGCGCTCGGCGCGCTGCGTCCCGAATGGCGTGGGATGTTGTCGGGTATCAATATATTCCTGGCGATCGGGTTGTTCCTGATCCTGGATGATATGATGCAATATTGGCAGCACCGTGCATCGCATAGCTTCGCGTGGCTCTACAATATGCACCGTGCGCACCACAACGCCCGCTATATGAGCATCCGGTTGGTCTACCGGAACAACATTTTTTATTACGCGCTGATGCCAAGCATCTGGTTCTCGGCCGTGTTGATCTACATGGGCTTGGGTTGGGTGTTTGCTGGCTATGTTGTGGTCAAACAACTTGTGATCATCGGGGCGCATAGCGATGTAGCTTGGGATGCGAAGCTGCTCAAAATCAAATGGCTTTCGCCCGTCATGTGGGTGGTTGAACGCACGATATCGACGCCTGCTACCCACCATGCCCATCATGGGCGCCATTACAGCGACCCTGCCGTGAACTATAAGGGCAATTTCGGAAATCTGCTGTTCTTTTGGGACATTCTGTTCGGCACCGCGAAAATCACCCGCACCTATCCGCAAAGCTATGGGGTGGAAAATCTGCCAGACGCGACTTTGGGCCAACAATTGGCGTGGCCATTGTTTCCTGAGGCGAAAGCCCCACAGCAAAACTAAAGGACGCGTCACCACCCCACGAAGGCGACCCAGAAAGAAACCCATGTCACACATCACCCTCTACGGCATTCCCAATTGCGACACCGTCAAAAAGGCGCGGAATTATCTTGATGCGCGCGGTGTCGGCTTTGTCTTTCATGATTATAAAAAGGCTGGCGTGACCGAAGCGCATCTGGCGCGCTGGGCTGGCCAAGTTGGCTGGGAAAAGCTGCTGAACAAGGCAGGCACGACGTTCAAGAAATTGCCCGATGCCGACAAGGCCGACATTGATGAGGCCAAAGCCATTGCGTTGATGGTCGCCAACCCGTCGATGATCAAACGGCCCGTCGTCGAAGGCGGTACGACTTTGCTGGTGGGGTTCAAGGAATCCGAATGGGAACCGGTCTTGTCGCACAAATGAAATGCTGCGCGGCCATGAAGGCGGAATGAGAAACCTGCACGCCCTCTTCATCGCCTTATTCGTGTTACCCGCCTGCGCGACACCGGAAAGCCACGCCATGGAAAAACCCTTACACGGCCAAGCCATCATCATCGCGCACCGCGGCGCATCGGGTGAGCGACCCGAACATACCATCGCCAGCTACACGCGCGCGATTGAACAGGGTGCGGATTATATCGAGCCTGACCTTGTGCTGACGAAAGACGGCGTGCTGGTCGCGCGGCATGAGAATGAGATTTCGGAAACCACCGACGTGGCCGACAAGCCCGAATTTGCCGACCGCAAGACCAGCAAGACCATCGATGGTAAGAAAATGACCGGCTGGTTCACCGAAGATTTCACGCTGGCCGAGCTCAAGACGCTGCGTACCAAGGAACGCCTGCCGCAATTGCGCAAGGACAATATGGCGTTTGACGGGCAGTTTGAAATCCCGACCTTTGAAGAGATCCTGACCCTCGCCAAGGCGCACAATGTCGGCGTCTATCCCGAAACCAAGCACCCAAGCTATTTCGCGTCGATCGGCCTGCCGCATGAGGCGCCGTTGCTGGCGATGCTGACCCGTTTTGGCCATGTCACCAAAGACGCGCCGATTTTCATCCAATCGTTTGAGGTCGAAAATCTCAAAGCGTTGCGGCCCAAGACGAAATTGCGGCTGATCCAGTTGATGGAAGAAAAGGGCAGCCCCGCCGACCGCAGCGATCTGACCTACCAGCAAATGGCGACTGCCGAGGGCCTGAAAATTGTTGCGACCTATGCCGATGGCGTTGGCCCGAACAAGGCCATGGTCATCCCACGCACGATGATCGGCAATCTGGGCACGCCAACGACGCTTGTGGCCGACGCGCATAAGGTGGGCCTTGCCGTGCACCCATGGACATTCCGCCGCGAAAATTACTTCCTGCCATTGGCGCAAAAATCAGGCGTCGACCCGCGCGGCATTGGCGACGTTCAGGCCGAGATGAAGGCGTTTTTGGCCACGGGCGTTGACGGCATATTCAGTGATAATGTTGCAGAGGCCGTGTCGGCACGGGCGAACATAATGGGAGAATGAGGTGGACGACATATTTTCGACGCTGAAGAATATGCTGAAACCCTATGAGCCCGACTTTCACGTAAAGCGGGATGCGGCGGACAATTATTATCTCGAAACCGTGAAGGCCGATGGCACGCCGGAGATGTTTGCAGCGGTTCAAATCAAGAAAAGCTACGTCTCGTTTCACCTGTTTCCGGTGTATCTCGAACCTTCGTTACTGGACGAAATTTCAGACGCCTTGCGCAAGCGCATGCAGGGCAAATCCTGTTTCAATTTCGGCCCGAAGCACAACATTCCGGTGGATGAAATGCCGTCGCTGGTTGCGCAGTGCGCCGCTTTTTCGAAGACGCGGTGACGAACAAGCCGGCACACTTTATCCGGCTTTTGCAGTCCACTGAAAAACCTCTTCAAGCGGCTTTCCAAAGACATGGGCGATGCGAAACGCGACCTCAAGCGAGGGTGAATATTTGCCCTGCTCAATGGCGGCGATGGTCTGGCGCGTGACGCCCACCTTGTCGCCCAAATCGCCCTGCGTCATCTCCCCGGCGAGGAAGCGCAGCGTCCTGATATCGTTGGTGAAGGGTGTTTGCGCCATCGGGTCAGTAGCCACGGCGATAATAATATAGCTGCGACCCCACGCGAATGAGTTCGGCAATAACCAATGTGGCGATAAGGATGGTCACGGCGTACCCATAATTGAATCCATTGATAAGCACGAAGATATTCAGCTGAACGCCTATGGCCAATGGGTAATAGGCCAGATGGGTTCCCCTCAGATGGATGCCCTTTTCGCGTTCGTCTTCTTTCAGATCAGCGTCCTTCGGTGCGCGGATCGCAAAAAAGGCGGCCCCCGCGACCATTGGCACCAAAAAAATGATCGTCACCGGAAGTAACATCCACACCGCAATGTACATTCCCTTGGGCGAATTCGCGATTTCCCAAGGATAGTTCAGGAAATACCAGCCGAAAGCGGACAGCAACCCGACCAACGAAATCCAGTGAATTTTCTCTCGGAAGGACATCGACAATCTCCAATGTTACATGATTCGCACTTAATGTTAGATATTTTTAACATTGAGTCAAATATAACATACATGTCGCCCGTTCTTCCTTTCGTGCGGTGCGTTTAGCGGCTAAGTCCTCCGCCATGTCTACCAATTCAAAAACGCTCACGTTCGACACATCCACCAGCCGTGCGAACCCGACGCCGTCGCCGATGAAGCGGCTGACAGTGCCGCGCATCCGTCAGCAAAAGGGCCAAGAACCGCTCGTCATGCTGACCGCGTACACCGTGCGCATGGCGCAGTTGATGGATCCGCATTGCGACATGCTGCTCGTCGGCGATTCGCTGGGTCAGGTGATTTACGGCCTGCCGCATACGGTGGCGGTGACGATGGAAATGATGGCCGCGCATGGCGCAGCGGTCGTGCGCGGCAGTTACCACGCCGCCGTCATCGTCGACATGCCCTTTGGGTCTTATGAAGCCTCGGCCGAGCAGGCATTTGTGAACGCATCGCGGCTGTTGAAGGAAACCGGCGCCGCAGCGGTCAAATTGGAAGGCGGCAAGGTTTTGGCCCCTACGGTCGAATTCCTGACGTCGCGCGGCATTCCGGTGATGGCGCATGTCGGCCTAACGCCGCAAGCCGTGAACATCCTTGGTGGTTATGGCGTACGCGGCAAGAGCCCTGAAGAAGCCAAATCGATTGTCGAAGACGCCATCGCCATGTCCGATGCCGGTGCCTTTGCCATGGTGATCGAAGGCGTGCTGGAACATATCGCCATTGAAATTACGCAGAAAGTCGCCTGCCCGACGATTGGCATTGGTGCGTCCGCGCAATGCGACGGGCAAGTTCTGGTCGCCGAAGACATGCTTGGCCTGTTCGACCGCGTGCCAAAGTTCGTCAAAAAATTCGGCAATATGGGCGTCAGCGTTGAAGATGCCGTGCGCGAATATGCCGCGGGCGTGCGTGACCGCAGCTTCCCCGGACCCGAACAGCTGTATCAACCTTCGTAAAGCAGGCTGGCCTATCCAGCCAAGTCGGGCTAAGGACGGCTCCAACTGATCAAGACTATTTATAATCGGAGGCCCTCTTGGCTTTGACACCGACAGAACAGCGCCCTGAAAAAGACCGGAACGGAAGCGACGAAGCGTTTTTGCGCGAAGTGGACGATGCCGTCCGCGCAAGCGATCTCACCAATTTCTGGACACGTTACGGACGCTGGTTATTGGCCGCAATTGCGGCGGGCTTGCTCGCTTTTGGTGGCTGGATTGTCTATCACAACCAAAAGCAGGCTGCGGCTGATGTGCAAAGCGAACTGTTCGTGGACGCGATGGACAAATTGCGCGCCGGTCAGGAAAAAGAAGCACGTGCGCAGCTCGCGACACTCGCCAAGGCGGACCAGCCCGGATATCGCGCAATGGCGCAACTGGTCGAAGCCAATTTGCTTGGCGAAGACGGCGAGACCAAGAAAGCGGTCGCAATTTATGCAAAGGTCGCCGCAGACAGCAGCCTGCCGCAGACATTCCGCGATCTCGCGCTCATTCGTCAGGTCAGCGCCGAATTTGATTCGACCCCACCGCAACAGGTTATTGACCGGTTGAAGCCACTTGCGACCCCCGGCCATGCATGGTTCGGCAGCGCGGGTGAGCTGACGGCATTGGCCTATATAAAAATGGGTAAGGACAATTTGGCTGGTCCGATTTTTGCCCAGATTGCAAAGCAGGAGGACCTGCCGGAGTCGCTGCGCAGCCGTTCGCAACAAATGGCTGGCGCGCTTGGCGTAGATACTGTTCAGGTTGACGCAAAGCGCAATGCGGCATCGAAGGCGGATGAAACCGCCTCCAAGGGAGAGTGAAATTGAAGACTGTCAGTAAGCTTTTATTGGTCCTCGCTGCATCCACCACCCTTGGCGGCTGTGCCGTTTTGGACGGCGTGCGCGGCGATGCCGGAAAGAAAAACAACACCCCGACCGTCGGCAGTCGCGTCGCCATATTGGGTACGGAGCGCGATACCGACATTGATGCCGCGCTGGCCAATGTTGCGGTGACCTTGCCACCCGCAACGGTCAACGAAGCATGGGCGCAGCCCGGCGGCAACGCATCAAAATCACCTGGCCATGTTGAACTGGGCCAAGGTCTGTCGCGCGTCTGGACCGCAAGCGTAAAGGGTGCAAACCCGCGCGCCCGCCTCGCCGCGAGCCCGGTGATGAGCGATGGGCGTCTATATGTTGTCGACACCACGGCGCGGGTCACGGCCTTTGACGCCAATAGCGGTAGGCAAATCTGGAGCAATGCGCTGGAAGTCAAAAATGATGGCAAGTCATCACGCTATGGCGGCGGCGTAAGCGCAACCGCCACCAACGTATTTGCGACCAACGGCGTTGGCGATGTTGCATCGCTTGCCGCCGATACCGGTGCGCTTGTGTGGAAAAAGCGTCCTGCAGGGCCCCTGCGCGGTGCGCCGACACTGTCCAATGGCAATCTATATGTCATGACCCAGGACAACCAGATTTACGCCCTGCGTCAAAGCGACGGTGAACCCCAATGGAACGAAGCTGGCCCGGTTGCCGCATCGGGTATCTTTGGCGTTGGCGCACCTGCGGCAGCACAAGGCACGGTCATCGCTGGCTATTCCAGCGGAGAGCTTGCCGCCTATCGTTATGAAAATGGCCGCAGCCTGTGGAGCGACACTTTGTCGCGCACGGCCATGTCGACATCTGTATCGACATTGACCGATATTGACGCCGATCCCGTCATTGACCGTGGCCGCGTCTTTGCGCTCGGCAAGGGTGGCCGTATGGCATCCTATGAACTGGTCAGCGGCCAGCGCATTTGGGAAATCAACATTGCCGGCATTTCGACACCTGTCGCCGTGGGCGACTGGGTATTTGTGATGACGGATGAGGCAAAGCTTCTGTGCGTTGCGCGGTCGAGCGGCAAGGTCCGGTGGATTTCAAAGCTTCAGCGTTTCAAAAATGAAAAGAAGAAAAAGGGCCCGATCAGCTGGTATGGCCCGGTCCTTGCCGGTGGCCGTTTGATCGTTGCCAATTCGCATGGCGCGATCTGGTCGATTTCCCCCGATGAAGGCGCCGCCACCGAAGTATTCGACGTCAAAAATGACGTGTCGCTCGCCCCGATCGTGGCGAACAACACATTGTATATCTTGGACGACTCCGGCCGCATTTCCGCGTTCCGGGGCTAAGTCTTTAAAGGAGTAATGCCGGCATGTTGCCGACGGTAGCCATTATCGGTCGGCCCAATGTCGGCAAGTCAACTTTGTTCAACCGTTTGGTTGGCAAGAAGCTGGCGCTTGTCGACGATACGCCTGGCGTCACCCGCGACCGGCGTGAGGGCGAAGGTCGTTTGTTCGATCTTGAATTCACCATTGTCGATACCGCAGGTTATGAGGATGAAGATCCCGATACCCTGCCTGGCCGGATGCGCATGCAAACCGAGGCCGCGATTGCAGGCGCGCAGGTTGCGTTGTTCCTGATCGATGGCCGTGTCGGCGTCACCCCGCTCGATGAAGAAATCGCCCGTTGGCTGCGCAGCAGCGCAACCCCGGTCGTTCTTGCCGTGAACAAGGCCGAGGGCAAGCAGGGCGATAACGGCATATTGGAAAGCTACGCGCTTGGCTTTGGCGACCCGATTGCGATCAGCGGCGAACATGGCGAAGGCATGGCCGACCTGTTCCAGTCGCTGTTGCCGCATATTGACGGCGGTGCATTTGAAGTGCCCGACCCCGAAGCACCGGACGCGATATTAAAGATGGCCATTGTTGGCCGCCCGAACGCAGGCAAATCGACGCTCATTAACAAGATTTTGGGCGAGAACCGTTTGATTACCGGCCCTGAGGCCGGGATTACCCGCGATAGTATTTCGGTGGACTGGATCTGGAACGACCCAAGCCCGAAAGAGCGCGAGCCCGATGAAGAAGGCAATATTCCTCCGATGCTGACCGAACGGCGCGTGCGCCTGATCGATACGGCAGGGATGCGCAAGCGCGCCAAGGTGCAGGACAAGCTTGAAAAGCTGTCGGTCGCCGATGCCCGCCATGCCATCGATTTTGCTGAGGTCGTCGTATTGCTTTTGGACGCAACCAAAGGTTTGGAAGTCCAAGACCTGAAAATTGCCGACCATGTCATTCAAGAAGGCCGCGCGCTGATTATCGCGATTAACAAATGGGACGTTGCCGTCGACGGTAGCGGCCTGTTCAAAGGCATTCGTGCCGCGCTGGAAGAAGGCCTGTCGCAGTTGAAGGGCGTTCCGATGATCGCCGTATCTGCGCTGACCGGCAAGGGGCTGGACCAGATGATATCGGCGGCGTTTGACGCGCGTGAGGCGTGGAACAAGCGCGTGCCCACCGGCATACTCAACCGTTGGTTCGAAGCGGCGATTTCGGCAAACCCGCCACCTGCCCCCGGCGGCAAGCGGATCAAATTGCGGTACATGACTCAGGCGCGCAACCGCCCGCCGACGTTCGTGATTTTCGGCAACCGGACCGACGAATTGCCCGCCAGCTATGCGCGCTATTTGCTCAACGGTATTCGCCGGGATTTGGATTTCGGCGCGGTGCCCGTGCGCATCAATTTCCGTTCATCAAAGAACCCGTTCGCAGATTAAGGGCGCAACCGGCGCGGCCTGCCGCGCAGCTACGTCAACGCTCTGTTTACTTCTGCCGATGTATTGTCGTGCCGGACCGTATTTCCGTGTCCTGGGAGCGAATAGTTGACCAACGAACCGGATGGACTGATCGACTGGAAAGCCTTTGGCGAAACCCGCAGCCTATTGGGTGCAGGCTTTGTGCGCATATTGGGCTATTTCCTTGAAGACGGCACGAAATCGGTGGCCGCAATCGAAGAAGCCATGCGCCTGAAAGATTCGACAAAGCTGGTGATGCCTGCGCACACGTTAAAAGGCGAGGCATGGCAATTTGGCGCGAATCGCTTGGCATTGTTGGCCGAAGAAATTGAAGTCGCCGCCCGGCATTATGTCGAAATCCAGATCGACCCGTCTGAACTTGTTGAAAAGGTCGTTCGCTTGCGTCCGCTGTTCGAAGCGACAGTGTTGGCGCTCGAAGCGGAAACCAGTCCATTGGTCGAGCGCCGTCCGGTCGCGGCCGCCCAACGCAACGCCCTTGGCGGAATGCGCTTGGGCTGATTAGTCTTCGGGCGGTTGCGACTGCAACTGAACGTAGTTTTCCATGCCCATGCGTGCGATCATGTCGAACTGCTTTTCCAGCACGTCAACATGCTCTTCTTCGTTCTCAAGAATTTCGGCAAACAGATCGCGGCTGACATAATCCCGAACAGCTTCGCTGTGCGCGATGGCATCTTTCAGTTGCGACAGAGCTTCATACTCAAGCTCTAAATCGGCTTTCAGGATTTCTTCGACCGTTTCACCAATGCGCAAGCGCCCGAGAAGCTGAAAATTGGGTAACCCGTCCAAGAACAGGATGCGCTCCGCCAGCTTGTCGGCATGCTTCATCTCGTCAATCGACTCATGCCGTTCAAAATGTGCCAGTTTGGAAACGCCCCAATTGTCGAGCATACGATAATGCAGCCAATATTGGTTCACGGCGGTCAATTCATTTTTGAGCGCCTCATTTAGATACTCAATGACCTTTGCATCACCCTTCATGGCACAATCCTTTATTGTTTATCGAATCAAGATAGCGTGAAATATGCCCCAGTTGAAAGCGCAAAGTGCCGTGAAACCGCCAATTATCGGATAGCTAATGCTACGCGGTCGCAGGTCCGGCGCTGATAATATTTCGGGCAAAGGTCAGGCACTGGCCGCATTTCGGTTTGCGACCAAGGCGCGCGTACACATCGTTCGGACGCTCAGAACCGCAACGCACCGCAGCGCGCAGGTCTTTTTCCCGGATGGCATTACACACGCAAACGACCATGAAACATCTCCTAAGAGGCGTTCATAGTGTTAATGCGAATTGATTGCAATAGCATTAACGACGCATATGCTGCA
>NZ_JBILAF010000084.1:0-9439 GCF_044354325.1 Sphingorhabdus sp. | reverse complement strand
AACGCCGCCATCAAAAACGTTCCCACCCACGCAACATATGCAAGCGCAAAAACCATACCGACCCATCGACGCGCACGCGGCGGCGGGTTGACAGCTTTACGCACGCGCCAGCCTTGCACTGCGCCGATCAATATCGCGCCAAGGCCCAGCAAAAACGCCCCGGCCACGCCCTTCAATCCAGATGTATATTCCCAATAACCCCAACCGGTTCCAACGGCAGAGACAAGGCCCCAAAAGAGCGCGCCAACGCCAGCGGCTAGGACAATATAGCCCCAATAGTCGATCTTCTTAAGAACAGGCTCAGCCTGCTGCGGGGTCGCCGGAGATGCTTGCGCATTCATGGTCTCATGAGGGATATCTTGCTCGTTCACCAAATTGTCTCCTGCACAGCATTTTGTAACGGGCACAGGCTAAACGATGTTCCAGACAAACGCAATTTTCCAAGATTACATAACAAGTTGATCCATAATCGATTGGACAAATGCTAGCTGCAATGACAGGGGGCCGCATATGTTTCGTTCATTTTCCCTCTCGCGTGATTAATCATGCACGCAACGGCACTCTCAAACCTTGCCGAAGGCGTGGTCGAAGCGTTGCTGGATGATGCCTTTGGTCTCGACCGCCATCAACGCACTGCCTATCTGCTGCGTAAGGGCATGTCCGCCATTGACCATTTGTCGCTCGGCATCTTGGACGGCGGCGAGCTTGTCGGAAGCATCCAATGTTGGCCGATACGCGTCGGCGACGCCGCATTGATATTGGTCGGTCCAGTCGCGGTCGCCAGTCACCGTCAGAATGCGGGCATTGGAACGCGGCTTATGCAGCTCATGCTCGACGCAATGCGCGCGGATGATGCACCGATGGTGATGATTGGCGACCCTGAATATTATGGACGATTTGGATTTGACGCGGAAGGCACGTCGGGTTGGACTTTGCCCGGCCCTTGGGAACCGCGCCGACTATTGCTAAGGAACCCGGCAATGTCGGCCTTGCCGGAACATGGCGCGCTCGGTCCAGCCGACTAAGCTTTGACGACCGTCCGCTTTAGCCGTATCTTTAGTCTATGCCTTACGAAGCCCCTGATCTTGCGAAACTGAGCCTTTCGGACATTGCCGACCTTGTGGCGGCGCGAAAGCTGCCGCCGGTCGAAAGCTGGATGCCTGAACAAACAGGCGACAGCGAAATGCGTATCGCTGCCGATGGCAAATGGTATCATCAGGGCGATGAGATAAAGCGCCCTGCAATGGTCCGAGCCTTTTCGAGTTTGTTGTTGTGCGACGCCGATGGAAAGCACTGGCTGGTCACGCCACAGCAGAAGCTGTCCATCGCGGTCGAGGATGCGCCCTTCATTGCGGTTGAGTTGCAAAGTGAAGGCGAAGGCAAAGACCGAACCCTCGCGTTCCGGTTGAACAGCGACGATCTGGTTTTTGCAGACGCCGACCACGCCATCGAAATGCGCAATGGCCTGCCCTATTTGCATGTGCGCGGCGGACTTTGGGCAAAGCTCGCACGGCCCGTTTACTACGAACTTGCCAACCTTGCGCTTGCCGAGGACCCCGAAGGCGTCACCATCTGGAGCAAAGGTGCACAATTCAACTTGATGGCGCCCGCATGAATTGGCGGAACCGCATATATCAGGCGTTAGACCCCGCGCTGGATATCGAGATTGAGGATGAGCGCTATTTGGGTGACACGGTTCAACATCGCGCCGCTGCCGTCCTAATCCCGATAACCGACCGCGCCGAACCGGGCGTTATTCTCACCCAGCGCCCGGCATGGCTACGCAGCCATGCAGGGCAAGTTGCATTTCCCGGCGGCAAGGTTGACGATACCGACGAAAATTCGATCTTTGCGGCTTTGCGCGAAGCAGAAGAAGAATTGAACATACCGCCAGCCCGTGTCGAGGTCATCGGCGTTGCCGACACTTATTATTCAGGCAGCGGATACAGCATTGCCCCCGTTGTTGGTATCATTCCCCCTGACCTTGAGATTCAGCCCAACCCACAAGAGGTCGAAGACTGGTTTGAAGTCCCGCTTGCGTTTCTGCTTGATCCTGCCAATTCCATCAAGAAAGTGGCCAACTGGAATGGGCAGCAGCGAAGCTATTACGACATGCAATGGGGCGAACGGCGGATATGGGGCGTAACGGCGGGGATAATCGCCAATCTGGTACGGCGGCTGGCATGATTGCGGCACAGCTTCCTCACGCCGAATGGCAACACGCCCCGGGCCTGAAAAAGGTACTGGCGCTGCTGGCCGATTCTTATGGTGGCCCCCGATATGTTGGCGGCGCTGTGCGCGACACATTATTGGGGCTGCCGGTTTCGGACGTTGATATTGCCACAGCATTGTTACCCGAAACGGTTATGGACCGATTGGAAGCTGGCGGCGTCAAAGCCGTTCCGACGGGGCTGGACCATGGCACAATTACGGCGGTGGTCGACGGCAAGAATTACGAAATCACCACATTACGCCGCGATGTCTCCACCGATGGTCGGCGCGCGACGGTGGCTTTCGCAACCGACTGGCGGGAAGATGCCGCACGGCGCGATTTCACGATCAACGCGCTATATGCCGACCCACAAACAGGAGAGGTTTTCGATTATTTCGGCGGTTTAAGCGATCTCGAAAACGGCTGCCTGCGCTTCATTGGGGACGCGACACAGCGGATTGCCGAGGATTTCCTGCGGATATTGCGGTATTTCCGGTTTCTTGCCCGATTTGGCAGCGGTCCGGTGGATGCAGACGCAATCCATGCCTGCGCGCAAGGTGCGCACGGTCTGACGGCGCTGTCGCGCGAACGCATTGCGCAGGAACTGGCCCGGTTACTGTCGCTCAAAAACCCAGCCGCATCTGTCGGTCTCATGATCGACAATGCTATTTTCGCGCCATTTCTTCCCGAACTTTGCAGCGATGCCCACGACCGATTGCAGCGACTTGTTGAACGCGAGCAATTGCACCATCAACCGCTCTCGCTGCCTGCCCGGTTTCTCAGCATATTGGTGACGGATCCCGTCGCGGTCGACAAAGTGGCGGCACGGCTGAAGCTGTCGAACAAAATGCGGGAAAATCTCGCCAACCGTTTGCACGCTGGCGCGCCAACTGAGGGCAACATCCGCGCCATCGCCTATCGTTTTGATAGTGACACCGCGCGCGATGTCGCCATGTTGTTTGCGGACGACAATGCCCTGCCGCTTTGTCTGGCGCGCTTGGACAATTGGGATAGCCCCATCATGCACATTAAAGGCGGCGATCTTATCAAAATGGGATTGCCCGCTGGTCCACTCGTGGCGAAAACCTTGCAAAAACTCGAAGCTTTCTGGGTCGCCGAAGATTTCCCGGTTTCGGACCGCCAGTCCGAATTGGCGCTTCAGTGTGTCGAGGCAGCTATGTCAGCGGCCAAAAAGGCATAAGCCGCATCTTCAGACAAAGGCCGCGCATAATAATAGCCCTGCCCGACGGAACAGCCAAGACGGCGAAGCAACTGCGAAATCTCGACCGTTTCAATGCCCTCGGCCGTTGTCTTCATACCCAATGCCCGCGCCAGCGACAGTACCGTGCGAACAATGGCCCGCTTATCTTTGTTGACCAGCATCTCGGACACAAAGCTGCGGTCGATTTTCAGAACATCTATCGGCAGCTGCTGGAGATAGGCCAGATTGGAATAGTCGGTGCCGAAATCGTCCATGGCAAGATTGGCATCCAACCCCTTCAACGCATCAAGCAACGTCTTTGCGCCAGCAGGGTCATTGATAAAGGCACTCTCGGTCAGCTCAATTGTCATCCGGTTGCCACCAACATTCGCGCCCTTCAGCGCCGACGACACGGCATCCACCACATCATCGCGCTGCATCTGCACGGCGGACATGTTCACGGAAACCCGGAAATCCTTGTGCGTGTCACACCGGCTGTCCCAGCGCGCGATGGTCTTCGCCGCTTCTTCAAGTGCCCAGCGGCCAAGTGGTACGATTAAGCCGCTTTCCTCCGCCACAGGAATAAAATCGACAGGCGATATGGGACCAAGGTCGGGGTGGTCCCAACGCGCCAGTGCTTCAAAGCCGCTTAAAGAGCCACACTCGAGGTCCACCAAGGGCTGATAATGCAGGACAAGTTCGCCGCGTTTCAACGCCCGCCGCAGGTCGGTCTCAAGGCTGAACCGGCGCCGTGCGGTATCGACCGCCCCTGCCGCATATAGTTCGAAGCGCTTCGACGATTTGGCGCGTTTCAGCGCAATTTGGGCATGGCGTAACGTATCCGTTGGATCATCGCCCACACCACCGGTCGCCGCAGCGAGCGCGCATTCAACCTGAATCTCCAAATCCGAAAGCTGGCATGGATCTGTGAATGCGTCACCCAGACGTTGGACAATGGCCGCGACGTCGACTGAACCTGTGTCTAACTGCGCAAATAGGGCAAACTCATTGCCGCCAAGCCGCCCCAGGATCTCATTGCTGCGGATGCGCGCATTCAGGCGATGGGCGGCGGTAATGAGCAGCTCGTCACCGGCAATCGCGCCTACCGATTCATTCACACGACTGAAGCGTGCCAAGTCGACCAGGATGATGGCATAATTTTGCGACGAACCCGATTTCCGCATCTCGGCAACCGCGGCGTCAACCTGTTCTTCAAAACCGATGCGGTTGCAAAATCCGGTCAGGCTATCGCTCATCATTTCGCGCCGGAGGTTAACACGGCTTATGGCTTCGGCCGTGCGGTCAACGATCGACAGCAGGAACATGTCATCACCACCGCCAAAACGGGCAATGCTGATTTCCAACTCGCGCGGATCAACGGCGTCCTCCGACCGCCAGCATTCGAAATGTGTCTCACGGCCTGCGTCAAGCATGGCCATTGCCCGGTCACCCAGCAATGCCATGTCCGGTTTTGCTTGCCCCCCGAAGCCAAACATCAGGTCGTCAAACTTCCTGTTACTACGCACCAGATGAACTTCATTTTGAGTGGTGCGAAATATAGCGCCCGCGATGGGCAGTGAGGACAGCCAATTAAACTCGGCACCGCCGATAGCGAAGATCGCCCTGTTATCAGGGTGTTTTTCGTCTAAAACGGGCGATCTGGCACTGTTCATTACGCGGCGTTATGCACACCGATTGTAAAAGATGTTCCCTCAGCGCGTGGTTAATTTTCATTAAACCTAATCGAAGCGGTTATTCCTTGGGAAACCTTGCGGCGGAAGTCGCCCCGCCGCGCCGCGGGCTACGCGCCACAAGGACATATCGTTTTCCGTGCGCATCCGGCCGCTATCGCCGCCCATCGCCCAGCTGAGCCCTTCGCTCATCTTAAAGCAGACCGCATCTGCAAGGCCGCCATCCTTATAACGCTGCAAGGTAACGCCCTGCCCCTTGGCCATTTCGGGGATTTCACTCAATGGGAAGACCACCAATTTGCGGTTGTCACCCACTACGGCAACATATTGGTCCTTCAACGTCGCTTCGTCCGTGGTCTCTGCCGGAGCAAGGCGAACCACCGAAAGCTTCGCGCCCGGTTTCAACGTGACGACGCCGCGTCCCTTGCGGGTTTCGGCGATAATGTCGCTCATCCGCGCGATAAAGCCCTTGCCCGTTGAAGCAGCGAGCAACATGCGCCCGTCTGCGACTGCGGGGAACGCTGCAACGATATCGTTTCCGGTTTCGATGTCGATCATTGTGCCAACAGGTTCACCGAAACCGCGGGCACCGGGCAGCTTATCGGCACCCAATGTGTAAAAACGGCCATTTGCTGTTGCGATCAAGATCTTGTCTGTCGTCTGCGCATGGAATGCAAAGGCGGGGCCATCGCCTTCCTTAAACTTGAAATCAGCGCGCGCAGATAGGTCCGCATGGCCCTTCATGGCTTTAATCCAGCCACGTTTTGACATGATAACCGTGACGGGTTCGCGTTCGACAAAGGCCTCGAGCGAAATCTCGCGCGCTTGCCCTGCTTCTTCCAAACTTGTGCGGCGCCGGCCAAGTTCGGTATCTTCACCGTAATTTTTGCGCAGCGCAGTCAGGTCTTTTTTCAAACGCGTCTTCTGACGCGCCGGGCTTTCGATGAGCTTCACCAGCTCCTCGCGTTCCGCTTCCAAGCCCTCAAGCTCACGCCGAAGCTCCATTTCTTCCAACCGGCGAAGCGACCGCAAACGCATGTTGAGAATGGCCTCGGCCTGCCGGTCATTCAGCTGGAACTCGGCCATCATAACCGGCTTTGGTTCATCTTCGTTACGAATGATTTCAATGATGCGATCAAGGTTGAGGAACGCAATGATGTAGCCTTGAAGCAATTCAAGGCGGCTATCGATCTTTTCCAGCCGATGCTGCGATTTGCGGACCAAAACTTCGATCTGGTGTGTCAACCAACGCAACAGAACTTCGCCCAAGCCCATGACCTTTGGCGTCCGGTCGGCATCGAGCACGTTCATGTTCAACGAAAAACGTGTTTCAAGGTCCGTGAGGCGGAACAAAGCGTTTTTCAGATCTTCCGGATCGACATTGCGGCTTTTGGGCACAAGCACGATACGAACGCGTTCGTCACTTTCGTCGCGAATGTCGTCCAATATGGGCAGCTTTTTATCGGCAATCAGTTGCGCGATTTGCTCAATCAACTTACCTTTCTGTACCTGATACGGAATTTCCGACACAACAAGCTGCCATGTGCCACCGGGCAGTTTTTCAACGCCTGTGGGTTCCCAGCTTTTATCGCTGTCCTGCCATCCGTTTGAAAAACGCGCACGCACGCGCATAGCACCGCGACCGCTTGCATAGGCTGCACTTATCACCGCAGGACTGTCTACCAGCACGCCGCCCGTTGCAAAATCGGGTCCCTTGACGATTTCCATCAACTGCTCGTGACGCGCCTGTGGCTCATCAATTAAGAGCATGGCAGCATCGATAATCTCGGCCGCATTATGCGACGGAATGCTGGTCGCCATGCCGACGGCGATGCCGCTTGCACCATTTGCCAACAAATTGGGGAACAGACCGGGCATCACCTCGGGCTCTTCGTCTTCACCATTGTAGGTAGGGCGAAAGTCCGTTGCGTTCTCATCAAGCCCGTTCATGAGCTCAATGGCTGTGCGCGTCAGACGCGCTTCGGTATATCGATACGCCGCCGCATTATCGCCGTCGATGTTGCCAAAGTTGCCCTGCCCGTCAACCAGCGGATACCGCAGCGAAAAAGTCTGCGCGAGCCGCACCATTGCGTCATAAACGGATTGGTCACCATGCGGGTGATATTTACCGATAACATCGCCGACAACACGGGCACATTTCTTATATCCGCTTGCCGGGTCAAGTTTGAGCAAGCGCATTGCCCATAACAAACGCCGGTGTACCGGCTTCAATCCGTCGCGCAGATCGGGAAGCGACCGCGCGGTGATCGTTGACATCGCGTAGATCAGATAACGTTCCGACAAAGCCGCATCGAACGGCGCATCGACAATCGCGTCAAATGGATCTTCTGCTGGAGCATCTACTATGTCAGACATATCTGCCCCGATAGCGAGCGAACCCGCC
This sequence comes from Sphingorhabdus sp., assembly GCF_044354325.1. Lineage (GTDB taxonomy): Bacteria > Pseudomonadota > Alphaproteobacteria > Sphingomonadales > Sphingomonadaceae > Sphingorhabdus_B. The sequence continues at coordinate 1,931 of NZ_JBILAF010000084.1, read as the reverse complement.
GCCGCAAAGCAACGATTTCAGCAATCCACAGCTTAATGCGCTTAGCGCAATATGTTGCGTTGCAATAAAGACACATTTCCGCTGCAAAATTGCAATAAATTACGAGTTTACTGGAATTTGGCGTAACAAAGTGCCAGCCTCATACTCGGAATTAAAAATATACTGACAAACCGGGGAATGATGATGAAAACATATAAGTTAATTTCTGCGCTTGCGGTGACGGTCTCATCCACCGCGCTGTTTGTGGCGGCCGCCAATCCGGCGTTTGCACAGCAAGATACATCCGCGCAGGAAGCCGAGGCTGAAGAGGCGACCGGTATAAATGCCATTATCGTGACCGGCACACGCCGGACCGACCGCACCGTCGCCGACAGCACCGTGCCCGTCGATGTCATCTCCGGCGAAGCGCTGCTGAATAGCGGCACAACCGAAACCAACAAGTTGCTGAACCAGTTGGTTCCATCGTTCAACTTTCCGCAGCCATCCTTGACCGATGGTACTGACTCGCTTCGTCCGGCAACCTTGCGCGGACTTGCGCCAGACCAAGTGCTCGTGCTCGTCAACGGCAAGCGTCGTCACCAGTCTGCGTTGGTCAACCTCAACGGGTCAGTAGGTCGCGGATCAACCGCGGTTGATTTGAACACCATACCGCCGCTCGCAATTGAACGCCTCGAAGTTCTTCGTGACGGCGCGGCATCGCAATATGGTTCCGATGCAATTGCAGGCGTTATCAACATCCAGCTGAAAAAGGGCATTGGCGGACGTGCGCAGGCAACGTTCGGCAAATATATTACCGAGATGGAAGATGTCGGCGAGGTTGACACTGTTTCGTTGACCACTGGCCTGACTGACAACCCAGCCATCACATACACCGGCGAAGACCGCAAACGCCGCGATGGTGACACATACACCTTCGCATCGAACTTTGGTCTACCCTTGGGCGACAACGGCTATGTAAACCTTACTGCCGAATATAAGGACCGTTCACCCACCAACCGTTCGGGCCCAGACATCCGCCGCAACTATTTCGCAGCCGGCGATCCGCGCGAAGCGACCTTCAACCGTTATGCACACCGTTACGGTGACGGTGTATCGAAGGATCTGAACTTCTTCGTCAATGGCGGCATTGAATTCTCTGACTCAGCAGAGTTCTACACCTTCGGCAGCTACGGCATCCGTGAAGGTAATGGCGCTGGTTTCTATCGCCGTTCCTCGGACGTGCGCAACCGCGATTGGGCCGCGTCCACGACAACCTTTGTGCCCATTTACGCAGATGGCTTCCTTCCGCTTATTGCCAGCGAAATCGTTGATATCTCTGCGGCGGCGGGTCTTCGTGGCGCCATGAGCGGATGGGATTACGACCTATCCGTGGTCTATGGGTCCAACCGTCTGGATTATAACATCGAAAATACGGTCAACACGTCTTTGGGTGGCACCGTGAGCGCGCGGCGCTTTGACGCTGGCGGCCTGCGTTCAGGCCAGACGTCGATCAACCTTGATATGCGCCGCGATTTGGACATCGGCATTGGCCAAAGCGTATCGCTTGCCGTCGGTGGCGAATATCGCAACGAAAATTATAAAATCGTCCCAGGTGAGCTTCAAAGCTACGTCAACGGGCCGTTCTCGGCTGCGCCGTTCAATGCCGCCGGTGGTGCCCAAGTGTTCCCGGGCTTCCGCCCTGCAAACGCGACGGACGTTTCACGCAATAGCTTTGCTGGTTACATCGAACTCGATGCCGATCTCTCCGACAGCTTGACGATGCAATTGGCGGGACGCTACGAACATTTCAGTGACTTTGGTGATACCATCAATGGTAAAGCCGCAGCACGATATGAAATCGTTGATGGCGTGGCTTTGCGCGGATCAATTTCAACTGGCTTCCGCGCGCCAAGCCTCGCCCAGCAATCATTCGCAACCACATCGACCAACAA
>NZ_JBILAF010000077.1:0-10272 GCF_044354325.1 Sphingorhabdus sp. | reverse complement strand
CAAAAATGGCAGGATCGACCACATATAGGCCCGCACATAGCTTTGTGCTTTGGACGCAAGCTCGGCTTGCTGGCCAAGCGTCAGCAACACCGTCTCTGCCTGCCACAGGACCAACCAGATCGGAATCATGATCGCAACCGCGACCCACAATCCTTGGCGGAATGTGCGGCGGATATCGCGCACCGAATGGGCCTTTGCGCCGCGCTCGCTCGCCATCATCGGCGCTGTCGCGGTAACGAGACCCATGCAGAAAATCGCCGCCGTCATGCACAGGTTGAACCCCAGCGATGCCGCTGCCAACTCGGTTGGCCCCAGCCACCCCACCATCACCACATCGGTCGCGCCAATCAATGACATCGACAAGTTGGTTAAGATCAACGGCCAGGCAAGCGACAATGTCGCGCGAAATTCATCGCGCCAAGGGGACTGACGGTCCAAAGGGAATGCCGCTGTGGTCATGGGACGCGCTGGATAGCGGAGCGCGTTAGGTTAGACCACCCCCGGTGTGATGGTCATGATAGGACAGGCGTTACTGCGCCGCTTTAGCCACCCCAACCAAAGCAGGGCGCAGTAAGCGATCCTTGATCATATAACCCGCCTGCATCTCGGCCACGATCGTGCCCGGTTCAGCATCCGCACTTGGGATTTCGACCATCGCCTGATGCTGGTTCGGGTCAAGCGGCATGCCCATTGCGGCGATGCGGGTGATGCCGTTTTTGGCAAAAACGCTGTCGAGTTCGCGGCCAGTGGCTTCAAGGCCAATGACGAGCGGCTTCATCGACTCGCTCTCGCGCATTTCGGCGGGGATAGCTTCCAATGCACGCGCCAAATTGTCGGACACGGACAAGACGTCGCGGGCAAAGCCGGTTGCGGCATACGCGCGCGCATCTTGCGCTTCCTTTTCCATGCGACGACGCACATTTTGGGTTTCGGCCTGCGCATACAGGACTTCTTGCTGTGCCGTGGCAAGCGCGTCTTCAAGCGCGGCAATTTTGGCGTCGGCGGCGTCGGTCGCTTCTGAAGCGTCATCCTTCATATGCTCTGGCACGCCTTCCAATTCCTTTTCTGCTGCTGCATCTGCGGATACAGTGTTCTTGTCCGTCATAACCTAATTAACCCATGATTGTTGCGGCACTTATGCCGCCTGTTGCTTTGCGCATATAGAAACCAATTCGGTTTCATCAAGCCGTGCGTCACTTTATTAAGCGGCTGAGCGCCTGTGCCGTGAAATCGACCATCGGGACGATGCGGGCATAATTGAGCCGTGTCGGCCCAATGACGCCCACGACACCAACCACCTTGCCACCGGCTTCGCGATAAGGCGCAGCGATGACCGAGGAGCCGGACAGCGAGAACAAATTATTCTCTGAACCAATGAAGATCCGCGTCGACTGCGCATCGCGGGCACTGTCGACCAAACGCGCGATTTCTTCCTTGCTTTCCAATTCGTCGAGCAACTGGCGCACCCGGTCAAGGTCCGCCGCTGCGGCGTCGTCAATCAGGTTCGATTGACCGCGCACAATAAGCACCGGCCGGTCATTGGCATCAAGCGACCAAATCGCCAGACCGTCGCGCACGAGCTTCTGGCTTGCCACATCAAGCTCCGCCTGCTCAGCGCGAATTTCCCGGTCAAGATGCTCCAACGCCTCTGACAAGGTCAAACCCGACAATCGCGCCGAGATATAATTGGACGCCTCAACCAACGCCGAATCGGAAACAGCCGGGTCAATCGCAACCAACCGGTTTTCGACGCTGTTGTCGGACCCTACCATGATGGCCAAAACTTGGGTCGGCGACAGGCGCGCAAAGTTAAATGCCTTCAACACGGCATCGCGTTTGGGGACGAGCACGATTCCGGCACAGGCCGATAGCCCCGACAGCACCGACGTTGCCGCCGCCAACGCTTCTTCAATTGGCCCATCGCTTATGATTTGCGATTCAATCGCACGGCGTTCTTCCATTGACGGTTCAGCCGACTGCATCATGCCGTCGACAAAAAGACGAAGCCCGCTTTCGGTGGGCACACGGCCGGCGCTGGTGTGCGGAGAGGCAAGTAAGCCAGCCTCTTCCAAATCCTGCATCACATTGCGAATGGAGGCCGGCGACAAATTCAGGCCCGCAAATTTGGAAAGCGTTCGCGACCCCACGGGCGCGCCATTGTCCAAATAGCTTTCGACCACCATCCGGAAGATGACGCGCGTGCGATCGTTCAGTTCATTGATTGGAATTTGGCTCACGGTTGCTGGTTTAGCGCAGCGCGCTTGCAAAGCAAGCGGGGCAAGCTATTGCGTTCTTCAACCCATTATCAGGAGACTATCATGCGACCATCAGGCCGTGCGCCAGACGAAATGCGCGCCATTTCGATTGAAACCCATTTCACCAAGCATGCAGAGGGCAGCTGCCTCATTTGCTTTGGCGACACCCGCGTGCTTGTCACCGCAAGCGTTGAAGATCGCCTTCCACCATGGTTGCGCGGCAAGGGTGAAGGCTGGGTGACGGCGGAATATTCCATGCTCCCACGCGCGACGCACACCCGCAGCCAGCGCGAAGCAGCGAAGGGCAAGCAGTCAGGTAGAACGCAAGAAATTCAACGTCTTATTGGCCGTTCTTTACGCGCCGTCGTAGATATGAAAAAGCTTGGCGAGCATCAGATCACGATCGATTGTGATGTGTTGCAAGCCGACGGTGGAACGCGCACCGCGGCTATCTCTGGCGCGTGGGTCGCCTTACGGCTTGCGGTCGATGGCCTGCTTGCTTCGGGTGCGATTAAGGAAGATCCGATCAGCGGCCGCGTCGCGGCCATCAGCTGCGGCATCGTTAACGGAACGCCCGTGCTTGACCTCGACTATATCGAAGATTCGAGCGCCGATGCCGATGCGAACTTCGTCCTTATTGAAGGCGGACAAATCGCCGAAGTACAAGCGACCGCCGAAGGTGCGACCTATGATGAGGAGAGCCTGCTGCGCTTGCTCCGTCTCGCACGCATGGGCACCGACCGGATATTTGCGGTACAAGCTGAAGCTGTAAAGTAACCGCATTTGGCAGTTTAAACGCCAATGTCATTCCCGCGAAAGCGGGGATGACAATATGGTTCAAGGCAAGAATATATGACCCATCGCAAATTGCAGCCCGGCAAGCTTGTCATCGCCAGCCACAATGCGGGCAAGGTGCGTGAAATCCGCGCCTTGCTGGCGCCCTTCGGTATCGAACCGGTTTCGGCGGGTGAGCTTGGCTTACCCGAGCCCGAAGAGACCGGCACGACCTTTGCCGAAAATGCGCTGCTGAAGGCACATGCCTCCGCCCAAGGATCGGGCCTGCCGGCCTTGGCGGATGACAGCGGTCTTTGCGTGGCCGTACTTGGCGGAGCGCCTGGTGTATACACCGCGGACTGGGCTGAAAAGCAGCCGTTCGAAGGCGGCCCAGGGCGCGACTGGTACATGGCAATGGGTAAAGTCGAGGGCAAATTGGCCGAGCTTGGCCCAGATACCGACCGAAGCGCACATTTTATCTGCACCCTCGCGCTTGCATGGCCCGATGGCCATGAAGAACTGTTCGAAGGCCGCGTACATGGTAGCCTAACATGGCCTCCGCGCGGCACGTTGGGCTTTGGCTATGATCCTGTGTTCGTGCCAACCGACCGCACGCAAACTTTTGCGGAACTGGACCCGGCGGAGAAACATGCCATGAGCCATCGGGCAGATGCGTTCCGCAAATTGGTTGAGGCCGTTTTTTGACAAGCGCCGCATCTCACAAGACCGTAGCCCAGAGCAGCAGTCACGCAGTGGCTGCGACCGTCGAAGGGCGGCCATCAGTCAAGCACGGTGGTTGAACGAGAAGCACCCTTCGACTTTTCGGCAGTGCTCCGCACTGCCGGCTCAGGGCTACGGTAAAGCTCGAATGTCAAATCCGCTCGCCCTGTATATCCACTGGCCCTTTTGCGTTTCCAAATGCCCTTATTGTGACTTTAACAGCCATGTGCGGGAAAGCGTAGACCAAGACGCGTGGCGCGCCGCATTGTTGGCGGACATGGCCCACGAAGTGGCGTTGACACCTGACCGTAAGCTGAGTTCCATTTTCTTCGGCGGTGGCACGCCATCGTTGATGCCGCCGTCAACGGTCGCCGCGTTGATTGATGCCGCTGCGCAACATTGGGGCTTTGCCGACAATATCGAGATTACACTTGAGGCGAACCCGTCCTCGGTTGAGGCAGCCCGCTTCGCCGATTTGGCCAAAGCGGGCGTCAACCGCGTGTCGCTTGGCCTTCAGTCTCTCGATGACGCCGCCTTGGCCTTTTTGGGGCGTGCGCATTCCGTTGCGGAGAGCCTTGATGCGCTCGCAGTCGCGCAGCAACATTTCGACCGCGTCAATATCGACCTGATTTATGCGCAGCCCGAACAAACGGCTGAGCAGTGGGCGGCGGAACTTCGGCGCGCATTGTCCTTCGGCACCGATCATATGTCGCTATACCAGTTGACGATTGAGGCGGGCACACGGTTCGAAACGCTCGTGCGCACGGGACACTTCACCCCCGCCGACGATGACGATGCGGCGACCCTTTATGATATGACGCAGGACATGACGCGCGCGGCGGGCATGGCGGCTTATGAGATTAGCAACCATGCGCGGGTGGGTCATGAAAGCCGGCATAATTTGAGTTACTGGCGCTATGATGATTATATCGGCATTGGCCCCGGCGCACATGGACGGCGCCTGAACTATGCGACACAACGTCATAAAAAACCAGAGAATTTTCTTTCCGCAGTCGAACGCAACGCGCATGGCATTAGCGCCGAAGATCATCTCGACCCCGCAAGCCGTGCAACCGAAAGCTTGCTCATGGGACTGCGGTTGAGCGAGGGCATCAACCTTGACCGCCTGTCATCGCGCACGGGTATCGCTGCGGACAAGATGCTGGATTTCACGGCTGTCGACAAAATCGCGCGCCTTGGCCTTATCACCCGCACCGGCGACCGCATCACAGTCACGCCGCAAGGCATGCCGTTGCTGGATGCGATCCTTCCGCAAATAGTAGCGGTTGAGGCGGATGCTGCCGCCTGATAGCATGACGGCATAATGTCACTGCTCGCCGAATATCTGACGTTCCTGACCGACAATCGCCGGATGTCGCCGCATAGTGTCCGCGCTTATCATGCCACGGCAGATCGGCTTACCGCTTTTCTGCAATTGCACTGGGGAGCGACAGTTGACCGCACAACGCTGATAAAAATTTCCGCCGCTGATATGCGCGCATTTCTCGCGGACCGGCGTGGCGATGGCCTGACCAACCGGTCCACCGCGCGCGAATTGTCCGCTGCCCGTCATTTTTTGCGCTTTGCACTGGGCGACAACGCGACCCTGCCCCCAATGAAGGGCCCGCGCGTGCAACGCAGTCTGCCGCGCCCCGTCAACCCCGACGATGTTCTCGCACTGGCGGATGACGTTGCAGAAAGCGCGAACGATGGCTGGATCGGTGCACGTGACTGGGCCTTGCTTCTCCTGCTCTACGGCAGCGGCCTGCGCGTGAGCGAAGCGACCGGGCTGCTCGGCGATGTCTTACCGCTTGCCACGACACTGCGCGTCACCGGCAAGCGTAACAAGACGCGCATTGTGCCGCTGCTCGATCAAGTCCGCACCGCTATTCAGGAATATATTGCGCTGTGTCCCTATCCAATGGCGGCAGACCAGCCATTGTTTCGCGGTGCGCGCGGTGGGCCATTGGCGCCCGCACTTGTGCGCCGCGCGGTGCAAGGTGCGCGCATGCGGCTTGGCCTATCGGAACGCACCACGCCGCATGCCTTGCGCCACAGCTTTGCAACGCATTTGCTCGCGGGTGGTGCAGATCTGCGCAGTCTTCAGGAGCTGCTCGGCCATAGCAGCCTATCATCAACGCAAATCTATACCGCCGTCGATACGGCTATGCTTCTGGATGAATATCAGAACGCGCATCCAAGGGCTTAGGCGCAGGCGTCGCGCTGGGCTTCCAGCGTGCCAGCCGCCACACATAAGACCCCAATATGCCGACGATGATGACGGTCGACAAAGGCCCAAGCCACTTTTCGATATCGCCAAATTGTGAGCCCAAGAAATAGCCAGCGCAGGCGAGAGCCGCGCTCCACCCCGCCGTTCCAATAGTGGAGAAAACCAGAAAACGGCGCAGCGACATCCCGAACAGACCAGCGGGAATCGAAATCAATGAACGCAGCGTCGGCAACATGCGCGCCACGAGCACGATGATTGGCCCATGCTTGCGAAACAGCCCATGCCCGCGTTCAATCTCCGCCCAGTCGAGCGTGAGCCAACGGCTGTAGCGGTCGATAAAAACATGCATCCGCGCTTCGCCAAACTTGATGGCCAACCAATACCACAGCCAGTTGCCAAGCATTGCGCCTGCGGTTCCGGCAGCGATCGTGCCCCAAAGGCTCATATTGCCACGCGACGCGGACACACCCGCCACGGTCATAATGACCTCTGAGGGGACGGGCGGGAAAACCGTCTCCAGCAGCATCAGCAGGGCGACGCCCCAATAATGCCCCCATTCGACGAGCCTGATAATCCAGTCTTCCATTAACCCCTGCCGGCAATCCTGCGTTCAATGGCATCAAGTATTTTCGCGGCGGTATCGGTGCCATTGAACCGGTCAATCGCGACGATACCGGTTGGCGAGGTTACGTTGATTTCCGTCAGCCATTTTCCGCCAATAACATCAATGCCGACGAATATCAGACCAAGTTCTTTCAAACGTGGCCCCATCGCAGCGCAGATTTCTTGCTCCTCCGGGGTCAGTAACGTCGCTTCGGCACTACCACCTACCGCAAGGTTCGACCGGAATTCGCCTTCACCCGGACGGCGGTTGATCGCCCCTGTGACTTCGCCGTCTATAAGAACGATCCGCTTGTCGCCCTTCGCAACGTCGGGCAGGAATGGCTGCACCATATGCGGTTCGGGCCATGTCGAATTGAACACCTCAAACAGCGCGCCGACATTGCTGCCATCGGCTTCAATCCGGAAAATGGCCTTGCCGCCATTGCCATGGAGAGGCTTTACTACAATCGCGCCATGTTCCTTTTGAAACGCGCGCACTTCATCGAGTGAACGCGTAATCAGCGTCGGTGGCATGAACTTGCGATAGTCGAGCACCATGACCTTTTCCGGCGCATTCCGCACGCTGGCCGGGTTGTTGACCACCAACGTCTCATGCTCGATGCGTTCAAGCAAATGGGTGGCGGTGATATAGCCTACATGAAATGGCGGGTCCTGCCGCATCAGCACGACGTCAATGTCGGAGCCCAGATCGATGCGCTGCGGCGCACCGAACCGATAATGCGCGCCCTCGACGCGTTGGAGGTCATGCACGGGATGTGCGAGCGCCGTCAGCCGGTCGTTGGCGTCGAGCGTCAATGACATCACATCATAATGCCAAATGTCATAGCCGCGCGATTGGCCAGCAAGCATTAGCGCAAAGCTGGAGTCGCCATGAATGTTGATGCCGTCCATCGGGTCCATTTGGACCGCCATTTGTATTGCCATTTGCTTGTCCTTATCCGTGCCAGACGTTTGGCAGATGGTTCGGCCAACGCCATGGCGCAACCATAATCACGTCTATCTGCATATTTTCGCATTCTTTTCCATATTTCGGGAGCAGAATTTCCGCCGCAGCGGCAACGCGGCGTAATCTGTACGCGTCAATCGCGGTGGCGAGGTCACGCACATTTGCGCGCGCTTTTACTTCGACGAACGCAATGGTTTTGCCGCGCCGCGCGATCAAGTCGACTTCGCCGCGCGGCGTTTTCACACGCGTGGCAACGACCCGCCAGCCCTTTAACCGCAAAAACCAGGCGGCGATATTTTCGCCGCGCCGCCCCAATTTTTCTGCGGCCAACCGGTTCACTGCGACTTCAGTTGCGTAGCGCGCGCATAGACGTCGCTGCGCTCCAGCCCGAAACGCTTGGCAATGACGCCAGCGGCTTTGGCGGCGGACATCATATCCAATGCTTCGCGCAAGGCTGCGTCCACATCGCCGGTGTCATATGCAACGTCATCCGCCGGCGGACCGATGATCAGGACGATTTCACCCTTTGGCTCTTGCGCCGCATAACGCGCGGCAAGTTCAGACGCCGTGCCCGTTACAACCTCTTCAAATTTCTTGGTCAGTTCCCGCGCGACGGCGACTTCACGGTCGCCATAGGTCTCCGCAATCGCGGAAAGCGACGCAGCAAGACGCGGCCCCGCCTCGTAAAAAACCAACGTCGCCTTTACCTGTCCCAGTTCCTCCAAGGTTTCTACACGTGCCTTGGCTTTATTGGGAAGGAAACCGGCAAACAGAAAGCGGTCTGTCGGCAAACCGCAAATTGATAACGCCGCCGTAACCGCGCTTGCACCGGGGATCGTATATACCGGCACGCCTGCCGCGCGTGCGCTGCGCACCAGCTTGTAACCGGGGTCTGAAATCAGCGGCGTCCCCGCGTCCGACACCAACGCAACCACCGCGCCGCGCGCAGCGGCGACCAGTGACTCGCGCTCCGCCTCGCCACTATGGTCGTTATAGCGCCGCATCTTTTTCTTCAGGCCAAGATGGTGCAGCAATTTACCGGTTACCCGGCTGTCTTCTACTGCCACAATTTCTGCGGCTTCCAGCAGATCAATCGCCCGTTGTGACATATCTGCAAGGTTGCCGATTGGTGTCGCAACGACATATAAGCCCGATTCGAACATCATCTGATTTATATGCTTCTACCCAAGGGAACATTCATGAGCGCAACCAATGCAGCAAGCGGCGCAACGCCGCAAGCTTTAGCAGGACAGATCAAAAAGCTGCTGGTTTTGGCCTCGGTCATTTTGCTCGCGGCCTGCGCCACCGCCCCGCGTGGGGGCAAAGGGCCACCCCCTGTGGTGTCCGAGGACGCGCTGGACGGCATGCACCGCGTGGCGTTGCTGTTGCCGGTGACTGGTCCAGACGGCGACGTTGGCCAATCCATCGCCAACGCGACTGCGCTTGCACTGGCCGATACCAAAGCAACCAACATCCGCATGATCACCTATGACACCAGCACCGGCGTCGCAGCAGCGGCAAAGCGCGCGGTCGCCGATGGGAACAAGGTCATATTGGGCCCGTTGCGTGGCGATGATGTTGTGGAGGCCGCCGCAGTCGCGCGCACCGCAGCTGTGCCCATCATCAGCTTTTCCAACGATGTCGGCGTTGCCGGGCAAAATGTATTCTTACTCGGCCATTTGCCCAATCAATCCATCGACCGCGTTGTCCGCTACGCCCGTTCGCAAGGGTATAACCGGTTTGCAGGCGTCGTTTCGACCAATGTATACGGCCAGCGTGCGCAATCGAACCTGACCTCTGCAGTGCGCAGCGCTGGCGGTACGCTTGTTGCCATTGAAGAAGCTGACGGAACGACATCGTCTGCGGATGCCGCTGCACGCCGGTTGGCAAAATTGGGTCAGATTGATGCTGTCTTAATTGCCGACAGTGGCCGTGCAGGCGTTGTATTGGTCCCAGCGCTTCGGCGCAACGGGATGCGCAATACAAAAATTCTCGGCACCGATTTGTGGAATATCGATGGGTCTTTGGCGGGTAACTCTGCCATGTATGGCGGCTGGTTTGCGAGCGTCTCCGACACGCTTTATACGCAATATGCCGCCAAATATCGGGCACGCTTTGGCAAGGCGCCACTGCGGCTTTCCAGCCTTGGCTATGATTCGGTGCTTTTGATCGCGCGGGTTGCGCGTGACTGGCGTCCGGGGACGAAATTTCCCGTTGCGCAACTGACCGATCCGCAAGGCTTTATCGGCGTTGATGGCGCATTCCGCTTCATGCCCAATGGCCTCACCGAGCGCATGCTTGAGGTGCAGGAAATTCAGTCGGGCAAGTTCGTGACCATCAGCCCCGCACCGACGCAGTTTGTAAAATAACGCGGCGGATCAAGCGGCGGGCCTGTCCGGCGAACGCAATTTAGTGGCGGCAATGCTCATTATGGACATGGCCGCCGACCATTTTGCGGGCTTTCTCGATTTTCTTGAGCACCATTTGACGCTTTAGCCGCGAAAGGTGATCAATGAACAAAATGCCTTCGAGATGGTCCATCTCGTGCTGAAGACAGGTCGCCATGAGGCCCGTCATTGTCTCTTCATGAAACTTGCCATCAAGGTCCTGCCAACGTGCACGGATTTGCGCGGGGCGTTCGACCTCTGCATATTGGTCAGGCACCGAAAGGCAGCCTTCATTATACAGGCTGTGTTCGTTCGACGGGTCCAATATTTCCGGAT
>NZ_JBILAF010000075.1:0-10484 GCF_044354325.1 Sphingorhabdus sp. | reverse complement strand
CCTTTCCCCTGTTGCACGTCAGGCGATGGGCGGATAAGGACCAATGCCAGCGACGTACCCGCAACCCATGCACTGTTATGCCAAGGATAGCCTATATGAAATTTGCCGCCAAAGTCCTGACCTTCGGCATTGTCGCAGCAACCTTGGCCGGTTGTTCGCGCGAAGGCGACCTTGATATCGGTGCCGGTGTAGGCGTGAACGTCACACGCTCGGGTTGCCCTGCGGTCGCCGTTCCTGATGGCACAGGCGACATAACCTTGTTCAACCCGGCCGACAGCCAAGATGCGAGCGCAATTGACGTTGTCGCGTCGATCACGAATATCCGCCCGACGTGCAACGACAGTGGCGAGAAGATTTTTTCACAAGCCAGTTTTGATGTTCAGGCGCGGCGCAGCGATACGCAAGGCAGCCGGACCGTGACTTTGCCCTATTTCACCACCGTGGTGCAGGGCAACAGCGCCGTTATCGCCAAGCGCGTGGGCCAAGTGACCCTGCAATTTGCCGACGGCCAGCAGCGGGCATCCGCCAGCGCGCAAGCCGGAAGCTATATCGACAAGGCATCGGCCAGCCTGCCGGCCGAAATCGTTCAAAAAATTACCAAGAAGCGCAAGCCGGGTGACCCCGATGCGGCGCTTGACCCCATGGCGGACCCTGAAGTGCGCGCGGCGGTCGTCCGATCAAGCTTTGAAATGCTTGTCGGTTTCCAGCTGACCGAAGATCAGCTGCGGTATAATGTAACGCGTTGATACGCGTTTTTTTCAAGGCACGAAGATGACCCTTTTTGAACAATATGCAGCGCATGTCGATCATGCGCTGGACGCACTTGTTGCCAGCAAGACCCTGCCATCGGGCATTGATCGCTCTAATGTGACGGTCGAACCGCCGCGCGATCCATCGCATGGCGACATATCGACCAACGCGGCGATGGTGCTCGCCAAACCCGCTGGGCTTAATCCGCGCCAATTGGCCGAAGCCTTGTCGGCGGAGTTGGCAAAGGTTTCTGGCGTGACGGCTGTCGAAATCGCTGGGCCGGGCTTTCTAAATTTGCGGTTGGATGCATCGGCATGGCTCGACGAACTGCGCGCGATTGCGCAGGCTGGCGATGATTATGGGCGCTCGCACCGTGGTGACGGCAAATCGGTCAATATCGAATATGTCTCCGCCAACCCGACGGGGCCAATGCATATGGGGCATTGCCGCGGCGCTGTGGTGGGCGATGCGCTTGCCGCATTGATGGAGTTCGCAGGCTACCGTGTCGTGCGCGAATATTATATCAACGACGCCGGTGGTCAGGTCGACGTTTTGGCGCGGTCGGCGCATTTGCGGTATCGCGAGGCATTGGGCGAGACCATCGAGATCGCCGAAGGGCTTTACCCCGGCGACTATCTGATCCCGGTTGGCCAGCATCTCGCCGAGCGTTTTGGCGACCAATATGTCGCCCAGCCAGAGGCAGAATGGCTTGCGCTGTTCCGCAAAGCTGCGGTTGCCGAGATGATGGACATGATCAAGGCCGACCTTGCCTTGCTTGGCATTCATCATGACCTGTTTTCATCCGAAGCCGAGCTGCATGAAGCAGGCAAGGCGGACATTGCCGAGCGCGAACTGCGCGCGCGTGGCCTTGTCTATGACGGCGAATTGGAAAAGCCAAAGGGCAAGGAAATCGAAGATTGGGAGCCGGTTACGCTTCCCTTGTTCCGGTCGACGCAATTTGGTGATGACCAAGACCGACCAATCAAGAAATCCAACGGCAGCTGGACCTATTTCGGCGCTGACCTCGCTTATCATTTCCAGAAAAGTCAGGGCGTTGACGCCATGATCGACATTTGGGGCGCGGATCATGCGGGTACCGTCAAGCGCATCAAGGCGGCGGTCAACGCGCTGACCGATGGCAAAGTCGATTTCGATATCAAGCTTGTGCAAATGGTGCGCCTGCTGCGCGGCGGTGAGCCCGTGAAAATGTCCAAACGGTCGGGCAGCTTTGTCACGCTCGCCGATGTCATTGAAGAAGTCGGCAAGGATGTCGTCCGCTTCACGATGCTGACGCGCAAATCCGATGCGCAGATGGACTTTGACTTTGCCAAGGTGGTCGAAGCGTCGAAGGACAATCCGGTATTCTATGTGCAATATGCGCATGCGCGTATTGCCTCGACACTGCGCAAGGCAGAGGGCGAGGGCTTGGGCGTCGACGGATCGGAACTCGCATTGTTAGGCGACGCTGAAATCGGCCTTATTCGCGAAGCCGCAAACTTCCCGCGTATTGTCGAAGCATCCGCCAAATCGGGTGAACCACACCGTATTGCATTTTATCTCAATGACTTGGCGGCGGCATTCCATGCGTATTGGAACTTGGGCAATGACCAGCCGGACAAGCGCTTCATATTGGCACAGGACCCGGCGCTAACCGGCGCAAGGCTTTTCATGGCGACCAATATCGGGCAAGTTCTGCGCAATGGTTTGCGCCTGATGGGCGTCGAGGCCGCTTACAATATGTAGCAATTGGGGGACCGGCATGAACAACACCAACAATAATGGACTGAATCTCAACGATCCCGATCGTCTGCCCTGGTTGGAAACCGCTGACGGTTACGAATATGTTGAAAGTACATCCCCGCTGCGGATGACGGTGATGTTGCTTGCCGGGCTTGTCTTGCTCGCAGCGATTATTGGCGCGATCTATTGGCTGCAGCGTAACCAGATCGGCGGCGCGAATGGCAATGGCCAACTGATTGCCGCACCCGCAGGCGCCTATAAGGTCAAGCCTCAGGACGCCGGTGGCAAAAGATTTGAAGGTGAGGGCGACTCCGCCTTTGCCGCGAGTGAAGGCACCAAAACCGGCGCGACATTGGTTCCCGCCGCAAAAGTCGCGGCCACCGCTCCGCCTGCTGCCATGGCATCGGCTCCAGTGGCGGCACCAGCACCGTCTGCTGCACCAACTGCTGGCACAGTCATGGTGCAACTCGGCGCGTTTGGCGATTCTGCCAAGGCTGACGCGGCTTGGGCTGCGCTGAACAAACGCTTTGGCTTTTTGGCCGGAATGAACCGCAAAATCGCGGAAACCAATGTCGAAGGTGGCCGCAAGGTTTTCCGGCTTCAGGCCGTGACCGCGAATTCATCCGAAGCGCAGCAATTGTGCGCAAAGCTGAAGGTAGCGGGCGAAAACTGCCTGATCGTGCGGTAGCGGCGTCGCGGTTGTAAAGTTTCCATTTGCAACTTATGCCGACCGCACGCTTCAAGGAGAAGAACA
The DNA here is from genome assembly GCF_044354325.1 of Sphingorhabdus sp. Classification (GTDB taxonomy): domain Bacteria; phylum Pseudomonadota; class Alphaproteobacteria; order Sphingomonadales; family Sphingomonadaceae; genus Sphingorhabdus_B. Next base: position 7,240 of record NZ_JBILAF010000075.1, on the reverse strand, counting down.
TGCCTGCATTATATGACGTCGCCATTCCCGCTTTCATCCGCGGCCTGAAAAACCTGTCCAACATGCTCGAAAAGGGCAGCGCCTTTGCGGCGGAGCAAGGCATGCCCCTGTCCGACTTGCTTGATGCGCGCTTGATCGACGATATGGCACCGCTCACGCGTCAGGTTCAGATGGTGACCGATACGGCAAAGTTCGTCGCGGTCCGCGTCGGCCAAGTGGCAAATACGCCATGGGCTGATGATGAAGTCAGCTACGCCGATGTGCAAGGCCGCGTGGCCAAGGCGATTGCGTTTCTGGAAGCCGCATCGCCCGATGGTTTTGAAGGCCGCGAAGACGCGAAAGTCGTGCTCACCACGCCAAGTGGTGACATACCCTTCACGGGCAATAGCTACGTCCACGGCTTTGCCATTCCCAATTTCTTCTTCCATCTCAGCATGGCCTATGCGTTGCTGCGGATGAAGGGCGTGCCTGTGGGTAAGCTCGATTTCCTTGGGGCAATCCGTTAATTATACACAGCTTTGGGCCAAAGCGCCGCTGCTCCATGCTTGCCTTGGGGGCACGGCGGCCCTAGCTTGCGCGCTATGAAGCCCGTGATATTTGGCCTTTCGGGCCTGACCCTGACTGATGATGAAAAACGCCTGTTTCGCGATGTCGAACCGGCGGGCTACATCCTGTTCAAACGCAATATACAGGACCGCGATCAGGTGCGCGCGCTGACCGACAGCCTGCGAACCTTGCATGGCCGCGATGATGTGCCTGTCCTGATTGATCAGGAAGGCGGCCGCGTCGCGCGTATGCGTCCGCCGGTTTGGCCCGACTTTCCTGCTGGCGGGGCGTTTGACGCGCTGTACGATTTGGCACCCATGACCGCGATTGAGGCTGCGCGTTGCAATGCCGAAGCGATTGCGCTGTCGCTCAACGAAGTGGGCATTAACGTCGATTGCTTGCCCGTGCTGGATGTCCGCGTGCCCGAAACGCATTCGGCCATCGGTGACCGCGCGCTGGGCAGCGAACCGATGCGCGTTGCCGCACTTGGCCGCGCGATCCTCGATGGCCTTGCAAAGGGCGGCGTCATTGGGGTCGTCAAACATATGCCGGGGCAGGGCCGCGCCAGCGTCGATACCCACCATGACCTGCCGCATGTCACCGCCAGCGCGGCAGAGCTTGAACAAGACCTCGCGCCATTTCGCGCGCTTAACGACGCCGCGATGGGCATGACCGGGCATGTGGTTTATGATGTGTGGGACGATCAGCACACGGCAACCATGTCGCCTTATGTGCTGAATGATATCATCCGCCAGAATATCGGCTTTGACGGCCTGTTGATGAGTGATGATCTCGATATGAACGCGCTTCAAGGCGACGTGGCGACACGCGCGCTGCGCTGTGTTGAGGCCGGATGCGACATCGCGCTCAACTGCTGGGGCCGGTTGGACGAAATGCGTGCGATTGCGGACATGTTGCCCGAAATCACCGCAGCGGCGCGGGCGCGGCTGGACCGCGCGATGGCCTTGCCTGTCCCGGCGTTTGATGCCGACCGACTGGCTTATTTGCTCGACAAGCGGGATCAGCTGCTCGCGCTTGCGGACACAAGTGCGAAGCTGACCGGTGGAGCAACGGGCGCGGCATGACCGGGCAATTGCTCTTTGATGAAGAGCAAGAGGCGCTCCGCACGGCGAGCGTTCCCGAACCCAATGTCCTGACCATCGATATTGACGGATGGGAAGGTCCGCTTGACCTGTTGCTGGCACTCGCGCGCAACCAAAAGGTCGATTTGCGCCAACTGTCGATCCTTGCCTTGGTCGAACAATATCTGGTCTTCATTGATGAGGCCCGCGCGCTGAAGCTGGAGCTTGCGGCGGATTATCTGGTGATGGCGGCGTGGCTCGCCTATCTTAAATCCGCACTGCTGCTGCCCAAGGACCCGACGATTGACCCGTCGCCAGAGGAGCTTGCGCTGCGCCTGCAATTGCGCCTTGAGCGGTTGAACGCGATGCGCGAAAGCGGGGCGCGGTTGATGGCGCGGGACCGGGTGGGGCGCGATATCTTTCTGCGCGGCAATCCCGAAGGCTTGCGCGTGGTCAAGGCGCGGGCGTGGGAATGCGACTATTTCGAACTCATCACCGCTTATGGCCAGGTAAAGGCGCGCACCCAGCCAGTGATGCATGTCGTGAAAAAACGGCAGGTTATGACACTGGAAGAAGCGCTGGAGCGGGTATCCGCGATGATTGGCCGCGCGGTCGATTGGACGTCTATTGAGGCGTTTCTGCCCATCCATGCCGAACCTGCGCTGCGCAAATCCGCGCTCGCCTCCAGTTTTGTGGCCGCGCTGGAGCTCGCGAAACGCGGCGCTGTTGATTTGCAGCAAGAGGCGACATTTGCGCCATTGTTGTTAAGGGTAAAAGCATGACGATAATAAGCGACCCCCATGTTCGCGCGGTCGAGGCGACCTTATTCGCCAGTGACCAGCCCATGACCGTTGAACAGATTCGCGGCTATGTCGGCGACGATGTCGATATCGCCGATGCGCTGGCGCAGCTTGAGGCGCATTATGCCGGACGCGGGATCGAATTGGTCCAGCGTGGCAAAGCGTGGCATTTTCAAACAGCAGCCGATCTTGCCTATGTTTTGCGCCGCGAACGCGAAGAAAGCCGCAAGCTCAGCCGAGCGGCGGTCGAAACATTGGCGATCATCGCCTATCACGAACCTGTGAGCCGTGCGGAGATTGAGGCCATTCGCGGCGTGCAGATTTCGAAGGGCACGCTGGATGTGTTGATGGAGGCGGGCTGGGTCCGGCCAGCGGGTCGGCGCGATGTGCCCGGCCGCCCATTGATTTACGCAACAACCGCCGGATTTCTGGCGCATTTCAGCCTCGCCAGTCGCAAGGATTTGCCGGGAATTGAGGATTTGAAAGCCGCCGGACTGCTCGATCCGATCGACACCGCAATGGGCGATATGCATTTTGCGGGCGAAGAAAGTGACAGCGAACTGGAAATTGACGAAAACAACGCCTAGATAGGGTGTGATAGCTGCGCGATCACGGTCGCAATTTTCGGGGCGAACCCCGGTAGGAGTTTGAAATGGGCGGTTTTAGCATCTGGCACTGGCTGATTGTCGGCATTTTGGTTTTGCTCTTGTTCGGCAAGGGCCGTTTTTCCGACATGATGGGCGACGTTGCCAAGGGCATTAAGAGCTTCAAAAAAGGCATGAGCGAAGACGACGACGCGCCAAAGGCTCCGCCACAGATCGGTTCCACGACCGTTGTCGATGCCGAAAAGCAGACCGATAAAACCCAATAATCTTGGGGCAGTATCCACACTGACCATGACACGCCATCCGATAAGGTTGGCGTCGTTACGGCCCGCCGGATTGGCCAATTGAATGTTTGACATCGCGTCTTCCGAACTGTTGCTTGTCGTCCTTGTGGCGTTGCTGGTCATTGGCCCAAAGGATTTGCCAAAGGCGTTGCGCGTCGTTGGCAAATGGGTGGGCAAGGCCCGCGGTGTCGCGGCGCATTTCCGTTCCGGCTTTGACGAAATGGTGCGTCAGTCCGAACTCGAAGAATTAGAGAAAAAGTGGAAAGCGGAAAACGAACGCATCATGCGTGAACACCCCGCCGATCCGCGCGCCGATGTCCTTGGCGATGATGCTGCGCCTGTTACCGCAACCGACGGTCAGCCCGAATTGCCGATGGATCCGCCCCCTGCAGAAACGGCACCCAAGGCATGAACGAAATTGATGACAGCAAAATGCCGTTGCTCGATCATTTGATTGAGCTGCGCAGCCGTCTGCTCTGGAGCTTTCTTGCGCTCGCCATCGCCTTTGGTGTCAGCCTGTATTTTGCGCGGCCCATTTTCGGATTTCTGGTGCAGCCATTGCTCGAGTCCGGTCAAAAGACGCTGATCTACACCGCGATTTTTGAAGCGTTTTTCGTCGAGATAAAGGTCGCGTTTTTCGCCGCCAGCTTCTTCTCTTTCCCCGTATTTGCAACACAGCTGTGGCGGTTTGTCGCGCCGGGATTGTATAATAAGGAAAAGCGTGCGTTTCTGCCGTTTTTACTGGCAACGCCGGTGCTGTTCATCCTTGGCGCATCGATGGCCTATTATATGGCGATACCCGTTGCGCTTGAATATCTGTTGGGTTTCGGCGGAAATGTGGGCGGCGTGCAGCAACAGGCGCTGCCGGGCGTCGACAATTATCTCAGCTTTGTGATGAAGTTCATTTTTGGCTTTGGCATTTCGTTTCTGTTGCCCGTGCTGCTGATGCTGTTGGAACGCGCAGGGATTGTGACGCTGGAACAGCTTAAGGGCGCGCGCCGTTATGCGATTGTCGGCGCATTTGCCATCGCCGCGGTGCTGACGCCGCCGGACGTTGTCTCGCAACTGCTGCTCGCCATTCCTTTGTGTATATTGTTTGAAATGGCGCTCGTCGCCATCTGGTTCACCCGCCGCCGCCGCGCCAAAGCCGAAGCGGCTGAAGAGGCGACACAATAAGTTGCAAAAACAACTTTCCTACAAATAACCATATCGGTTATTCGAGTCGCGTCATGCAGGCGGCGGTCCGGAACGCTGGTCGGGATGACGGGAACGCTGGCGGGGAAACCTGTTGGCACGGTCGGCGCGATAGGGTGCGTGCTTCAGCCTGAAAAAAGGGCCTGTTGCATCAAGCTCTGAACAGCGCGAACATGGTTGGATGTGGCGGGAAACCGTCCTGGCCGTGCGGACAGCCTTTGGGGGTTTACGAACCTTTCCCCCGATGGACAGCATGCCAGCCAATAAAGGCGGCCCGGGGGCAATAGCCTGATGGAACAAGCGGGCCTTAATCAACCAACACCATCAGCCGGAAGCACGCACCAGCGCTTCCGCGCCGGCCGTCCCTCTTTTGCACGCAGCATGGCCGCGTCCGGTTTTTGTAGGAAATAATCTTGCCGATGTTGGAAAGATTATCCCGTTGTCAGGTGGCGCGGTCGCCCGCTTCGCCGACCGATTCAATATCTTCGCCCACGCCTTTGACCGTGTTGCAGGCCGCAGCCAGCAAGGAAGCCGAAAGCAGGATGATCGTTGCAAATTTGCGCATAACATTCTCCATCATCGCGTCTGACACTGCAGACTCCCAGATAGAACGTGGCATGCGGCGCTATGTTCCGGTTGCGCGCTTACGGCCGCGCGCTTGGCGTTAAAAGCTGATGCGCGCGGACAAACGGAAATCGCGACCGGACAGCGGAACAAAATCTTTCGTGAAGGATGCCGACCGGCGGGCGACAACGTCGAAAATATTGTTCGCAGATGCAATCAGCGATATGTTGCGGTCGCTGCCAAATGGACGCCATGTCGCGGTCGCATTGACCAAAGTGAAGCCATCGGTCGCGGTTTCGAACGGCGCTGTTTTTGTCTGGGCATCGCTCCATTCAACTTCCCCGCGCAGATCAAGACGGGTGCCGTTCAACTCCACGCCGCCCAACACACGCAAAGGCGGGATGCGCGGGACATTGCCTGCACCGCCCGAAATTTTGGCCCGCGTATAATCGGCAACGGCATCAACCTTCAGATCAACATCGCCAAAGCGCGCGACATTTTGCGATCCCTGAAACTCGACGCCCCAAACCTTGGCATCGTTCTGAAAATATTGGAACACGGGCAGGGCGTCTTCAACGGCGCCTGTTTCCGCTTCGTAAATGAAATTGTCGAAGCGGTTGCTGTACAGCGTCAGGTTGAATGCGGTGTCCGCCGTGTCATAACGCGCATACAGCTCGCCATTCCACGCGCGCTCGCTCTTCAGCAACGGGTCGCCGACTTCAAATGCCTGCGTTGCGATATGCGGACCGTTGGAAAACAACTCCTCGACCGCTGGTGCGCGGCCCGTGCGTGACAGGTTTGCGCCGATCTTCAAATCGCCGATATGGTACCCAACGCCAAAGGCGGCAGAGACATTGTTGAACGACCGGCTGATACCCTTTGTGTCCGCGCGCAGCTCGGCGGTGTCAAAACGCAGCGCGACTTCGGCGTCGAGATTTCCGGCGGTGAATTCCTGCAAGGTGAACAATCCAAATTGCTGGCTCTTATTTGGCGGGACGAATGCTTCCGCACCAATCGCGTCCAGATTGCGGGATTGATATTGCGCACCGCTCGCGCCGCGCCAGCCACCACGATCATTTTGGATAAATTCAGCGCGGGCCTCAATCCCCTTGCTGTTGAAAATGGTGCCGATCTCGTCACCTTCAAATTCGGTGTGGCTGTAATTGGCATAGCCAGCGCGCAGGCGCAGCTGTTCAAACAGGCCATCGCCCAAATCCAATTCGCCGCGGACATCGAAACGATATTGCCACATGCCAATGGTTACAGGCGCTTCTTCTTCGCCGCCCTCGCCATCGGCATGAGCGTGCCCACTGCCGGGGCGGGCAGGGATGCCGTAATTGGTGTCATAAATGCTGTAGGACAGGCCGATATTGCCGCCATCGTCGATGAAGGCGATGCCGCCCGCTGCGGTCCAGCTTTTCACCGCGCTGTTGGGAATGCGGCCGCTTTGGTCGGCCAGTTCAAGCGCTTCGGCGGCCTCTTCGAGATTGCCTTCGCTGGTTTCTTCCGCCGCGAAATCCAACACCTCGGCGCGCAAGGTAGGCGCAAGGATATATCCGCCGGTGCGGAGATCGTCGCTGTTGCGATAGCTGCCATCCAGATGGACGACGACCCGGTCCGTCAGCGGCACATCAACCGATGCTCCGCCGGACCAATCGCGCGCCGCGCTGCCATAGCCCGCAAGCGCATCGACATGCACAGCTTCATCGGGGATCGCACGCGGAATGCGCTTGTCGAGCGCGTTGACCGCGCCGCCCACGGCTTGGCCGCCAAATAAAAGGACAGCCGGACCCCGGAGCACTTCGATACGCTCAACGGTCAGTGTATCAATCGTGACCGCATGGTCGGCAGAGGTGTTGGACGCGTCAATATTGCCAATGCCGTCGGTGAGCACGGCGACGCGGTTGCCCTGATATCCGCGCAGCACAGGGCGCGATGCGCCGGGGGAAAAGCTGGTTGCCGATACGCCGGGCAGGCTGGAAAGAATGTCACCCAATTGCGCGCGGGTTTTCTCGGCCAGAACGTCCCCTGACACCGCCGAGGTTCCGGACAGAATATCGAGCCGCTCGACATAAGGCGCGGTGACAACGATTTCTTCGGCATTGTGAAAATCATCTGTTTGCGACGCTGCTTCTGATGCGCCGGTGCTGCCGGTCTGCTGGGCA
>NZ_JBILAF010000006.1:0-42099 GCF_044354325.1 Sphingorhabdus sp. | reverse complement strand
TTGCTGTCTTGGCCCCCAATCAAAGCCTGGCGGCATTTGCATCGGCTGAAGGTGGTTCGGTTATCGGAGCAACGAGGGCCAAAGCGGATTTATCGCCTTTGACGGACAAGCGTGCGCGCTTGGTTGCGTTAAATCTTGGGCCAGCGCGATCGAATGTCGATTTTGCATTGGTCGTTCCACATGTTCGAAACGGCAAAGCGGACTATATTGTCGCAATATTACGACCGGCAACGTTGCATGACCTTGTCGAAATCCCCGGCCAGCATTTCATGGACAATATTTTTGTGATCAGCCCTGCTCAAGGGACGTTCGCCCTGACTCATGTCACCACGAACGTGCGCACCCTTGTCGGTTCCATGCCCCAAAGCCAGCAGGCGACTGCAGTTACGAAACCGGTTCTTATAAGTGACGTCGATTATAGGCGTGCAATCACTTACGATCTGCGTGACTCGCAAATCGTTCGCGTGGGACCCATCGCTGCGCTGCCTGAATGGCAAGTTGCGTCAGTGCTTCCGCTGGCACCGGCGGTGCTTAAGGCGCGCAAGGGACAACTGCTTCAATTTGTTGCGCTCATCGCATTTGTTTTTCTGATTGGGCTGCTTGCATCGCGTATGAGCAAGAAGGCGTCGAAAATATTGCGGCGTGTGTCGCAGTCAGCAGCAGACCTTACGCAGTTTGAGGCGGGGCAACCTGCGTCCGACCAGATATTTATTGAGGAAGTTAGCGAGATTTCGGGAACGATAGCGATTGCAGCGGCTTCGTTCGGACGCGAGCGCGGCGCGTTGGCAAGCTATCAACGCCGGCTGAACAGCATCGCGCAGCATGCTCCGATCATCGTCTATGCCGTTGACGTCGCGAATGGCGAAGGGACGGACATGACCTATGTCAGCCCGTCACTTGAACAAATGCTGGGCTATTCGACGGCCGAAGGTTTGACGGAAAAATGGTGGAGCAGTTCCATTCATCCGGACGACTATGATTACTGCATGGCTGCGTTTAGACATTTGGAGCCGGGAAAAGTGTACGCGGCTGAATATCGCCTCCGGCACAAAAACGGCAGCTATGTCTGGGTATATGACACGCTATCCGTGGAGCCCACGGCGCAGGGGGCAGAGCAAGAAGCCGTTGGCATCATCATGGATATTTCCGAGCGAAAGGCATCCGAGGATCAGCTTTTGCAATCGGACAAGATGGCAAGCCTTGGCCGGATGATTTCGGGTACGGCGCATGAGTTAAACCAGCCGTTGAACTTCATCAAAATGGCAGCATCAAACTTGCGTGAAAACGCGGTTCGGGGGCGCTTGGACGCGGAAAAGTTCATTCCCAAGCTTGAAAATGTTCTGGCGCAGGTCGAACGTGCCTCTGCCATTTTGCTGCAGATGCGGATATTTGGCCGGACGTCGAAGGAAGCACCGTCCGCAATCAATATTCAACATACGGTTGAAGCGGCCATCTTAATGGCCGAACCACAGATGGAGCTCGACGGGACACAACTGATCACTGAAGTGAAAGCATCCGACATCTACGTTCGGGCGTTACCCGTGATGCTGGAGCAGGTTCTTCTGAATCTGTTCATCAATGCTAATGATGCCATTCATAGTCGGCATGATGTCGGCGATAGCGCAGAAGGTGAGATAAAAATCACCATTGATCGCAATGAGCGGTCGGCGGTGATCATAGTGGCGGACAACGGCCCCGGCATCCCCCCAGATGTCTTGCCCAAGATATTCGAACCCTTCTTTACGACTAAGCCGCCCAAGGAAGGGACCGGGCTTGGACTATCGATAAGCTATGGCATCATCCGCGACATGGGCGGCGTTTTGCGCGCCAAATCGAGCCGTAAAGGCGCACGGTTCATTATTGAACTGCCACTGGCCGATGCCACAGCAATCGAGGCCGCTTGAACCCGTCTGAGGGTTGGAACCAGATCTTCATGCGGTGTTCCATTGACAGGCAGAAGTCTTCACAGCAAAGTGTGAATGACACCGGTTACCCTAGTCCAATTTAAAAGGAATGAAGCGATGATCAGCCGCCGCACGAGCCTTTTGCTTTTGGGATCCGCGCCACTGCTGCCTTACGCAGCCCGCGCCCAAGGGTCGGCCGCTACATCCAGCCTTGATCCACATGCAGCGATGCGTTGGGCGAAGGGATTTGAAGGCCAGCGCCGTGCAGATTTGGGCAACGGCAAATTCCTTAACCCGATTTTTGCGGGCGATCATCCTGATCCGTCTTTGGTGTGTGATGGAGAGGATTATTATCTCACTTTTTCCACCTTTGACGCATATCCCGGCATTGTCATTTGGCACAGCCGCGACCTTGTGAACTGGCGACCCGTTACCGCCGCGCTAACAAAGCCAATTGGTTCGGTGTGGGCTCCAGATCTGGTGAAGCATGGCGGCCGTTTCTATTGCTACATTCCGGCGCGAACACCCGAAAAAAAATCGATCTACGTCATCACCGCGGACAAGATCGAGGGGCCGTGGAGCGACCCGGTTGACCTGAATTTGCCTCTGCATATCGACCCCGCGCATGTCGCAGACGATGACGGCACGCGTTGGCTGTTCCTGTCCGGTGGAGACCGTGTTCAGCTATCAGGCGACGGCTTATCGACCGTCGGCAATGTCGAGCATGTCTACGACCCGTGGCGTTATCCCGAAGAATGGGTGGTTGAAACATTCGCGCCCGAAGGCCCGAAGATCATGAAGCGCGGTGACTATTGGTATATGACGACTGCAGTGGGCGGCACCGCTGGCCCGCCCACTGGCCATATGGTCATCATGGCGCGCAGCAAATCGCTTGCTGGCCCTTGGGAGAATTGTCCGCGCAATCCGTTAATCCGGACTTTATCAGCGCGTGAAAAATGGTGGTCGCGCGGCCATGCTACATTGTTCGAAGGCCCGGGTGGCACATATTGGATGATGTATCATGGCTATGAAAATGGCTATTGGACCTTGGGCCGGCAGACGCTGCTTGAGCCCGTAAAATGGGACGCTGATGGCTGGCCGCGTCCATTGGGTGGTGATCTGTCCCGCCCGATCAAAAAGCCGCGGGACATTGGCCCTCAACCACATGGTGCGCCATTGTCGGATGATTTTTCGACGGACAAAATGGGCGTGCAGTGGGCGTTTTATGATCCCGCCAATGAAGAAGCCAATAGGCTGAAACGGGTTGGCGGCACCTTGCATATGGCGGCTAAGGGCAAGACGCCGTCAGATTGCTCGCCCTTATGCGCGTTGGCAGGGGATCAGGCGTATCGCGTCATTGTGGATATTGAGGCCGATCCCGGCGCGGAAGGCGGTATATTGCTGTTCTACAATCGCCGGCTTTATGCAGGATTGGGTTTTGGCAGTAAGGGCCTTGTCATGCATCGCTATGGCCTGCAACGGCCGCGCGGCGCCATTCCTGGTCAACGTGACCCCGGCGGCAGCGCTGTGTCAAAACTGTCGATCCGTTTGACCAATGACCGCAACATCCTGACCATCCACACCAGCGATGATGGCCGCAAGACATGGCGCAAGTTCGACGTCCAAATGGAAGTATCGGGCTATCACCATAATGTCGCTTATGATTTCCTTTCGCTGCGTCCAGCGCTCTATGCCGCCGGACAAGGCGAAGTCCGCTTTCGCAATTTTACCTATGAGGCTTTAACGTGACTACGCCCTTGAAACTTCATCCTGACCGGCTTTTCCCGACGGATTCTGCCGTTCGGGATATCGCCCGCCGGCTATACGCCGAAGTCGCTGGCTTGCCGATCATCAGCCCACATGGCCATACCGATCCCGAATGGTGGGCGACTGATGCGTCTTTTGGCAATGCGACAGAATTGCTTCTGCATCCCGATCATTACGTCCTGCGCATGTTATACTCGCAAGGTGTTCCGCTTGAGGCGTTGGGTATCCGCAATGCCGATGCGGACCCGCGCGAAAGCTGGCGGCTGTTTGCCGAACGCTATCATCTGTTCCGGGGAACGCCCTCGCGTATGTGGCTCGACTGGGTCTTTGCCGAAAGCTTTGGCTTGGACGTTCTGTTGTCGGCCGACACGTCAGATCATTATTATGACGAGATTACCGCAAAGCTCGAAACCAGTGCATTTCGGCCGCGGGCATTGTTCGAACGCTATAATATTGAGGTTATAGCCACAACCGAGAACCCCCTCGACGATTTGCGCCACCATCAAGCGATACGCGACAGCGGCTGGTCCGGCCGTGTTATAACGGCGTACCGCCCTGATCCGGTTATTGACCCTGAATTCGAAGGCTTTGTCGATAATCTGAAAACCCTTTCGGCATTGACGGGTGAGGATTGTTTTAGCTGGAGGGGGTATCTGGCTGCGCACCGCCAGCGCCGCGACTTCTTTGCATCTATGGGCGCGACGTCCACCGATCATGGTCATCCGACCGCGCGTACGGCGGATTTGTCGCCGGCCGAGGCAGAGGCGCTGTTCGCCCGCGTGGTGCGTGGATCATGCTCCGCCGCTGACGCAGAATTGTTCCGCGCGCAGATGTTGACCGAAATGGCGGGCATGAGCGTCGACGACGGCTTGGTGATGCAAATTCATCCCGGTGCGTTCCGCAACCACAACCCATCGCTGTTCCATCAATTCGGACGCGACAAGGGGGCGGATATTCCGACGTCCACTGGCTATGTGCATGAACTGCACCCATTGCTGGCCAAGCATGGTAATAATGCCGAGCTGACAATCATCCTCTTTACGCTGGACGAGACCGCGTATGCGCGCGAACTGGCACCGTTGGCGGGGCATTATCCTGCGCTGAAGCTTGGGCCTGCATGGTGGTTCCATGACAGCCCTGAAGGGATGCGTCGCTTCCGCAACCAGATGACGGAAACCGCCGGTTTCTACAATACTGTCGGCTTTAACGACGACACCCGCGCCTTCTTGTCGATACCAGCGCGCCACGATGTTGCCCGCCGGATCGATTGCGGCTTCCTGGCGCAATTGGTTGCTGAACACCGCATGGAAGAATGGGAAGCCGCCGAGCTTGCGGTGGACCTGAGCTATAATCTGGCAAAAGCAGCGTATAAATTATGAGGCTTTCTGACGCCAATCTCGCGCATTTGCCCGTGGCGGTGACACAGCCAGCATATGACCGCAGCGCACGCGGCATTGGCATTGTGCATTTCGGTATTGGCGCGTTTCATCGCGCGCATCAGGCAGCCTATACCGACGATGCAATGGCCGCAGAAAGCGGTGATTGGCGCATCTTGGGGGTGTCGCTGCGTTCCGCCAATGTGCGCGACCAAATGCGTCCGCAAGATGGCCTCTATGCGCTGGTCGAACAGAGCGCAGACGGCAGCAAAGTCCGCGTCATCGGTTCGGTTGCAGATGTGATCGTCGCTGCGGAGGAACGCGACCGGCTTATCGCGGCCTTGGCCAATCCAGCCACCCATATCGTCAGCTTCACCATCACTGAAAAAGGTTATTGTCGCGCGCCAGACGGCACAATCGACTTTGATGTTGCGGATAAAGGTTCGGTATATGCCTATCTGGCGGAAGCATTCCGGCAGCGGCGTGATGCCGGATCACCCGGCCTGACGCTGATGAGTTGCGATAATCTTGCGGGCAATGGCGCGCAGTTGAAACGACTGATGATCGCATATCTCCATCGTCATGCGGCGGAGCTTGTCAGCTGGTTCGAGGACAAATGTGCGTGCCCATCGACGATGGTCGACCGTATCGTTCCGGCAACCACCGAAGCTGACCGGACAAGCATCGCAGCGCTTACGGGCCTGCGCGACGATGCGATGGTGGTGACAGAACCGTTCAGCCAATGGGTGATCGAAGACAATTTTGCGGGGCCGCGGCCAGCTTGGGAAAAACATGGCGCGTTGATGACATCAAATGTCCATGCGTATGAAGAGGCCAAGCTGCGTCTGCTCAACGGTGCGCATTCCGCGCTTGCCTATTTGGGTTTGAAGCGCGGCCATGAATTTGTGCATCAGGCCATCGCTGATCCTGAATTGGCGGCATTGGCAAACACATTGATGCGCGACGAAGCCGCGACCAGTCTGGAGCCCGCTCCGGGACAGGATCTCAACGCATATGCCGATGCATTGATCGCGCGGTTTCAAAACCCCGCGCTCAACCACCGGCTCATTCAAATTGCGATGGATGGCAGCCAGAAAATCCCCCAGCGCTGGTTGGCAACGCTGGCCAGCCAACAGGCGAAGGGCAAACGATGCCCGTCTATCCTGACCGCCATCAGCGGGTGGCTATGCCATATTCGCGGCGACAACGGCTTTGTTGATGATCCTTTGGCAGAGGTTTTGAAAGCAACATGGGCGCAAGCAGGGGCACGCGGCATATCTGCTGCCTTGTTCAGTGCGGGTGGCATAATGGCGAGCGATTGGACGCCAAGCGACGCGGATCTGATCGAGATTGCGCGTCAATTATAGACCATTGCGGCGCGCATAAACCGAGGCTGGATCAGTGCGCGCGCCGTTCGGTGGTCATCAAACCCTTTGCGAGTGCAGCCAGAGCTACGGCAATGAGCACATGATATATGTGCCACGCCACAGCCTCATCCAACCACGCTGCACGCCGAATGAGCAAAGTATTTGCAAGCATTACGGCGCAACCAATTGGCACAAGCCAAGACCGCCCCGACGGGCCGGGTCGCACGATTGAGGCAAAAAACACGATCACTAACGCCAATAGGAAAACAGGGCCGAGCAAAGGTTGCGCGAACAAAAAAATCGCGGTCGCGGCGCACAGGATGACTGCGATTATCGATATTATGTGTTTATCCGCGGGGCGGAACAGATAGCTGGACAATATGGCCACGGCCCCCGCAAGGCCCAACAATTGAGACGTGCCGGCATGCAATGCGGCGAGCGCATCCTGCAAACCAGCTCCAAAACGCACTGCGCCTATCAAGGCTGCAACGCCAAAGCAGGCCATCGCAAATGCCGGTAAATGTCGGCCATTTCGCCAAAGCGCATTGCCAGCAAAAATCGTGACCAACACAATGGCCGCGTCGGATAAAGCGTAATGGGCGGGCATTATACGCTCGTCACGGATTCTGGCGTATTGCCATTGGGGAGCAAACCAGCCTCCCGTTTAATGTCTTCGGACGTCAATCGTGACCCATCATGACTCCAGCCTGGCGGCGCAAAAATGTAACAAAAGCGCTGCCACAGGCTCAACCCGCGCTGCGATGCGTCTTGCACTATGCCGACATATTCATGGGTTAAGATCGTGAATGGATTAAACGTCTCAAGATTTTTGACCAAGCCATAGTCCACCGGCACGGCGCGGTCTTCCTCGACGAATGTGCCAAACATGCGATCCCAGATGATCAAAGTACCGGCAAAATTGGCATCCAGATATTCTGGATTGCGGCCATGGTGCACCCTGTGGTGGCTTGGCGTATTGAAGATATATTCAAACCACCGTGGCAAACGGTCGATCGTTTCGGTGTGGAGGAAGAATTGGTAGGTTGCGTTAAGGATCCCGCAAAAAACAACCAATACCGGATCAAAGCCGATTAAAATCAGCGGAATTTTGAGCATCATCGTTCCGGTAAAGTGCTTCATCCAACTTTGGCGCAGCGCAATGGGCATGTTGAAATTGGTGGATGAATGATGGACCACATGCATGGCCCAACCCCAACGGACGCGGTGGCATATGCGGTGGTGCACGTAAAATCGCAGATCATCGAGCACGAAGCACAGCAGGAACGATCCCCAGGTGATCGGTATTTCACCAAGCGCAAAGGGCGCCGCTGCAAATAAAGCAGCGGTGGTGATGAACGCAAAGATGGCATTTACCGGGTCACTTGCGAGCCCCAGAAATATGGACAGCAACGAGTCTTTTGCCGGGACGTTGCCCTTACGTTTGAGGAAGCGAATGGCACCCAGCTCAAACAAAATGCCCAGCCCAAAAGCGGCAAGCGATATGATGACCCAATTTTGGTTGATGAGCTGCGTTACTGTCACAAAATTCTCTCCCGCGGTTAATGCAAGGAATAGTTTGGTTAACGATTTAAAAAATTGAATAATAAATGCACATTATGTAATTATTGGAACATGAACATTAATCTGAACAGACTGTCCCGGTTCGTGGCGGTTTATCGCCACAAGAGTTTCAGCCGCGCCGCCAGCGAGCTTGGCATGACGCATTCGGCATTGACCAAATCCGTGCAGCTGCTTGAACAAGAACTTGGCGCAGAATTGTTCAACAGGACCACGCGCAGCGTTGTCCCCACCGATGCCGGCAACCGCCTTGCGCAACGCGCAGAGGAACTTTTGGCGCTAGCGGACCAAATCGGCGATGAGGTCTTAACAGGTAGCCGACATCTGCGGCTGATTGCGGGCCCTGCGGTGATCGAAGCATCATTGGCGCCTGCACTTGCTGCATTTTACAAGTCGCATCCGAACATCCGCGTGACGGCAGAAACGCTTCCGTTAGACATCGCCGCAGCACGGTTGCGCCAGCGGGAAGCGGACTTGCTGCTTTTCCATTCAACGACCGTCAGCGCCATTCCCGAAAAGCGGTTGTTTCAGATAAGGCGGATAATCGACGAGGCCTATGTCGCGGTTATGCGTCAGGATCATCCCGCATTGAATCGCGACTTTAGCATTGATGAGATGCTGCGATATAAATGGGCCATTCCCGGCTATGGGAAAATCTACCGCTCTGCCATTCCAACGGACATAGAAGAAAAATATCGCAACGCCGGTTTTCCGCATTACCGCGTTCTCAGTCTCGTCTCGTGCTTGGCGTTGGTCGCCGAAAGCGACATGATTACATTATTGCCAGCCTCGTTCGCCCATAGGGACGCGCGTGCGCTCGGCCTGACGGTCGTGCCGATGCACCCAAGCTATGCGGCACGCTATGACGTAAGCGCAATCACGCTCAAAAATGGCGGGGCTGACCCTGTGTTGGATGCATTGAAAAACGCCTTTGCGGTGCAGACTGGCATAGGCTGAATTTCCGCAAACATCACTGCGCGATCAGTTGGCCCAATAGACATATTCCTGATCTTTTTTCCATGCCGCATTCAACGGAACATCAATCCGGATCGCGCCTTCAAGCAGGCCGGGCCAAAGAGGCTTGGGCAAACCGGCGTTTTGCGCTTCAATCAACTTGCGCAGTTCCGCCACGCGCGCCGGATCCTTGGCCGCCAAATTGACCTGCTCGGTGGGATCGGTGGCGAGGTTGAACAGCCACACTTTGTTGGGACGTTCGGAAACCTGCAATTTCCAGTCGCCTGCGCGCACCACGCGGTAATGCCCCGAACGCCAGAAGGTCACTTCGCGTTTCGGTCCAGTGCCAAACAGGTTGAAGCTGTCCATTTTGCGATCGCTGGGCACGCGCGCACCGGTTGCCGCTGCAATGGTTGCGAACATATCAAGATGCTGCGCGACATCGTTGCGAACCGTGCCCGGCGCAATCTTACCCGGCCAGCGCATCATCATCGGCACATGAATGCCGCCTTCAAAGAAGGTGCCTTTATACCCGCGATAGGGCGTGTTGTGATCCTTGATACCGGTATACCAAGCCCCGCCATTGTCGCTGGTAAAGATAACAAGCGTATTGTTGTCGAGCCCGGTGTCCTTCAACTTTTGCAGCACGTCGCCAATCCGCCGGTCAAGCTGACGCATCATCGCGCCATAGACGCGCTGGGTATGGTCCTTAATTTGTGGCAGCGCGTCATAGTCCGATTTCAGCGCCTGCAGCGGCGTATGCGGCGCATTATAGGCGAGATACATGAAGAAGGGACGGTTCTTGTTCGCGTCAATTGCGGCCAGTGCATTGTCGGTGAAGTAGTCGGTCAGGTGGCCTTTGGGACGGAAACGCGCACTGTCCCCCCAATAGACCGCATATGGCAGGTTCGCCCATAAGAAGCGGTCGATCGGGTCCCATGGCAGCTTTGCATTGACGACCTGCGGGTCATCTTCGGCCATAAACAAATCGCCGCCCGCCCGCATGCCAAGGCTTTCGTCAAAGCCTTGCGACGTTGGCCGCAATGGTTTGGCTTCACCCAGATGCCATTTGCCGATGTGGATATTGTGATACCCCTGCGCTTTCAGTATTTCGGGCAACATGATTTCCGCATTGGGCACACCCATGTCGGCATAGGCCGGCAGGTCGCGGTTCAGCTCTTCATGATAGATGGTCGGATAGGGTGAGTTCCCTCCATTATGCGCGAGATTTGAGGCAAATGCCGCTGGAATTGAGGTAAATTCAAAACCGAACCGTGTCGGATAACGCCCCGTCATCAACGCTGCGCGCGAAGGCGAACAGGTGGCATTGGCGGCATAGCCATTGGCAAAGCTGACACCCTGTTTGGCTATGGAATCGATATTGGGGGTCGGCACCGCGCCACCAGCAACCCCGCCACCGTATAGCGAAATGTCATTCACGCCCAAATCGTCTGCCACAATCAGGATGACGTTGGGCGGACGTTGGCCGGAGGGAGCGACCGCAGGACCCTGCGCCCATGCAATGGGACGGTTTTCGCCAATCGGTTCGCGCCATTCGCTGATGATGCCGGGAATGTAGATTTTATATTGCTGAAAACCCAAATAGCCCGCGCCGATCAACAGCGCCAATGCCCCGATCCATGTCCATTTTTTCATTTTGGGCTCTCCGGTTGGATTTTGCTTGATCGCCGCACGGATAGCCACAGAAACAATAGGATTATCGGTAGCGAAATCAGGCTGGCATAATGTTCGGGCGGGTGATGGCCGCTGACGGGCACATGCTTTATCCAGCCCGACCAGCTCAGCAACAGGCGCTCGATCAGAGATACCAAAAGCAACAGCGGCACGAGCGCGCGATAGCGCAGTGCGACCAAGAGGGTGACGATGCCGTGCGCAATCTGCGTCGCGCCCGCCCAGGCAAACATGCCGAAAATCATCGTTGGATTGTGGCTGAGGTCAAGCCCTGCAATCACGCCCGCACCGCCATCAGGCAGGAAGCTGTGGATCATCCCCGGCACGATCCAGCCAATGCCATATAATGCCAAAAACCACGCAGAGTAACGTGATCCACGATAGTGGATATTTGTACTGGGTGGCAGGAAAGCGTTCATCCGGCGACCGTTAGAACGGCCAGATGCGCAAGAGCCGCCGCAAGCGCCAAGATGAGCGCAACCGTGACGCGCGGGCTGACGTAGAACGACACGACCCGCTGTGTCGGGAATGAAAATGTCGCAAGCGTACCGAGCAGCTTATCGGGATGGCCCTCCATAAACGCGGGGTCCCTAACCAGCTTTATCATGTCGCGGCGGCTGCGGTAACGCATGAGGCCAAAGACGGTCCAATCGGGATCCGCCTCAGTATTCCAAGCATCAATATATCCGCCAACCTTGCGTCCGACCATGCCGGGATGGCCGCCATTGCGGAACAGAGCCGGCATGAAGCGTTGCGAATAGCGCTTCAGCAGATCGAAACCTTGAACCATTTGGCCGGTTTTGGGGTCCTCAACCTGCTCCATCTGCGCTTTCACCAGATTGAGCATGACAAACTCGCGGCCGTCATCGGCTTCAAGGAACGCCCGCATAACCTGCTGGCTATTTCCAGTGCCCTCGAAACGCCCCGCCATTTGCGCGAGGAACGCATCAATTTCGGCAGGTTTCAGTGGGCCTGACCAATTGTCATACCAGAGCCGAAACAGCCCATAGGCGAGCACCGCGGTTCCCCAGATTATCCATGCTGTCATGGCCTAATTGCCCTTCTTTTTGGCGCGCTCGGCATCGCGCCGCGCTTTTGCTGCCTCTTGGCAGGCGGGTGACGTCTTTTTGATATTTTTGATAAGGCAGGCGCGGACATTTTCGCGGCTAAAAGTCGCCAATTCTGCGGAGCAGTATTTACGAATATCGGGCATGCACGCTTGGCGCACATTGTCTTGCGCCGACAGCGGTGCAGCGGACAGCAGCAGGGCTGACGCGGCCAAAATGAAGACTGCTTTTGACATCCTTGTCTTTTCCTTCACCCAATTGTCTTTTGCGTCCCGCAACGAAGCGGCGGAATATTATTGGCATTAATTGTGCCAAAATATATTTGCAATCGCTTTTGTCGCTTGCACCAGCGGCCGTTTGCCGCAAAACATGCCCCCATGACCAACGCATCGCACAAAATGACATCACGCGCAGAAGCGCCGCTGGCCGATGGCCGGCGGGAACGCAGCCGGTCTAGCCGATCGAAGATAGTCGCGGCGATGGTGGATCTGGTCGGTAAGGGCGATGTTGCACCCAGCGCCGCGCGTGTTGCGGAGGTTGCGGGTGTTGGGCTGCGCTCGGTTTTCCGACATTTTGACGATATGGACGAGCTGTACCGTGAGATGGGGGAGGTGATTGCGGCGCAGGTGATGCCCATCATCCTCGAACCACCAAGCGGCGCTAGCTGGAAGGAAAAGCTGTTCGACATCGCTGACCGGCGGGCAGTGGTTTTCGAAACCATCCTGCCTTATCGGATTTCGGCCAATCTTAAACGCTTCCAATCG
This sequence comes from Sphingorhabdus sp., assembly GCF_044354325.1. Taxonomy (GTDB): domain Bacteria; phylum Pseudomonadota; class Alphaproteobacteria; order Sphingomonadales; family Sphingomonadaceae; genus Sphingorhabdus_B. The sequence continues at coordinate 29,630 of NZ_JBILAF010000006.1, read as the reverse complement.
CCCTATTTGATGCAGGACTATCGCCGGATGCTGCGGCTCGAATCCGACAGTACCGAGGCGCATTTGCCGGTGTCGGTAAAGGCTGATGTGGTCGGTACCCGCAGCCTCAATGTGATATTGAGTTTCCAGACATGGCGATTGTTAAGGCATGATCAGGAACTGCCGTTTGAGGATGCCAAGGCCGTTGTGCGTCGTTTGCTGAGCGATGCCATGTCCGGCATGCCGGAGGATTGATGCAACGCTTTGGTATCGCTTTTGGTCTCGTGCTGCTGCTGTCTGGCTGCGGCGATGCAGATGCGCCGCCCGAAACAATGTGCACTGGTTTGCCAGACAATGAAATGGTCTGGGTCCCGGGCGGTAGCTTTGTGATGGGGGACGGTGCGCATTATGCAGAGGAAGGTCCGCCGCAGACTGTGGCTGTTGAGGGGTTTTGGATCGACACACATGAAGTGACCAACGCCCAATTCGCGGCGTTTGTAAAAGCGACCGGTTACAAGACCATATCGGAGCGCGATCCGCCCAAGCTGTCCGGTGCGCCGCCAGAAATGTTGGTCCCGGGTTCTGCTGTGTTCAATATCCCCTCGGATGACGACCCGCGTTGGTGGCGCTGGGTAGTGGGGGCGCACTGGCGAAATCCCTCCGGCCCGAAAGAGACCATCGTTGGTCGCGACAATGAACCCGTTGTCCAGATTGCCTATCAGGATGCAGAGGCCTATGCGCAATGGGCTGGCAAGGAATTGCCGAGCGAGGCGCAGTGGGAATATGCTGCGCGCGGCGGTGCGGTGGCGTTGCCGGAGCCGGTTGATGCAAAGGGCGAGCCGCAAGCGAACTATTATCAAGGCGTCTTCCCGGTCAAAAACCTGAATACCGACGGCTATATCGGCCGGGCGCCGGTGGGTTGTTTCAAACCGAACGGATACGGTGTGTATGATATGATCGGCAATGTCTGGGAATGGACACGCAGCAGCGGATCGCGCGCCGATGCCAGTGAACCCGTTAATATCATAAAAGGCGGATCCTATCTCTGCGCCGCCAATTATTGCGCGCGCTATCGCCCTGCGGCGCGTCAGTTTCAGGAACGCGGGCTGGGCACCGACCATATCGGGTTCCGGCTTGTCGACACGAAGAAGGCTGGGCCAGCGTCTTGACCCGCCATTGATAATATGACACTTTAAGTGCCAATATCACCAATTTTAGGGATGAAGTCATGAAAGTCCTACGCACACCCGACAGCGCCTTTGCCGCAATCGACGATTTTCCTTTTGCGCCAAATTATGTGGAGATTGCCGATCCCTCGGACGGCACGCCATTGCGTGTGCATTATGTCGACGAAGGCCCCCGCGATGCGCCGGTGGTGCTGATGATGCATGGCGAACCAAGCTGGAGCTATTTGTACCGTCACATGATTGGCCCTGTCGTCGCGGCGGGTTTTCGCGTTGTCGCGCCTGACCTGATCGGTTTGGGTAAATCGGACAAGCCCACGAAAAAAACCGACTATAGCTATGCACGCCATGTTGGCTGGATGCGCCAGTGGATTGAGGCGGTTGGCTTGAGCAACATGACGCTCGTCTGTCAGGATTGGGGATCGCTGATCGGTCTGCGCCTTGTCGCAGAAATGCCCGATCGCTTTGCCAGTGTCGTGCTGTCCAATGGCGGATTGCCCGAAGGCGGCCCGCCACCGCGCGCTTTTGCTATCTGGCGCGCCTTTTCCAAGTGGAGCCCGTTCTTCCCGATTGGCAGAATCGTCAACGCCGGGGCAAAGCGTGCACTCAGCGCGGCGGAGATCGCCGCGTATGACGCGCCGTTCCCCGACAGCCGCTACAAGGCCGGTGCGCGGATATTCCCGAGCTTCGTTCCGTTCGAGAACAATGTCGCGATCCCCGACCAGAAACGTGCGTGGGAAGTGTTTGAGAAATGGGACAAGCCATTCCTGTGCTGCTTCAGCGACGGCGATCCCGTCACGCGCGGGGGCGAGAGCCGTTTCATCGGCCGTGTTCCTGGTACAGCGGGTCAGCCGCATTGCACGTTGAAGGGCGGTCACTTCATTCAGGAAAATGATCCGCAAGGCTTCGTCGACTGCATCCTAAAAGTGCGATAGTCATGCAGGTCCTGCGCACGCCCGAGGCGGCTTTCGCTGACCTTCCGGACTATCCCTTCGCGGCACATTATGTTGAGGTTGAAACGCAGGGCACGCCAGCCTTGCGGTTGCATTATGTCGATGAAGGCCCCCGCGACGCTGCGCCGATCCTGCTGCTGCATGGAGAGCCGACCTGGTCCTATCTCTACCGCAAATTTATACCCCCGCTCGCTGCTGCCGGGCACCGCGTGCTGGCACCTGATTTGATTGGCTTTGGCAAGTCTGACAAGCCGTCCAGTCGTGACGATTATAGCTATGAACGCCATGTCGCGTGGATGAGCGACTGGCTGACGCAGCTTGATCTCAACATCATCACGCTGTTCTGTCAGGATTGGGGCGGGTTGATCGGGCTGCGGTTGGTTGCGGCTTTCCCGGATCGTTTTGCGCGGTTGGTGATTTCAAACACCTATCTGCCCGTTGGCGAGAATATCGGTCCCGGTTTCGATGGCTGGCGCGCATTCAGCCAGGCCACGCCTGAATTCAAGAGCGGCCGGATCGTTGATGGCGGCTGTAACCGCGCACTGACGAGTGCCGAGATCGCCGCTTATGATGCGCCGTTCCCAGATGAGGGTTTCAAGGCCGGCGCGCGCCAGTTTCCGGTGCTCGTGCCTGTGACCCCTGACCATCTGTCGGTTGCGGAAAATTCTGCCGCTTGGGCACAGCTTGAACGCTTCGACAAACCGGTGCTCACCTGCTTTGGCAATCAGGACAAGGTGCTCGGTCATCTCGATACGGAAATTCAGCGCCGTATTCCGGGTGCAAAGGGGCAACCGCATTGCCGGATCGACGCCAGCCATTTCTGTCAGGAAGACCAGCCGGAACAGCTGGTCGCGTTGATCCGCAATTTCATCGCGGCCTAGGCGGAGGTCCGGCGGTTAAGCTGCCCTTCGCCGCCGTCTGCGCCACCAGATCATAGCCGCTGTTGCGAACAATAATAGCCCGCCCACCGGCCACAACTCGATAAGCCGAGGTATCAGCAAGGTGCGCACGGCGTTTGTGAAAATCTGTTTGGGCGCGGTGTAACCGTCCGGCATGGGCAGCACATTGTTTGCTTTGGCAAAGGCGGCGTAATCGGATTGCATATCCGCAAAACGTTGCGGGTCGGAACCGGACAGGTCGTTGGTCTCGCCGGGGTCGGTGGTAATGTTGTACAGCCGCCAGCGGCCATCGCCATAAGGCGGCAGGTTTTTGACGAGCTTGTAATCGCCTTTGAACAACACCGCATTGCCCGACAATTCATAGCCCAATGGCTTGTCCGCCGAATGGACGGACGATGCAGCCCCTGTGAGCATCGGTGTCAGGTCCATCCCAATCATGGGTTCGACGCGGCGTCCCGAAAAACGGCCTTGCTGCGGCGCGACGCCTGCCAGCTTTAGCAAAGTCAGCGGCATATCGGTGACATGCGCAAAACCCGATATAATGGTGCCACCCTTAATCGCCCGGTTGCCCGGCCAAGCGATGATCATGGGAACACGCAGGCCACCTTCGTTCGCAGTAAACTTATATCCACGCAGCGGCGATGCCGATGCACTGGCAAATCCCGCACCTTGCGCGGTCAGCGAACCCGGGCGTCCCTGTTGGGCGATGCTTTGATCATAGAGTAGATTGGCGTTCCAGCGCGTAAATGCGCCCATGCTCATGGGATCAGTCGCTTCTGCGCCATTGTCCGACAGAAACACGAAGATGGTGTTTTCATATTCACCGATAGCCTTCAGATGGGTGATCAACCGGCCGATTTCACGGTCCATCGCCGTGCCCATGGCAGCATAGGCGGCCATTGCGCCCGCACGTTGCCGCTTTTGCTCTGCCGACAATTTCGACCAGTCACCACTGGTGCCCATGGTCACCATCGCAACGTCCGCGGGCATCACGCCTTTGGCAATCGTTGCGGCGCGACGCTCTTTGCGTAGCGCGGTCCAGCCCGCATTATAGCGCCCGGCATAAGCCGCAATGTCCGCATCGCGTGCCTGCACCGGAATATGGTTTGCGATGAAATTGACGGATGCCAGAAACGGTTTTCCGCTCGCTCGGCCGCGATCAATATAGCCGATCATCTTGTCGACAATCAGCGTTGAGGCGTAAAAGCGCTTCGGCAGCTTGGCCGGCTTTCCATCGTCACTCCACTCGGTCTTGTCATAAATCAGCAGATTGGGCTTATCTTCAAAATTGTCGGCGCCCGATTGCGCAAGCGCGAGCGCGTGGTCATAGCCGCGTGCCGTCGGCAAGGTATCGGTTGTGTGGCCCAGATGCCATTTCCCGGTCAAATAAGTGCGGTAACCACCCGCACGCAGCTGGTCCGCAATGGTAACGACGCGATTGTTCAGATGCGCCTCATAACCCGGTTTGCCGAGATGCTCCGGCGGAATTGTCTCCGGCATATTGCCCAGACCCGCGCGGTGATTGATCACGCCGGTTTGCAGCATCGCGCGCGTTGGCGAGCACGACCCTGCCACATGGAAGTTCGAAAAACGCACACCCTTGGCGGCAAGCGCGTCGATATTGGGCGTCGCAATCTCCCCGCCGAAGGCCCCGACATCGCTAAAGCCCCAATCATCGGCCAATAGGATGACGATATTGGGGGCTTTTGCGGGCGCGGACTGTGCGCCAAGCGTGGCTGGGCTGAGCAACGCCAGCGCCGTCAATAGGGTTGCGGGTCCTTTCAGCTTCATTGGTTCAGCAAAGCCTCAAGACAGCCCGTCTGCGCGAGCAGCGGGTCAATCCGTCCCCGCGCATTAGCATCCAACGCGGCATAGCGCGCGCGCAAATCAGCGAGGCACTTCACCTGATATTTGAAAACACCTTGCGTGTAGGGCAGGCCCATCGCGGTGATGTGGAAGCTATCTTCGCCAGCCTCAATCGCCGCTGCGTTGGCGAGCAGGAAGGGCATGTAGATTTCGCCCACCTGTTGCAACCAAGCGGTGATAATAGGCGCAAAGGGCGCATCTGCCTTATCCCATTCGCCCGTTATTCCCGACATATCATCAATATGCAGCAGCCAGCGGAAGCTGTAGGGAAAATCTTTGCGCATCATCGCCTGCGCCGTGGGGTCAACGCCCAGCTGTGACAATTGGCCGTACATCCCGAACTCCGCCATGCTGGGCCGCGAACCGAACAAGCAATGTTGGTCCACCACATGCGCCTCCAGCGCACCCAAAATCGCGCGGGTTGACGCCTCGATCAGCGGGAAGTTTTCAGCCGCGCAGCCGACAATCGCCATGCGGCCGACCTGGCGCGCGCGGAACTGTTCGGCATAGCCCTGACTGGTCGCAAGGCCGCCGCCCTTCATGGCATCAAACGCGAGCCAGCGGCTCATCTGGATCTGGTCAACTTCCTCCAGCCAGCGATAACCAAACATCGCCTTTGTCACCCACTCATCGGCGAAATCCTCAATCAAATGCGCGATAAAGGCGTGTGCCGGATCGGCCGGGATGACCGAGCGTTCGGAATGCCGCGCCTCCAGATCATAGATCAGCGGCGTCGAGTCATTGTGAAATGTCCCATCGGGATATTCCATCACGGGGATGACGGGGGCCTTCACCTTGCTCAACGCATCGCGCGAATCTGCACCATGCACCCACAAATGCGGGATGCGGCGATAGCGCATAAGCGCGCGCATCTTCATCGAATAAGGCGATCCGAGTGCGCCGTTGATGATATACATGGCCGTAGTTCCTTCCGTCATCGTCCGGCATTATGTGTAATGCGCTATATTGACATTATCAATGTCAATATATGGGCGGGGCCGCCGACTGCATGTGGGTGAATGATCCGATGGTTCCGCCGCTGCATGACGCGCGCGGCCAAAAATCAAGGTGCAACAATGCGATGTTTGGCAAGATGTTCATAGTCGGCCATGCAGGCATCCGCGACGGCGCGCGCTTCATCATCGAGGTTGAGCGGGCGTATATCTGGCTTTTGGAAGCCCGTGCTGGCCGCGACCGCGTCATACCAATGGCTTGCCCAAATGCCGTCTTCTGGGTGGATACCAGCGGGCCATGACAACATGGCTGGATCCCATGCGATGTTGAGTGCATCGCAGAGCAAAGCCAACGTCTTCGCGGGATTTTTAAGAATGTCCGCGCTATCGACGACGGGTGGGGCATGGCCTGTCCGATCGGCGATACGATCAAAGAACGCACGCTGGGTTGCGTAACCAAGGTCTTCGACGTTCACGCTCTCTCGCTTAACGCGGTAGCTAGCGACCATATAGGCAGGTTCGCGAACCAGAAAGGCGTGGCGGCAGTTGGTCAAATCATCGGGTTGAATTGGGCCGACCATATGGTGGGTCATCTGCTTTTGATACCACAGGGGCGCACCTCCCGGTGCCGGACCGGAAAGCTGGGCGGCTACGCTGGACCAGTCGCAATCCATATCGGCGATGACGTCTGCTGCCATGGGGTGCGGCTCCCCGCTATGTGCAAGGAAACAGCCGTAAAAGGGTTCGTCACTGACGACGCAATCCGCGCGCGACGAAAAGCTGCGCATCATAGCCGTCGAGATGTTTCGTGGTCCCGACCACATGCATATCCGCTGCGTCAAGGTCGGCTCTGACCTGCGACGTCGCGTTCGATGAAGGCGCGGTAGAGATTTTGCAGACGTTCGACGACTGGCCCCTTTCCATCGGTCAAGACACGGCCATCGATGGTGTGTGCAGGAACAACCCCGGCAAAGGTTCCGGTGACAAAAGCTTCATCGGCACCATAGACATCGGTCATGGAGAAGTTGCGTTCGAACACAGGAATATCATTCTCCCGGCAGATGCGGATGACGTTGGCGCGCGTGATGCCCGCGAGGCAATAATCACCGGTGGAGGTCCACACTTCCCCCTTGCGGACGATGAAGAAATGGGTCGAATTGCATGTGGCGACAAAGCCGTGCGGGTCGAGCATCAAGGCTTCATCTGCGCCCGCTTGCGCCGCCTGAATGCAAGCAGTGATGCAATTAAGTTTGCTATGCGAATTGAGCTTGGGATCCTGCACCGCCGGATCACCGCGACGGACGTGAACGGTAAACAGCGACAGGCCGCGATCAACCGTTGCAGGAAGCGGGTCTTTATATTCGGCAATTATGACAATGGTTGCGGGTGAGACGACCACACGTGGATCTTGGTACGGCGTTGAACGGATACCACGCGTGACCATCAGCCGGATATGGCATTTGTCCATCTGGTTCGCGTCTATGGTGGCATAGAGGCGTTCCTTCATTTCCGCGGGGGAAATGCCGATGTCCATGGCAATTGCCTTTGCGCCTTCCCACAAACGGTCAAGATGCTGGTCCAAAAAGGCCATACGTCCGGCGTGAACGCGGATTCCCTCCCAAACCCCGTCACCCAGCATGAAACCGCTGTCAAAGACAGAGACCATTGCCTGCGCACGGGGCGTGAGCTGACCATTAACGTTGATGAGGATCGCGTCATTGCGCGAATCAGAGACGAAATCATGCGTTCCAAGTGCCATGTTGTTGACCGTAACGTTGGCCGGGCACGCGCGTCAAATAGGAACGCGCAACGTCCATCTCGTAAAGCTTCGCAGAGAACCGCAGCTTCATCGCGTGTCTGACATTTGGTGGAAACGAAACCAAGCGACATCTTGATGACGCGTGCGGTTGGTTCCCCGGTAAGGATTCGAACCTCAATAGACGGAGTCAGAGTCCGTAGTCTTACCGTTAGACGACCGGGGAACAGAAGGCGGGCCTATATGCTGGAGCCCGTGCACGGTCAAGCCGCTGAATTTGGCCGGTTGCGCCGATATTCAAAAATGTTGAATTTTTAACGTGCAGCGCCTATCAAGGTGTCAGGTACCGGCAGCACATCTGCCCGGATAGAAAATAAGAAGTGAGTGTACGGCTATGGGCGAGAATGTCGCGCCATCGCCGCAACAGGGACGCGGGCGTAAACGTAAAAAGCCGCCGCGTCGCAAGAATGCGGCACCCAAGGCTGCAAGACTGCAGCAAGCTTCGGCTGAGGGCGCAGCGCGTGCACACATATCCAGCCCGTCTCCAAAACCTGCCAAGGACTTTGCTCCTGCCGATAACGCGGCTTTGCGGCGTAACTGGCTTGATCGGACAGCATATGCCGCGCTCGACCTTGGAACGAACAACTGCCGATTGCTGATCGCGCGGGCTGGCGGAGAGGATTTCACCGTCGTCGATGCATTTTCGCGGGTTGTAAGGCTAGGCGAGGGGCTGACCGCGACAGGCCGGATGAGCGATGAGGCCATGGACCGCGCGGTTGAGGCACTTTCGGTATGCGCCGAGAAGTTGAGAAAGCGTAATGTCGTTCTGGCAAGGTCCGTCGCCACTGAGGCATGCCGTCAGGCCGTCAACGGCGCGCAATTTATCGAGCGCGTGAAGCGCGAGACCGGTATTCATCTCGACATCATCAGCCCACAGGAAGAGGCGCGCCTGGCCGTCATGGGATGCCATGCCTTGCTTGAGCAGGGGGCTGGCCCAGCGCTGATATTCGACATTGGCGGCGGATCAACCGAGCTTGTGCTGGTGTCTACAAGTGGTGTTGTCCCCGAAATATTAGACTGGGTGAGCGTTCCATGGGGCGTGGTTTCGTTGACCGAAAGCGAACGGGCGGAGGCCGAGACGCCCGAGCAGTTGAACGCCATTTACACAGCGATGCGTGCAAAGGTGATGGCAAGCTTTGCCGAGTTCGCTGCACGCTTGCCGGAGGATGGCGGGGACCGCAGGCTTTTGGGGACTTCGGGAACAGTCACGACGCTTGCCAGCGTCTATCTGAAACTGAACAGCTATGACCGCCGCGCTGTGGATGGGCTGTATTTGCCGACCGCCGCGATGCGCGAGATTAGCCGCGAGCTTGCGCGGCGCGATATAGACGGCCGGGCTGAATTCCCGACCATCGGGCATGAGCGCGCGGACTTGGTCGTTGCCGGCTGCGCCATCCTTGAGGCTATTTTTGATATATGGCCCGGTGAGCGGCTGGGCGTTGCGGATCGCGGAATTCGCGAAGGCATTTTGCGTGCGCTGATGGCGAGCGACGCCAAGCGCAGAAATCGACGGAACTGAAAATGGCAGACAATTTATTTGGTGGTAAAGATTCCGGCCGGACACTGGCTGGTAAACAGAAGGTCAAGACGGCCAAGCGGCGTACCGCTGGATCAACCCGCTGGCTTGAGCGGCAGTTGAACGACCCATATGTGAAGCGTGCGCATGGCGAGGGCTATCGCAGCCGCGCGGCATATAAGCTGGTCGAGTTGGACGAGAAGTTTCACATATTGCGCGGCAAGAAAGCCGTGGTGGATTTGGGCGTCGCGCCGGGCGGTTGGGCACAAGTGGTGCGCAGGCAACAGCCAAAGGCAGCGATTGTGGGTATCGACCTGTTACCGGTCGACCCGCTTGAAGGCGTTGTGTTGCTCCAAATGGATTTCATGCACGACAGCGCGCCGGATAGGTTGATTGCCGAACTCGGCTGCGCTCCGGACCTGATCTTGTCAGATATGGCGGCCAACACCGTCGGTCACAAACAGACCGACCATTTACGCACGATGGGTCTGGTCGAAGCTGCGGTCGATTTTGCGATTCAGGTTTTGCAGCCCGGCGGCGATTTTGTTGCGAAAGTATTTGCGGGGGGAACCGATCCGGTGATGCTGAGCATATTGAAAAACAACTTCACCACGGTCAAACACGCCAAGCCGCCGGCAAGCCGTAAAGGCTCGGTGGAATGGTATGTGATCGCGCAGGGAAAGAAAGCTTAACCCGCTTTACGCGCTTTCGCGACCGCGGCTTTCAAGGCATCAAAGCCAACCGCACCTTCCAATATCTGGTCACCGATAATGAAGGTCGGGGTGCCGCCAAAGCCAACTTGCTGCATGATCGCAATGTTGCTTTCGACCTCGGCAATCGCTTCGCGCGAGCGCGCAAATTTTTCGGCAGCGGCCAGGTTCATCCCTGCTTTTGAAGCGGCGGCACGGATGCTTTGGGCATCAGGGCGTCCACCGCTGAACATGGCATCGTGAAATGCCTTATACTTGCCTTGCTTGGCGGCTGCGAGTGCCCATAAGGCCGCATCGCGGCTGGTCGCGCTGAGGATCGGTACCTCGCGGATGACCACGCGTATGTTGCTGTCGCTATCGATAAGCTTTTGCACATCTGCAACGCTGGAACGGCAAAATCCGCAATTATAATCGGTGAACTCGACGAGCGTGACATCACCATTGGGGTTTCCGAACTCCGCGCCGGGGAAGGGCTCGGTCAGCTTAGCGCCCACGGCGGAGAGGCGCTGCGTTGCCTCACGCTTTTGCAAGACGCCAATGGCTTCTGTGATAATTTCGGGATTTTCCAATATATATGCGCGTACAATTGCCTCGGTCGCTTTGCGGTCGTCGGCGTTCATACCTGCTGCGGCTGCAGCCTTGGCGGCCTCCTCTGCTGCAGCGCCTGCTGGTTCGTGCAGGGACATGCTATCTTTTGGCCAAAGCAGATAAGCGCCGATGGCTGCCAGCAAAAGTGTAGCGGACAGGATGAGGATAAGCGGCGTGCGCGACGTCATGTTGTTCATAGCGGCCCGATTAGCTCCCGTCGCACCCCGTTGCCAGCCAATTCAGCGTTTCCGCTTCTTGAGCTGCGCAAGCTTTGCTTCGGCCACCATGTTGATGTCCTGAGCGCGGATCCAATCGGGGGAATATTCGGGCAGGCCAGCCATTGCGGTCTGCGCGTTCGGCAAGGCCAATTGCGGCGCACCTTCCATCAAGTAACGCTCGGCACTGGCGAGGGCCGCGCGCGCGCTATCGCCCTTTTGCTCGTAAACGACGCCCAATTGGTACCAGGCGAATGGATTTTGATTATCCTTTGTAACCGCAGCCTTCAGCACCTGAGCCGCCTCATCAAGTTTTGTCTTGTCCTCGGTTGCAATCAACGCATGCCCGAATATGGCGGCGATCAACGGCTGATTGCCCGTCAGGCTTACCGCTTTGCGTAAGGGTATGATCGCGTCGGCTGGCCGACCGGATTCGAGCAATATTTGCCCATGCAATTCAAGGAAATAGGGATCTTCGGGGGCTGATGCGACGAGGGACGAGGATTCATCCAGCGCCTTTTGCGGATAGGCGGACTTATGCCACGCATAAGCACGGGCATAGCGGGCAGGAACGCTTTTGTCGTTTTCGGGATAATCGCGCATCGTCGCCGTCGGGTCAGACAGATAGCCTGTCAGCTTTGCCTTGATCCGTTTAAAATCATTCTCCCACTTCGGATTTAGCGGCGCATTCCAAGCCGGATCGGCGGAATATTTGTCCTGCAACACCGAAATACGCTCACCCGACAAGGGGTGGGTGCGGCCGTAGCTATCCTCTTGCGGGATACCGAGGCGGAATTCGAAATTCTGCAGCTTTTTGAAGAAGCTGATGGAGCCACGGCCCGAAATGCCTGCGGTGGAAAGATATTGCGCGCCAGATGCATCCGCTGTGCCTTCTTGTCCGCGGCTGTAGGCAAGGAACTTGCCCATCGCTGCTTGCTGGCCCGCGGATAATATACCCATGCCAGCTTCGCCCGCGCCAGCCGCCATGGCCGCAGCGGCAAGTATAAGGCTGGCAATGCTGATGCCGCTCGCAACCGAGGCGCCCTCGTCGAAGCGCACGGCGTGACCGCCCACGACATGCCCAAGTTCGTGCGCAATGACACCCTGCACTTCGTTTGCGGAGGTTGCGGCATCAATCAATCCACTGTGCAGATAGACCGCTTGCCCGCCCGCGACGAATGCGTTGACGGATTTGTCATTGATCAGGATGATATCGACATTGTTCGGGTCAAGCCCCGCCGCAATAATCAATGGCGCGGAAATTTCTTTGAAAAAAGCTTCGGTTTCGGCATCGCGCAAAATGGACTGCGCCATAACCGGGCGCACGGATATCCATATGGCAAGAAACACCACCAATGCTGTTCGCAGGGCACGAAATACAGAATTGTTCATATGCAGTGAATGGCGCGAACTGGATGAACGCGCAATGAAGAAGTTAGGCAAAACAAAACCCCGCCAGTCAATGACCAGCGGGGCTATGTATAAACAGTAAATCGGGTTTAACCGAACGTGCGTTGCCACCAACCTGAACGGGGCGGGCCATCGTCGGTTCCACCCGCTTCGGTTGTTGATGTTACATCCTGTGCAACATCTTTGGCAGCGGCTTTCTTGCGTGGCGCCTTGGCTTTGGCCTTTGGAGCCTCCGCCGTTTCGTCAGCTACCGCTTCAGCTTCAGCTACCGGTGCTTTTGCACGGCTGCGTGGCTTTGCGGGCGCCTTTGCTTTGGCAACAGGTGCTTCTTCTGGAGCGCTTGCTGCTTCAGTTGCTTTTGCTTCCGGTGCTTCTGCTTCTACAACGACCTTTTCAGCCTTTGGCTTTGCCCGGCTTGCACGCTTTGGCTTTGCGGGTGCTTCGACAGGCGCTTCAGCAACTTCCGCTTCAGCTGCTGCTGGGGCTTCGGTTGTTGCTTCACCTGCACCCGTTTCACGGTCGCGATCACGGCCTCTGCCGCCACGACGACCACGACGAGCCCTTGGCTTGCCTTCGCCTTCGACATCGCCGTCAGTCTGGACTGTTTCAGCGTTGCTTTCGCCTTCTGGACGTTCTGCAGCGTTGTTCTCACCGGCAACAGCATCTTCGCCTTCCGGACGGCCATCGCGATCACGGCCCTTGCCACCACGACGTCCACGACGACGTTTACGCTTGCGGCCTTCGCCACCTTCGCCTTCTTCGCGTGGACGCTCTTCACGCGCACGGCGTGGTTCGCGTTCAGCTTCTTCGGCTTCGTCGTCGAAATCGTCGATTTCGTCTTCGATATCATCTTCTTCAATGTCGATAATCGGTGGCAGTGCGGCTGGCCGTTCTGGACGTGGTCCGGAGCTAGATACGGCAAGCTTCGCGCCTTCGGTTTCGCCATTGGGCACAATCAGCACGCGGACGTGATAACGCTCTTCAATCGCGGCCAGTTCGGCACGCTTGTTGTTGAGGCAGTAGATTGTGGCTTCTTGGCTCGCCTGCAGAACGATCTGGCTGCCATGGCCCTTGGCCGCTTCATCTTCGATGAGACGCAGGGCGGACAACGCAGCAGATGATGCCGTGCGGACAAGGCCAGTGCCTTCACAATGCGGACATTCGCGGGTGGATGCTTCGAGCACGCCGGTGCGCAAACGCTGACGGCTCATTTCCATCAAGCCAAAGCTGGAAATACGGCCGACCTGAATACGGGCACGGTCGTGCTTCAACGCTTCCTTCATCGCGCGCTCGACTTTGCGGGCGTTCGAATGATGCTCCATGTCGATGAAGTCGATGACGACAAGGCCAGCCATGTCGCGCAGGCGCAATTGACGGGCAATCTCACGTGCAGCTTCCAAATTGGTGGAAAGCGCGGTTTGCTCAATGCCATGTTCTTTGGTCGAACGGCCTGAGTTGATGTCGATCGACACCAAGGCCTCGGTTGGGTTGATGACGATATAGCCACCTGACTTCAACTGGACGATGGGCTGATACATGGCGTTCAGTTGATCTTCGACATGGTAACGCTGGAACAGCGGAACCGGGTCTGCATAATGCTGCACGCGTTTTGCGTGGCTTGGCATCAGCAACTTCATGAAGTCCTTGGCGGCTTTATATCCGTCAGGCCCTTCGACGAAGACCTCGTCAATATCCTTATTATAGATATCACGGATGGCACGCTTGATGAGGTCACTGTCGGTGTGGATCAGCATCGGTGCTGCACCACGAAGCGTACGCTCACGGATTTCGTCCCAAAGCCGGGCGAGATAATCAAAGTCGCGCTTGATTTCAGGCTTCGTGCGCGCAAGGCCGGCGGTGCGGATGATGCAACCCATGGTGGATGGCAACGTCAGGTCCGAAATAATCGACTTCAAGCGCTTACGGTCCGCCGCGCTGTGGATTTTACGGCTGATGCCGCCGCCATGCGACGTATTTGGCATCAAGACGCAATAACGACCTGCAAGGCTGAGATATGTCGTCAGAGCCGCGCCCTTATTGCCGCGCTCTTCCTTCACAACCTGAACCAGCAAAACCTGACGGCGGTGAATAACGTCCTGAATTTTGTAACGGCGACGCAGGTTCATGCGCTTTGCACGGACTTCGTCGCTGGCCTTTGGTGCGCGGGTTTCGCCATTGCGACCACCACGGCCACGGCGACGGCGGTTGTTACGGCCGTTTTCGCCGCGCTCGCCTTCGCCTTCGTCTGACGCATCGTCGCCATTGCTGCCAAGGTCAGGTTCTTCGCCCTCGGTCATGTCGATGGTGTCGACGCTGTCGTCGCTATCGACTTCAATCAGGTCTGTGACGTCGTCTTCGCGCTCTGCAGAACCCTGCATGATGTCCGAAGGCTCGTCGCTTTCTTCCTCTTCCTGCTCACGCAGCGCAGCTTCTTCAGCGGCGGCTTCGGCTTCTTCAGCCAACAAACGATCGCGGTCTTCGCGCGGAATTTGGTAATAATCGGGGTGGATTTCGGCAAACGCCAAAAAGCCGTGGCGATTGCCGCCATAGTCTACGAACGCCGCCTGAAGCGAGGGTTCAACTCTTGTTACTTTTGCGAGGTAGATATTGCCTTTGAGCTGCTTGTGCTCGGCCGATTCAAAATCAAATTCCTCAATCTGGTTTCCTGTGACGACTGCGACCCGGGTTTCCTCCCGGTGCCGCGCATCGATTAGCATACGCGTTGTCATTGATATTACTCCAGCGAGCATGTCGCCCGGTTGTCAGCCAAAGGCCGCTCGCTTTATTGTTGATGCAATGCCAGACGGGACGCAGTGCGTTCCTGTCGGCAAAACGATATGGTGGGAATGAAAGAATTGCGTCTGCTGCTTGTGCATGGCGGGCGTGTATCGCGCGCGCTTGATTTCCAGCCCATGCGCCCGTCCCATTGCGGGCGGCGTTGGTGGAAATATCATGCCTCATGCAGCGTCAACCTGTTAATGTGCCGATCGGAAAAGAACCGAAGGCGGATTGGCGGGAAGATCAAATGAGATTCCCTGTAAATATGCGCTAGCACTCCTACAGGTTGTCGGCAAGGGCATCGCGCGAAATAGCTTGCTATTATGGACCGAAAAACCGGTTTTTAGCCTTAATGCGCCATTAACCTCGTCTGGACACCAGCCTTTGCCCGCACACGCCTTAATATCCATTCGTCAGGTAGGCGGAGCTGGGGCGTGCGCGAAAAAATTTTCTGGACGAGGGCAAGGGCTAGAACCCATAAGTGCTATATACGCGCTGCTTTGCTTTTTGCCAGCTTGCCGGTTTTCACGTCCCCGCAATTGGCGGCGCCATTCCGCACATTTCGGTGCAGGGGGCATTAGGACCGCGGATCAGTCAGATTGCGCCATCAGCGCAATTTCGGTCTGAACCACCACAGCGGCGTTACCAAGTGACCGCACCCATTCGCTCGAACGTCGGCAAAGGCTTACCGAAGATAAGCGGCCCTGCGGATGCAAGCCTACCCCTTGTCGTCATTGACGCGGGGCATGGGGGGCATGACCCGGGCGCCATCAGTCCACATGGCGGGCAGCGCGAAAAAGAGGTCACATTGGCAATTGCCAAGGTGGTGCGTGATGAAATGCTCAAAAGCGGCCGTGTCCGCGTTGCGTTAACGCGGGACGCCGATAAATTTATCGTGCTGCAGGATAGGTACCAGATCGCACGCAAGCTGAATGCCGACCTGTTCATTTCTATTCACGCGGACAGCGCCGACAATCCGCAAGCCAGCGGCGGCACCGTTTATACGCTGTCCGAAATTGCGTCCGATCGCGAGGCACAACGGCTTGCCGCGCGCGAAAACAAGGCGAATATCCTCAACGGCGTTAATCTGGGCGGTGCTGATGCCAATGTATCGTCCATCCTTATCGACCTGACGCAGCGCGAAACCATGAACGTATCCGCTGATTTCGCAAAGCTGTTGCTGCGTGAGGCAACGCCAAACATGCGCATCCGTGGAAATTCGCACCGCTTTGCCTCGTTTATCGTCCTCAATGCGCCAGATACGCCGTCGGTTTTGTTCGAAACGGGATATCTGAGCAATGCATCCGATGTCAGCTTTCTGGCATCATCCACCGGACGTCAAAAAGTCGCGCGGGCAGTGGCAAATGCCATTCAGGTCCACTTTGCACGCAGGGTCGCGACCCGATAACCAGCCGGTGCGATAAAAATCGCGTCAAGTTGCAGAACAAGATTCTGGACCTGTCCGGCAAATCGGCTAGAGAGGGCCGATAATGGATAACTCGTCTCCAACCACCCAAGAGCCAACTGCGATCAGCTACAGGCTGAAACGCGAAGCCGAAGGATTTATCGGCCAGTGGCAGATCTGGTGGCAAAGCAAGCGGTTTCGGCGCGCGACCTACGCGGTTGGCGCGTTTATTCTGTTTCTCATGCTCTTTTGGGTGCTTTTTGCGCGCAATCTTCCCGATGCCGAAGCCTTGATAGAATATGAATCGCCACTGCCAACGGTGGTGCGCGACGTTAATGGCGAACCATTTCACAGCTACGCCCGCGAACGGCGCGTTCAGCTGGAATATGCCGACTTCCCCAAATTACTGGTTCGGGCCTATATGGCCGCGGAAGATAAAACATTCTTCAGCCATGGCGGTATTGATTATCCCGGTATCGTTTCGGCGATTTTTGACAATATCTTCAGCAGCAAACGCTCACGCGGTGCTTCGACGATAACGCAGCAGGTCGCCAAAAACCTGTTGCTGACGAACGAGTATAGTTACACCCGCAAGGTCAAAGAGGCGATTTTGGCCAAGCGTATTGAAAGCGCGCTGACGAAGCAGCAAATCATGTCGCTGTACCTCAATGAAATTGCGCTCGGCCGTCAGGCATTCGGCGTGGAAGCCGCAGCGCAGGCCTATTTTGCGAAAAGCGTGGACCAGCTTCAACTGCATGAAATGGCCTTTCTCGCGATCTTGCCCAAGGCACCAGAACGTTATGGTCGCGCAAAGAATGCGAAGCTTGCCATTGCCCGACGCAACTGGGTGCTGGGCGAAATGCGCAAGAATGAATGGATCACCGACGCGCAACTCGTGGCCGCCCGTGCACAGCCGCTTGGCCTCGTTGCGCAGCGCGGCACCGGATATAAAAATGTCGGCGGATATTTCGCGGAAGAAGTGCGCCGCCAACTGATTGAACGCTTTGGTGAAACCGATGCCGACGGACCTTATAGCGCCTATTCGGGCGGCCTGTGGGTGCGTTCATCGATGAACGCCGATTACCAGATACTTGCGACGCAGGCACTGCGCGACGGTTTGCTGCGCTACAACGCCGGCAAAGCGTGGAAAGCCAATATGGGCACGATCGACGTGTCGGACGACAAATGGGCGTCACGATTTGCAGCGACCAATATTGCCATTGATTACGCCCAATGGCGCGCTGGTGTTGCTTTGGGCAAAGGCAAAGTGGGCTTTGCTGATGGCAGCATTGCGCAGTTAGACGGCGCGCCATCGGCGATGAAAGCCGGCGATGTTATCGCTGTCGCGCCCAATGGAACGAATAGCTACGCCGTGCGCAGCGTTCCAGAAGTCGGCGGCGGCATGGTGGTGCAAAACCCAATGAACGGCCGTGTTTTGGCGATTCAAGGCGGTTTTGATAATCGCATTTCCAGTTTCAACCGCGCGACGCAGGCGCAGCGTCAGCCGGGCTCTACGATCAAGCCATTCGTCTATGCAACGGCGCTGGATAACGGCATGACGCCGACATCCATCATCGTCGATGGACCATATTGCGTATGGCAAGGGGCATCGCTTGGCCAAAAATGCTTCCGGAACTTCACGGGTAATGGCGCAGGACCGCAAACGATGCGTTGGGGGTTGGAGCAATCGCGCAATCTGATGACGGTGCGTGCTGCGGCGGAATCGGGTATGGACAATGTGACCGATACCTTCCGCGATTTTGGCATCGGCGATTATCCGGATTATCTTTCTTATGCCTTGGGCGCGGGTGACACGACCGTGCTGAAGATGGTCAATGCCTATTCGATGCTGGTCAATCACGGCCGCGAATTGAAGCCGACGCTCATAGATTTTGCGCAGAACCGTAAAGGTAAAGTCATTTTTCCGGCCAAGTGGCAACCTTGCAAGGGCTGCCTTGCCAAGGATTGGAACGGCAAGCCAATGCCGCGCTTTGCTGCCGCGGGTAAGCAGGTCATGGACCCAATTACCGCTTATCAAGTCGTCCACATGCTTGAAGGCGTCATTGAACGCGGCACAGCGGTCACATTGCGCGAGTTGGATCGCCCGTTATTTGGCAAGACCGGCACGACAACTGGCCCCACCAACGTATGGTTTATTGGTGGGTCGCCGCATCTGGTCGCAGGGCTCTATTTGGGCTTTGATCAGCCGCGGAATATGGGTGGCTATGCGCAGGGTAGTTCACTTGCGGCCCCGATCTTCAAACAATTTGCGCGGTCCGCCATGGCCGGCATGCCAAAGACACCGTTTATCGCGCCCGCGGGAACCCGACTTGTGCGCATCGACCGTAAGAGCGGCAAGCGCGTCTATGGCGCTTGGCCGGGCAGAGACCCTATGAGCGCGGTGATTTGGGAAGCATTCAAGGCCGAGACCGAACCGAAGCGCTCCATTCGCCAAGAGGAGCTAGCGGCCCGCGAAGACAAGCCCAAGGAAGCATCCGAGGCGCAGTCCAATAGCACAACGCGATCGTCGACATCGGCGAGCACCAGCGTCGGGACAAAACGCGATCAGGAGTTTATTCAGCAAGAAGGCGGAATATACTAAACATTCGCCTGATTTAGGGCGTGTCGTCCTAAATTTGGGCGCCAATTTGGTAAGCCGAAGAACGTTCGCGCAATTAGCTGGCTTTGACTTCGCGGGCGTTTCGGTTAAAGGCCGCGCCTGACGTTTTTCATTCCCTTGGAGTTTCCCCATGCGCGCCGACGCAGAAGGCTATGTTGCCCGCATTGATGCTGCCCTTAACCTGGTCAAGATGTCGCTTGATTGGGACCGGGCATTGCGCCGCCTTGATGAGTTGAACGCAAAGGTTGAAGACCCGACCTTGTGGGACAATCCCAAAGCCGCTGAAGAGGTTATGCGCGAGCGCCGCCGCCTTGATGCCGCCATCAGCACCGTGCGCGAAATTGACGCCGACAAGAGCGGGACGGTTGAACTGATCGAGCTTGCCGAAATGGAAGGCGATGCAGAACTCGGCGACGAAGGTGCAGCCGCGCTTAAGGCGTTGGCGGACCGTGCCGACAAGGACAAGGTCATGGCGCTGCTGTCGGGCGAAGCCGATGGCAATGACACCTTCATCGAAATTCACGCTGGTGCAGGCGGCACGGAAAGCCAGGATTGGGCCGAAATGCTACAGCGGATGTATTATCGCTGGGCCGAACAGCGGGGCTATAAAGTCGAAATGGTGGATTATCAGGCGGGTGATCAGGCCGGCATCAAATCGGCGACGTTGCTGGTCAAAGGCGAAAATGCCTATGGCTATGCCAAGACCGAAAGCGGCGTCCATCGCCTTGTCCGTATTTCGCCTTATGACAGCGCAGCGAAGCGCCACACCAGCTTCTCCAGCGTCTGGGTCTATCCTGTCATTGATGACAATATCGACATTGAAATCAACGAAGGCGATTTGAAGATCGACACCTACCGCGCGTCAGGCGCAGGTGGGCAGCACGTTAATACGACCGACTCCGCCGTGCGTATCACCCACAAACCGTCCGGCATCGTCGTGGCCAGCCAAAATGACCGCAGCCAGCACAAGAACCGCGCAACCGCGATGGGCATGTTGAAGGCGCGCTTGTACGAAGCCGAACTTCGCAAGCGTGAAGAAGTCGCATCGGGCGAATATGCGGCGAAAACCGAAATCGGCTGGGGCCACCAAATCCGTTCTTATGTGCTGCAGCCCTATCAGATGGTCAAAGACCTGCGCACGGGCGTGACGTCCCCAACGCCCAGCGATGTGCTTGACGGTGACCTAGACAATTTCATCGCCGCCGCATTGGCCCAGCGCGTGACAGGCGAGGCTGTTTCCGTCGACGATGTTGATTGACGCTTAGTCGCTCGGAGACGCTGAAGACCCCGCCAATAGTCCGCCGTCCAGATGCACCTCGCTTCCGGTCATATAGCTTGCATCATCCGATGCCAGCATCAGGGCAATTGCCGCGCCACCAATTCGGTGCGTTTCCTGTATTCAAAGGATATTTGACCACTGCATCGCTGTGCGGCGGCTATCTGAGCCGTGTGAAGAGCGTTTGCACTCTTTAGCCTTGAATCACTGGACCTACTCCACTTAAGCAGGCCACAAGGATTAACAGCGTTACGGGAGAGAGCAAGTGAGTGAGCATCAGGACTGGTTTCCAATTCCCGAGACGGCTGCCCGTAACACGCAATGCAGCGCGGCGGATTATGACCTTATGTATGCGCAAAGCATCAGCGCGCCCGATGCATTTTGGGCCGAGCAAGCCAAGCGGATCGATTGGTTCACGCCGCCGACGAAAATTGGCAACTGGTCTTTCGATCCCGTGTCGATCAAATGGTATGAAGACGGTGTTTTGAACCTTTGCCACAACGCCGTTGACCGCCATGTTGCCGCGGGGAGGGGCGACGCGATTGCGTTTATCTTTGAGCCTGATGACCCGACCAAAGATGCGCGTAGGGTTTCCTACTCCGCGTTGCTGACAGAGGTTAAGCGTATGGCTGGCGCGCTCAAGACCCTTGGCGTTGGCAAAGGGGACCGTGTCACAATCTATATGCCCATGTGCGTTGAGGGCGCGGTGGCGATGCTCGCCTGCGCACGGATCGGCGCGGTGCACAGCGTTGTTTTTGGCGGCTTTTCGCCGGAGGCGATTGCTGGACGCATTCAGGATTGCGCAAGCCGGTTTGTGGTCTGCGCAGACACGGCGTTGCGCGGTGGCAAGTCGGTGCCGTTAAAGGCGAATATCGATGCGGCGCTGACGAAAGTGGACGGCGTCGATGCCGTTTTGGTTGTGCAGCACACAAGCGAACCCGTTGCGATGCAGGCTGGCCGCGACCATTGGTATCACGACTTTGGCGCGTCGGATGATTGCCCCTGCGAACCGATGAACGCCGAAGACCCGTTGTTCATATTATACACATCAGGATCAACGGGCAGCCCAAAGGGTGTGTTGCACACCGTCGGTGGCTATTCGGTATGGACCGCGAGCACATTTCATTATGTCTTTGACTATCGCCCAGGAGAGGTCTTCTTTTGCTCGGCCGACATTGGTTGGGTCACGGGGCACAGCTATGTCGTCTATGGACCGCTACAAAATGGCGGCACCAGCCTGATATTCGAAGGCATTCCAAGCTACCCCGACAGCGGGCGTTTCTGGGACATTATTGACCGGCATCAGGTGAACATATTCTACACGGCGCCAACGGCATTGCGCGCGCTGATGCGCGATGGCGATGCGCCAGTTTTGGCACGCTCGCGCAAGTCGTTGCGCTTGCTCGGCACGGTAGGTGAGCCCATCAATCCCGAAGCTTGGCGCTGGTATCACGCGACCGTGGGCGAAGGGAAATTGCCCATTGTCGACACATGGTGGCAGACAGAAACCGGCGGCGTGATGATCACAACCTTGCCCGGCGCGCATGGCATGAAACCGGGCAGCGCAGGGCGACCTTTCTTTGGCATTCAGCCGCAGTTGGTGGATAATGAAGGCGTCGTACTTGCCGATGAGCATATTGGCGGCGCAACGTCGGGCAATCTGTGCATCACGCACAGCTGGCCGGGGCAGGCACGCACCGTCTATGGTGATCATAACCGTTTCGTGCAGACCTATTTTTCGACCTATAAGGGCAAATATTTCACCGGCGACGGCTGCCGCAGGGATGAAGACGGCTATTACTGGATTACGGGCCGCGTCGACGACGTCATCAACGTATCGGGCCACCGCATGGGCACTGCCGAGGTGGAAAGCGCGCTTGTGCTGCACGAAAAGGTCGCAGAGGCAGCCGTCGTTGGATTTCCGCACGATATAAAGGGGCAGGGCATTTACTGTTATGTAACCCTGAATGTCGGCGAGGAGCCTTCGGATGAACTCCACGCGGAACTTCGGCAGCAGGTGCGCGTTGAAATCGGACCAATTGCGTCGCCCGATCATATCCATTTCACCACCGCATTGCCCAAAACGCGATCGGGCAAAATCATGCGGCGCATATTGCGGAAGATTGCCGAAAATGACTTTGGCGCCTTGGGGGATACGTCAACGCTTGCTGACCCAAATGTTGTCGATGCGCTTATTGAGGGGCGTCAGAACCAGTGACGTCAGCACAGCGTTAGAATTCCCGCGTTCACCTGTACTTGACGCTTGCGTCAAGTGCCGCGACACCTTAACAGATACGCCTTAATCGCGCGATTAAATGCGCCATATTGGGAAAAGCTTCATGACCGATTCTCCAGCAAAAACGGGTCCCTTAAAAGGCATTAAGGTCGTTGAGCTCGCGGGAATTGGGCCGGGGCCATATGCGGGCCAGCTGCTGTCCGACATGGGCGCGGATGTCATTGTGATTGACCGGCCGGGCGGCTCAATTGTTCCCAAGGGGATTGATGCGCGCGGCAAAAGGTCGATGGTCCTAGACCTGAAAAAACCGGAAGCGGTCGCGGCTTTGTTAAAGATTGTCGCAACTGCCGACGTCCTGATCGAAGGTCTGCGGCCCGGTGTGACCGAGCGCATGGGTGTTGGCCCCGATGTCTGTCACGCCATCAACCCGCGCCTGATCTATGGCCGCATGACCGGCTGGGGACAGACTGGTCCATGGAGCCAGATGGCGGGCCATGATATCAACTATATCGGTATGACCGGCGTATTGAACGCGATTGGCAAAGATGGCCAGCCGCCCGTTCCGCCGCTCAACATGATCGGTGATTTCGGGGGCGGTTCCATGTTCCTCGTCAACGGCATCCTTGCTGCAATAATTGAGCGTGCGCAGACGGGCCGTGGCAATATCGTCGATGCCGCGATTGTTGATGGCACGCATAGCCTGATGAGCTTTGTCCACGGCATGGCCGGCGTTGGCCAATGGCGGACGAAGCGTGAGGCGAATTTGCTCGACGGCGCTGCGCCATTTTATCGTTGTTACATGACGGCCGATGGCAAGTTCATGGCGGTAGGCTGCATTGAACCGCAATTTTTTGCCGCGATGATGGAACGTTTGCCCATTGATCGGGAGGCTTATGGCGCGCAGCATGACCATGCCGCATTCGCGAAGCAGCATGAAATGTTGGAGGATGTGTTCGCAACCAAAACGCGCGACGCTTGGGAAGCGATTTTTGCCGGTACCGATGCATGCGTAACGCCCGTGCTCGACTATGTTGAGGCGGCGTCACATCCTGTAAATGCGGAACGCCACGCGGTTGTCACCGACGGTCGTTGGCTGCACCCTCAAGTCGCGCCGCGTCTTGCAACGCAGGCTTTGCCAACCCATTTTGATATCGCAACAAAAGGTGCAGATTACGCAGCCATATTGGCCGAAGCGGGACTCAGCGCCGATGAAATCTCCCAACTGATCGCGGCAGGCGCCGTGGTCGCAAATAAGGACTGAATATGACCGAAGCCTATATCTATGATGCGGTGCGTAGCCCGCGTGGCAAGGGGCGGCCCGATGGCGCGCTGCATGAAATAACGCCCATCGACCTCGCGGCGCAGGTTCTGGCTGCCATTCGCGACCGCAATGGTCTGTCGGGTGAAGAGATCGAAGACGTCGCCTTTGGTTGTGTATCGCCAGTGGGCGAGCAAGGCGCGGTTATCACGCGCACCGCCGTTTTGGCTGCGGGCTATCCGCACACAACGTCGGGTATTCAGGTGAACCGTTTCTGCGGATCGGGCTTGGAAGCATCGAATATCGCTGCGGCCAAAGTAAAGTCGGGCGAATGCGATCTGGCTGTTGGCGGCGGCATTGAATCAATGAGCCGCGTGCCCATGGGTTCGGACGGCGGCGCGTGGCCCATCGACCCGCGCTCGGCGATTGCCAATTATTTCATCCCGCAGGGCATTTCTGCAGACCTCATTGCCACCAAATATGGCTATAGCCGCGATGATGTCGATGCCTATGCGGTCGAAAGCCAAAAGCGGGCTGGCCGGGCATGGGCTGAAAAGCGTTTTGCGCGTTCCATCCTGCCGATCCGGGACGTCATTGGTGAAGTCGTCCTCGACCATGACGAATTGATGCGTCCGGAAACGGATATGCAGTCCTTGGGCGCATTGGCCCCTGCATTCCAGATGATGGGCACGATGATGCCCGGTTTTGATGACATTGCCATCATGCGCTATCCTGATGTCGAAAAGATCAACCATGTCCACCATGCTGGAAATAGCTCGGGCATCGTCGATGGTTCGGCCGCTGTGCTGATTGGCACGAAGGAAGCTGGCGAGAAATATGGGCTGAAGGCGCGTGCACGTATCGTATCGATGGCCTCCATCGGTTCCGAACCCGCCATCATGCTCACCGGCCCCGAATTCGCCGCGCAAAAGGCGCTAGCGCGTGCCGGAATGGACAAGAGCGACATTGATGTGTGGGAATTGAACGAAGCCTTTGCTTCGGTCGTTCTGCGCTTCATGGAAGCGATGAACGTCGACCATAGCGACATCAACGTCAACGGTGGTGCCATTGCCATGGGACATCCGCTTGGCGCGACAGGTGCCATGATCCTCGGCACCGTGTTGGATGAACTGGAGCGTTCCGGCAAGTCGACTGCGCTCACCACGCTGTGCATTGGTGCCGGAATGGGCACTGCAACCATCATCGAACGCGTGAATTGATCTGGAACGAAAATATGACTTACACAACTTTCTCCGTCGATATCGACGCCGATGGCATTGCGCTTCTGACGATCGACCTTCCCGATGCATCCATGAACGTATGGAATGGCGCATTGATCGAAGAATTCGGCAAATGGGTCGATGATTTCACCACCAACGAAGCCGTAAAGGGCGCGGTCATTACATCGGGCAAGAAATCCGGTTTCCTGGCCGGTGCTGACTTGACCATGCTGGGCGGCGCAAAGGCGAACAGCACGAAAGAAGCGTTCGACCAGGCTTTCGCTTTGAATGCGTTGCTGCGCAAAATGGAATCCGGCGGTCATTCCGCCAAGGACCTGAGCAGCGGTAAGGCGTCGGCAAAGCCAGTCGCATGTGCGCTGAATGGTCTTGCTCTGGGCGGCGGTTTGGAACTTGCGCTTGCGTGCCATTACCGCGTCGTTGCGGACAATCCAAAAATCCAGCTCGGCATGCCCGAAGTGATGGTTGGACTGTTGCCCGGTGGCGGCGGAACACAGCGGACGCCACGCCTCATTGGCCTGCAGAACGCAGCGATGATGATTATTCAAGGCAAGTCGCTCGACCCGGCAACGGCGAAGGCACAGGGACTGGTGCATGACGTTGCGCCGGCTGCGGATGTGATTGCCAATGCGAAGGCATGGGTAAAGGCCAATCCGAAGGCGACGGCGCCTTGGGATAAGAAGGATTTCAAATTCCCCGGCGGTGCAGGCGCGATGGACCCACGTGCGGTTCAGCTGTTCGTCGGCCTGAACGCGATGGCGCATAAGGAAAGCAAAGGCAATTTTGACGCCATTAAGGCCATTTTGTCATGTCTGTATGAAGGTTCGATTTTGCCGTTCGACACTGCGCTGCGTGTGGAATCCAAATATTTCACGAAACTGCTTTCGGGCAGCCAAGCGAAGAATATGATCCGCACCTTGTTCATCAACAAGCAGGCTGCTGAAAAGGGCGCTGGCCGCCCTGCAGGCGTCCCTGCGGTTGAGATTAAAAAGGTTGGCGTATTGGGCGGTGGCCTCATGGGCTCCGGCATCACGCATGTTACCGTCAAGGGCGGCATGGAAGTCGTCGTTCTCGACCGCAGCCTTGAAGATGCCAATAAGGCGGTCGACTATAGCCGCAAGATCATCGACAAGGCCGTCAGCCGCGGCAAGATGACCAAGGAAGCGGGCGATGCGTTCATGGCGCGGATTACGCCGACGGACAATTATGACGATCTGAAAGATGTCGACCTCATCATCGAAGCCGTGTTTGAACGTCCTGATGTGAAGGCAGACGTCATTAAGAAGGCAGAAGCGGTGATTGGTCCCGATGTCGTGTTCGCGTCTAATACGTCGACATTGCCGATTACGGGTCTTGCGAAGAATTCGTCACGTCCGGAATTGTTTGTCGGGCTGCACTTCTTCTCGCCGGTTGAAAAAATGCCGTTGCTGGAAATCATTCCCGGTGAATTGACAGGCGATCGGGCTATGGCCGCGGCGTTTGATTATAACGCAAAGATCAAGAAGACGCCGATCGTCGTGAAGGACGTCCGCGGTTTCTTCACCAACCGCGTATTCCCGCCTTATATGGGTGAGGCGATGAAGCTGGTGACCGAGGGCGTAAAACCTGCGCTGATCGAAAATGCCGCCAAGTCGCTTGGCATGCCAATTGGTCCGCTGGCGTTGCTGGATGAAACCACATTGCAGCTTGGCTATGATGTGATGCAGTCGACCAAGAAGGAATTGGGCGACGCGTATCAACCAAGCGGCACCGAAGACTTCATGGAATTGATGGTCGTTAAGCTTGGCCGTAAGGGGCGCCGTTTCGGCTCTGGCTTCTATGACTATGACGAAAAGGGTGAGCGCAAGACTTTGTGGCAGGGCATGGCGGAGCATTACCCGCTCGCCGAAGACCAGCCTTCGGTCGATGAAGTGAAACAGCGCCTGCTGTACATCCAGTTGATTGCCACAGCGCAATGCTTTGAAGAAGAGGTCGTGCGCGATCCACAGAGCGCTGATCTGGGTGCAATCTTCGGTTGGGGCTTTGCGCCGTACACCGGTGGCCCGATGAGCTATATCGACACGGTTGGCTTGGAGAACTTCGTTCGCACCGCCGACAATTTGGCGCAGCGATTTGGCAACCGTTTTGCACCACCCAAAAGCTTCCGCGACATGGCGGACAAGGGCGAGACGCTGTATAAAGCTGCGGCATAAAAACCCGCAAACAAGGCACAAAAAAGGGCGACCTCCGCGGAGGCCGCCCTTTTTGTTTGTGTCGATGGTTTAGAACTTGGCGCGGACGGTCATGCCGTACATGCGTGGTTCTTCAACGAAACCAATCCGCGAACGGTTGCCAGCACTGCCGCGAAGCGGGGTGCTAGATGTAATTCCGCGCGTGATTTCATTGCTCAGGTTTGTACCCCATAATTCAAAAGTAAGCTGCTCGTTCGGCGTGGTGAGGCCGATGCGTGCATTCATTTTGAAATAGGCATCCTGATAATCCAGAGGGACTGGCAGGTTGTTGCTATCCAAAGGAATTGTGCTGGTGCGGCGGCGATCCGAATAGTTTATATTGCCATTTACCAGCAGACCCCAGCCAGAGTCACTGACCTGACCTTCATAGGTAAGGCCAACAACACCGGCAAATTTCGGCGCATTGGTCAAAGACGATCCGCACAGACGGTTGACCGACGCCAAAGCTGCAGCAGCTACACCGACATTACAGTCTTTGGGATAACGGGCATTTGCATAAGTCGCAGAAACATTGGCCGATATGTTATCGCTTAGTCTGCCAAATAGCTCCAACTCAGCGCCGGTTGAGCGGGCCGAATTGACATTGAAGGTCAGGAACTGGACACCTGTAAATTCAAGCACCTGGAAGTCGCTCATTTTCATATCGAACAGAGCCAGGTTGGCTTTGATCGATCCGAACAAAGTTGCCTTTGCGCCGATTTCGATTTGGTTGACTTTTTCCGATTTGAAGCTCGGGTCCGCATAAACACGTGTTGCCGTTTGGCCGGCAAGAAGTGCGGACGAGTTTTGCAAAATTGCTGCCGTCGGATCGAGGTTGAAGCCACCCGATTTGAAGCCATGGCTGTAACCAGCGTAGAGCAACAGATCTTCGTTCGGCTTGTATCCAAGTTGCCCCGTGTAGGTGATTTCATCGTCCTTGAACTTCTGTGCCCACAGACGCGGCAACGGCAGCCATGCGCTTGCCAACCCACCGCCTAATGCTGCTGGCGCTGTCAGATTGGTCGACACCGCAAAGGGGAAGCAGTTTACGCCGTAAACACCTTGTTGAACGTTTGCAGGCAGACCTGCTCTCGTAAAGGCACCACTCAACAAACCATTCACGCTGGCTTGGCAGGAACTGGCAGCTGTTGCAGCGAGCTGATTGAATGCGCCGTCCTTAGATTCACTAACATAACGCGCACCGAGTGTTAAGCTGAGCTTGTCCGTAACACTGATGACATTGTGCGTGAACACCGACCAGCTGCTTGCATCCTGCAGGAACCGGTTTTCGGCATAGTTGCCATTGGCATTAACTGGGCCGCCAGTTCCATTGCCGAGGGCCGTCAGTGTAAATAACGGGTTAGCCCTCAATGAGGGGGAAAAGCCAAAATTACCGGCGCTTCCAGCCGCCTGGAAATCGGCATTCAGGGTCATTGTCTGGTCAGCACGGATTTTCTCACTGGAGTAAAATCCGCCGACTAGCCAGTCGAGACGATCGTTAAACGCCGTACCCTGCAAGCGCAGTTCCTGCGTAAAGGTCTTGATATGGTCGCCCGACGGCAAAATTCCGACGCGTGACGTCGGTGCGCCATTACCGACCGTATAGGTGTTGTTCGAGGTGAAGCCGCCGACCGTTGTCGAACTTGAATCGAATTTACGATATGCGGTTACTGAGGTCAGCTTTGCTCCACCCAAGTCCCATTTCACTTCTGCCGATGTGCCCCATTGCTTTGAGCCGTTCAGATATGGGCCGCCGTTGACCGACAAATTCTTGAGCGCGCTCATTCCAAACTGATCGACGCCATCGCTTGCCAGCCCGTTTGCGACGAAGTCTTGTGCTAGCGAAGTATCCTGAACAATAACGGCGTTGCAGCAATGCTCGTCAGTCTTGGCATAATCGGTCAACAGACGGATGCTGACATCTGCATTTGGTTCGATATAAAGCTGTCCGCGCAGCATGTAACGATCACGATCATTGCTCTCTGCGCCCGATGGCGTTTTGAGATAGCCGTCGCGTTTGCGCCATGTGCCGGACACGCGGAGGCCCGCAACATCAGTGGTGATAGGCACGCTGACGCCAGCTTGAAGGTTCATGAAATTGTAATTGCCGTAACTGGCATTTGCGAAGCCTTCGACCTCAGAGAGGTTTGGACGCTTTGTCGTTACGTTCAGCGCTCCAGCCGAAGTGTTGCGGCCAAACAAAGTGCCTTGCGGGCCACGTAAGATTTCAAGTCGTTCAACATCGACAAGGTCACCCAATGCAACGCCTGGACGTGACTGATATACGCCATCGATGAATACGCCAACCGAGCTTTCAAGGCCGGTGTTGTTGCCGGTCGTGCCGACGCCGCGGACCTTGATCGAGGTACCTTGGGTTTCGGTCTGCGAAGATTGGATGTTGATGCTTGGTGAAATCGACGCCAGATTTTTGATGTCGTTGACGCCCTGACGCTCCAGCGCCTCTGGCGCGACGGCGGTCACGGCAAGCGGAATGTCTTGCACATCCATTGCGCGCAATGT
>NZ_JBILAF010000074.1:0-10773 GCF_044354325.1 Sphingorhabdus sp. | reverse complement strand
ATTCAGGACCGGTCACGATAACCGAACGACCCGAATAATCGACGCGCTTACCCAAAAGGTTCTGACGGAAACGGCCCTGCTTGCCCTTGAGCATGTCGGACAGCGACTTCAGCGGACGCTTGTTGGCACCGGTGATCGTACGGCCGCGACGGCCATTGTCGAACAATGCGTCAACAGCTTCCTGCAGCATGCGCTTTTCGTTGCGGACGATGATGTCTGGCGCGCGCAGTTCAATCAGGCGCTTCAAACGGTTGTTACGGTTGATAACGCGGCGATAGAGATCGTTCAGATCGGACGTTGCAAAACGACCGCCATCCAGCGGCACCAATGGGCGCAATTCTGGTGGAATGACGGGAATGACGTCCAAAATCATCCACTCGGGCTTGTTGCCTGAATCGATGAAGCTTTCGACGACCTTCAAACGCTTGATGATCTTCTTGGGCTTAAGTTCCGACTTGGTAACGGCAAGCTCGTCGAGCAGGTCGGTGCGCTCTTGCTCAAGGTCGAGATCCATCAACATGGTCTTGACAGCTTCTGCACCAATGCTGGCGGTGAAAGCGTCTTCGCCATATTCGTCCTGCGCGTCGAGCAATTCGTCTTCGCTCAGCAACTGGAACTTCTCAAGCGCGGTCAGGCCAGGCTCGGTAACGATGTAGTTTTCGAAATACAGCACGCGCTCAAGCTGCTTCAACTGCATATCCAGCAGCAGGCCGATGCGCGAAGGCAGCGACTTCAGGAACCAGATATGCGCAACAGGGGCAGCGAGCTCGATGTGGCCCATGCGCTCACGGCGCACTTTGGTAACGGTGACTTCAACGCCGCACTTTTCACAGACGACGCCCTTATACTTCATGCGCTTATACTTACCGCAAAGGCACTCATAGTCCTTCACAGGTCCGAAGAAAAGGCCGTCACGCTCTGGCTTGAACGTACGATAGTTGATGGTTTCGGGCTTTTTGATTTCACCAAAAGACCAGCTGCGGATTTTTTCCGGCGATGCGATCCCGATCTGGATCTGGTCAAATGTTTCGACCTTGGCGATGGGATTGTTGAATTTGCTCAGTTCGTTCATAATCTTTTCCTCATTGGGCTTTTGCCCATGAAAACCTAGGGGCAGGGGCAGGGGGCGGACCTAAGTCCGCCCGGCTCTGCTTATTCCGCTGCCTCGGCAAAGCCCTCGTCACCTTCGATCAAGTCGTGCGCTTTCAGGTCAACATTCAGACCCAATGAGCGCATTTCCTTAACCAGAACGTTGAAGCTTTCGGGGATACCGGCTTCAAAGCTGTCGTCACCCTTGACGATCGCTTCGTAAACCTTGGTACGCCCGATAACGTCATCGGATTTGACCGTGAGCATTTCCTGCAAGGTATAGGCCGCGCCATATGCCTGAAGTGCCCAGCATTCCATTTCCCCGAAACGCTGACCACCGAATTGCGCCTTACCACCAAGTGGCTGCTGCGTAACAAGGCTGTACGGTCCGATTGAACGGGCGTGGATCTTGTCATCAACAAGGTGATGCAATTTCAGCATGTAAATGATGCCTACGGTCACCTTACGGTCGAACTTGTCACCGGTACGGCCGTCGAACAGATCGGATTGACCCGAACCGTCAAGTCCAGCGAGCTGGAGCATGGTCGTAACGTCCGCTTCACGTGCGCCGTCGAACACAGGTGTGCCCATTGGAACGCCGGTGACGACATTGCTTGCAAGTTCAATGATGTCCGCGTCGCTGCGGCCCTTGATCTCGTCGGCATAATCTTCACCATAGGCTTTCGCCAAACGTTCGCGCACGATCGCTGGCGGAGCGGCGGCTTCGGGGTTCGGGTTATTGTGTCGCCACTCTTCCAAAGCCTCACCAATTTGCATACCCAGACCGCGCGCGGCCCAACCAAGGTGGGTTTCGAAAATCTGTCCGACGTTCATACGCGATGGAACGCCCAACGGGTTGAGAACGATGTCAACAGGTGTACCATCAGCCAAGAACGGCATGTCTTCTTGCGGAAGGATCCGCGAGATAACACCCTTGTTTCCGTGACGTCCGGCCATCTTGTCGCCTGGCTGCAGCTTACGCTTCACCGCGACGAACACCTTGACCATCTTGAGCACGCCAGGTGCGAGTTCATCACCGCGCTCCAGCTTCTCACGACGATCTTCGAACTTCTCAACGATCAGCTTGACGGCATCGTCATACTGAACCTTGACCGCTTCGAGGTCGCCCTGGACCTTGTCATCGGCAACCGCGATTTTCCACCATTCGTGACGCTCGACTTCGCTGAGATTTTCCTCAGTGATCTTGTCGCCCTTCTTGATGCCCTTTGGCGCTGCGGCTGCAGTTTGACCAATCAGCATGTCTTTCAGGCGGTTGTAGGTCGCACGGTTCAAAATCGAACGTTCGTCTTCGCGGTCCTTCGCAAGACGCTCGATTTCTTCGCGTTCGATGGCCATCGCACGCTCGTCCTTGTCGATGCCGTGGCGGTTAAACACGCGCACTTCAACAACAGTACCAGCTACACCAGGTGACAGACGCAAGGATGTGTCGCGCACGTCGCTTGCCTTTTCACCAAAGATGGCGCGCAGCAGCTTTTCTTCTGGCGTCATAGGGCTTTCGCCCTTTGGCGTGATCTTGCCGACCAGAATGTCACCGGGGTGCACTTCTGCGCCGATGTACACGATGCCGGCTTCGTCGAGGTTGCGAAGCGCCTCTTCACCTACGTTTGGAATATCGCGGGTGATATCTTCAGGTCCAAGCTTGGTATCGCGGGCCATAACTTCGAATTCTTCGATGTGGACCGACGTGAAGACATCGTCTTTCACGATGCGTTCGGAGATCAAGATCGAGTCTTCGTAGTTGTAACCGTTCCAAGGCATAAACGCGACGAGGCTGTTCTTGCCCAGTGCGAGTTCGCCCAGTTCGGTCGAAGGACCGTCGGCGATGATGTCGCCAGCTTCGATGACGTCACCAACCTTCACCAATGGTTTCTGGTTGATGCAGGTGTTTTGGTTCGAACGCTGGAACTTTTGCAGCGTGTAGATGTCGACGCCCGACTTGCCGGGTTCAACGTCGCCGGTCACGCGGACAACGATACGGGTCGCATCGACTTGGTCGACGATACCGGTACGGCGTGCAGCGATAGCAGCGCCGGAATCGCGGGCAACGGTTTCTTCCATGCCGGTTCCGACAAACGGTGCTTCTGCACGGAGCAAAGGCACGGCCTGACGTTGCATGTTCGAACCCATCAATGCGCGGTTGGCGTCATCGTTTTCCAGGAACGGGATGAGCGATGCCGCAACCGAAACCAGCTGCTTTGGCGAAACGTCCATCAACGTGATCTGGTCGCGCGGTGCCATCAGGAATTCGCCAGCTTCACGCGACGAAATCAGGTCCTCGGCAAAGCTGCCATCGGCGTTGAGTTCGGCGTTCGCCTGCGCGATGGTGTTCTTCTGCTCTTCCATGGCGGAGAGATAGACCACGTCGTCGGTGACTTTGTTGTCGATGACCTTGCGGTAAGGCGTTTCGATAAAGCCATATTTGTTGACGCGGCTGAATGATGCCAGCGAGTTGATCAGACCGATGTTCGGGCCTTCTGGCGTTTCAATCGGGCAGATACGGCCATAATGCGTTGGGTGAACGTCGCGGACTTCAAAGCCAGCGCGCTCACGCGTCAGACCACCTGGTCCAAGGGCCGAAACACGGCGCTTGTGGGTGACTTCCGAAAGCGGGTTGGTCTGATCCATAAACTGCGACAGCTGCGAGCTGCCGAAGAATTCGCGCACCGCAGCAACCGCTGGCTTTGCGTTGATCAGATCGTTTGGCATCACGGTGGATACGTCAACCGAGCTCATACGTTCTTTCACGGCGCGCTCCATACGGAGCAGACCGACGCGATACTGGTTTTCCAGCAATTCGCCGACCGAACGGACACGACGGTTGCCGAGGTTATCGATATCGTCGATTTCGCCCTTGCCGTCTTTCAGGTTCACCAGTTCCTTGACCACGGCGAGGATATCCTCCGTCCGCAAGGTGGTGAGCGTGTCTTCAACGTCAAGCTGCAGACGCATGTTCAACTTCACGCGGCCAACGGCGCTGAGGTCGTAGCGGTCTGGATCGAAGAACAGGCCAGCGAACAATGCTTCTGCGGTTTCGCGCGTTGGCGGCTCGCCAGGACGCATGACGCGGTAGATCGCATCCAGGCCCATGTCGCGGTTCTCGGCCTTGTCAGCCTTCAACGTGTTGCGCATCCAAGCGCCGGTGATGACATGGTCGATGTCGAGCAGCTCAAGGCTGTCGATGCCGGCCTTGTCGAGTGCTTCCAAGTTTTCAGCGGTGATTTCGTCACCAGCTTCCACATAAATCCGGCCCGTCTTTTCGTCGATCAGGTCGAATGCCGAATAACGGCCAAAGATTTCTTCGGTCGGGATCAGCAGATGCGTCAGGCCATCCTTGACCGCCTTGTTCGCGGCGCGTGGGGTAACCTTGGTGCCCGCAGGGAACACGACTTCGCCGGTCTTTGCATCCACGATGTCGAACATCGGTTTCGACGCACGCCATTGTTCCGCGTTGAATGGAATTTTCCAGCCACCGGTGCCACGTTCAAATGTCACGCGATCGTAGAAGTGGCTCAGGATTTCTTCGTCGTTCAGACCAAGCGAGTAGAGCAAGGTCGTGACCGGCAACTTGCGCTTACGGTCGATACGGACGTTGACGATATCCTTGGCATCAAATTCAAAGTCGAGCCACGAACCACGGTACGGAATAACGCGCGCGGCGAACAGATATTTGCCCGAAGAGTGCGTTTTACCGCGGTCATGGTCAAAAAGAACGCCCGGCGAACGGTGCATCTGCGAAACGATAACGCGCTCTGTACCGTTGACGAAGAATGTGCCGTTATGCGTCATGAGCGGCATGTCGCCCATGTATACGTCCTGCTCCTTAATATCGAGGACCGAACGCGCTTCGGTGTCAGGGTCAACCTCAAACACGATGAGGCGCAATGTCACCTTCATCTGTGCGGCATAGGTAATTCCGCGCTGACGGCATTCTTCTACGTCATATTTGGGATCTTCGAGTTCGTAATGGACGAAGTCGAGTTCCGACGTTCCGGCAAAATCCTTAATCGGGAAAACGCTGCGCAGCGTTTTTTCGAGGCCGGATACATAACCAATGGACGGGTCAGAGCGCAGGAACTGCTCATAGCTTTCGCGCTGAACCTCAATCAGGTTGGGCATGTCGATAACTTCGTGGATGTTACCGAAGATTTTGCGGATACGCTTTTGACGCGAGAGTGTCGCAGGAGCGGTACGGGTTGCCATAAGGTGCTTTGCCTCAGTTAGAAATGTCAAACGCGCTAAATTCGTTTTCACCAGACAAGAAAAGGCCGCATGGCAAAGGTCCGAAGATTCGGGTCCTGCCGTGCAGCCGTTTCGCGTATGTGAAAATCCAGACCCTTCAATGCTTTAGCCAAGTTGCGCGACGACAAGGCCAATCCCGATGGGGCAGATGTTGAACGTCGTATAGAGCCGCAGGCGGTGAGGGTCAACCCCGGCCTGCGCCCATCACAAGCAATTCCGCGGCGGCGCAGCACCCGCGAGGGGGCCGGATTTGGCCCTTAAGGATACAAAAGACACCTGCGGCGACGAAATGATTGTCCCCTTTGTCGCTTTAAGTGTGGAAGGCGGCTGTTGTGCGAACCCCGATCAGCCAGAGGGGCAGTTACCGATGACCGCGCCGATGATCGCAGGGCAAATCCTACATTTCAAGAGGGCGGCGGCGGTTCAGAGATGACCCCCACGCGCCACCCTCCATTCGTCACCCTGAACTTGTTTCAGGGTCTTACTTTCGACGCCGAGGATAAAAATTAAGATCCTGAAACAAGTTCAGGATGACGGGCGCGGGCGGTCAAACAAGTTCAGGATGACGAACACCGCACGTGCAAGCGCCAAAACGCTTATCCGCAAACCCCACAACCCCGCCAAAATAAAATCCAGAATAGCCATAGACACACCTAAAACGAAATGTCACAAAAGGTGAACTTTATAACGTCTTATGGGTTCCGGGGAGGGGTAATTCATTTGGATATACATGGCTATTTGGGGCAAATCCGTGCTCTGGCGGGCAGCGGGCAAGCCACCGAGCATAGTTACCGTCCCGCTCTTGAAGGATTATTCAAATCGATTGATGACAAGCTGACCGTTATAAACGAGCCAAAGCAAAGCGCCGTCGGTGCCCCTGACTTTGTATTTGCGCGTAATGGTGTGTCGATTGGCTGGTGCGAGGCAAAAGACCTAAACAAGGACATCACCCGCTTTGGCGCGGGTGATTACAGCCGTGAACAAAAGGAACGGTATAAAAAGGGTCTGCCCAACCTGATTTATACCAATGGCACCGACTTTGAATTTATCCGTGAAGGCGAAGTCACGGGCCTTGTCCGCATAGCCGACCTAATTCCCACACTGCCGCCAAGACCAGAGGAATTTCCGCGTCTGGAAATGATGCTGAAGGATTTTTCGGCACAGACGCCCATCAGCATCAAAAGCGCCAAGCAATTGGCGCAGATGATGGCTGGCAAATCCATGATCATTAAAGACATCATGTGCAAAGCGTTGATCGCCGACAAGGAAAGCGGCGTTGAGACCGAACTGACCGACCAATATGAAGGTTTCAAGAAAAGCCTAATCCACGACATAACCGTTGCCGATTTCGCGGACGTTTATGCCGAAACCATTGCTTATGGTTTGTTCGCCGCGCGACTGCATGACGTCAGCCTTGATAGTTTTAATCGCGCCGAAGCATTGGACCTATTGCCCAAATCAAACCCGTTTTTGCGTAACCTGTTCGTCTATATCGCTGGCAATAATTTGGATGATCGCTTGTGCCGCACGATTGACGATCTGTGCGATGTATTCCGTGCGTCTGATGTTGCCGCGTTGATGCAGGATTTTGGCAAGTTCACGGCGCGTAATGATCCGTTCCTGCATTTTTACGAAACATTCTTGGCCGAATATAATCCGGCAAAGCGCAGGGCGCGGGGCGTTTGGTATACGCCCGAGCCCGTGGTGAATTTCATCGTGCGTGCGGTGGATGATGTCCTGAAAACCGAATTCAACTTGCCACGCGGCATTGCCGATACCAGCAAGATTCAGATTGATTGGGATACGGGGCAAAATGACCCCAAAACGGGCAAGCCACTGACCATCAAAAAAGATGTCCACCGTGTGCAGATATTGGATCCAGCAACGGGCACCGGCACATTTTTGGCCGAAGCGATTAAGCAGATTGCGGCGCAGGTAAAGGACATCGCGCCGGGCATGTGGTCGGGCTATGTCGAGGAAAACCTAATCCCCCGATTGCATGGCTTTGAATTGCTAATGGCCAGTTACGCCATGTGCCATATGAAATTGGACATGATGCTGACCGAGATGGGCTATAAGCCAAGCGCCAGCCCGCCACGATTGGGCGTATACCTGACCAACAGTCTGGAAGAAGGCGAACGGGTTGAACAAACTTTGCCCTTTGCCCGCTGGCTGTCCGACGAAGCCAAAGGCGCGAACACCATCAAGCGCGATACACCGATCATGTGTGTGATTGGGAACCCGCCTTATTCCGTCAGTAGCTCTAACAACTCAGCATTCATCGATGGGTTGATGGACGCTTACAAGACAGGTTTGAACGAACAAAATATTCAACCGCTCTCAGATGACTATATCAAATTCATTCGTTTTGCTGAGCACCTCGTCGATAAAAACCGTGAAGGTGTTTTGGCGTTTGTTACCAATAGTAGCTACATCGATGGTCGTATCCACCGACGGATGCGACAGCAACTAATGGCGACATTCGATAAAATTTTTGTCCTTGATTTGCACGGCAGCACGAAAAAACTGGAAGTGGCGCCAGATGGGACAGCCGACAACAATGTGTTCGACATTATGCAGGGCGTGGCGATTATCATTGCCGTTAAATGTAGTCAGCAGCGTTCGGCACCCTGCGAGATAAAACATGCTGATCTATATGGCTCTCGTGAGAGCAAAAATGCTGCCCTTTTTGAATTACGGATAAATTCTCCAGAGCTTGCGCAAGTTCATCCAATTGAACCCTATCATCTGTTCGTTCCATTCAATAACGACAACATCGACATCTATCAGGAAGGCTTCCCACTAGACCTTCTGTTGGCAGAGTTCGCGTGCGGTATGGTCACCGCAAGGGACGGTTTCTTGGTCCAAATCAACGAAAGTGGCGCAGTGCAACTACTGAACGATCTACACGCACTGCCTGAACAAGACTTTCGAAATAAATACAGCGAGAATTCAGATAGTCGTGATTGGACGCTGAAAAATGCAAAGGCGGATGCTCAGAACGCCGAAGTTTCGAAGGTGCTATATCGCCCTTTCGATACCCGCTTCTTGCCATACTCAAAAAACTCTAAAGGTGTGCTGTCGTATCCCCGTCACAACATCATGCGTCAGTTTCGCAAGCATGAAAATTTAGCCCTGCTTGTTTGCAAACAACAGAGCACTTTTGACTTTCAGCACACTTTGGTTTCCAAATTGATCACAGATAAATGCACGATTTCCTCTCAGACTAAGGAAGCATCGTATCAATTCCCCCTCTATCTCTATCCCGAAGAAGGCACGCTCGAAACTGAGCGGCGGGTCAATTTCGATCCCACAATCTATGCGGAGATCAGGGAGCGGGCGGGGCTTTCTGGCGCCGATGGCGACGAACTCAAGGTGTTCGATTATATCTATGGCGTTCTGCATTCGCCCGATTACCGCGCGACCTATGCGCAGTTCCTGAAAATCGATTTCCCACGCATTCCCTATCCCGCCTCGACAGAGGTTTTCGCGCATGTGGCCGAAAAGGGCGGCCAGCTGCGTCGCCTGCACCTGATGGAGGATGCTGCTATTGGCGCAACGCCCTATCCATTCAGCGGGGCCAGAGAAGAGGGCGACGACAATGTGGTGGAGAAGCCTGCGTACGTTCCCCTCCCGCAGGCGGGAGGGGTTAGGGGTGGGAGCGAGCCGGAGGCGAGCCTTGAAACCTCACCGTCACAGGCCCACCCCCAGCCCCTCCCGCCTGCGGGAGGGGAGTATGGCCGTGTTCACATCAACCCCGACCAATATTTCGACAATGTGCCTGCGCTTGCATGGGAGTTTCATATTGGCGGATATCAGCCTGCGCAAAAATGGTTGAAGGACCGCAGGGGCAGGGCGTTGTCATTCGACGATGTCCTGCATTATCAAAAGATCATCAAGATACTGACCGAAACCGACCGCATCATGAAGGAAATCAAATTACCGTTGTGATTATGCGATCCCTACAGGCGTTCCGCCATGCTTGAAGGGGCGGGGCAGCCCTGCTAGGGGCGGCTGCATGACCGAACTCTCGCTTATCCGCAATTTCAGTATTATCGCGCACATTGATCAC
Source organism: Sphingorhabdus sp. (assembly GCF_044354325.1). GTDB lineage: Bacteria > Pseudomonadota > Alphaproteobacteria > Sphingomonadales > Sphingomonadaceae > Sphingorhabdus_B. The sequence goes on along the minus strand of NZ_JBILAF010000074.1, from coordinate 1,352 downwards.
GGGAAGTCGACCCTTGCGGATCGGCTGATCCAGCAAACGGGTGGCCTAACGGCGCGTGAGATGACGAGCCAAGTCCTTGATAATATGGACATTGAAAAAGAACGCGGCATCACGATCAAGGCGCAGACGGTGCGGCTGGATTATACCGCGAAGGACGGCATCACCTATCAGTTGAACCTGATGGACACGCCGGGCCATGTCGACTTTGCCTATGAAGTCAGCCGCAGCCTCGCCGCGTGCGAAGGCGCGTTGCTTGTCGTCGACGCCGCACAAGGCGTTGAGGCGCAGACGCTGGCCAACGTTTACCAATCCATTGAGCATGACCATGAAATCGTGCCCGTCATCAACAAGATCGATCTGCCCGCGGCAGAGGTGGACAAGGTGAAGGCCGAGATTGAGGAAATCATTGGCTTGCCCGCCGACAATGCGGTGCTGACTTCGGCGAAATCGGGCATCGGCATTGATGAGGTGTTGGAGGCCGTGGTCACGCGCATTCCCCCGCCAAAGGGCGACCGCAACGCGCCGTTGAAGGCGATGTTGGTCGATTCATGGTACGACCCCTATCTGGGCGTCGTCATCCTGATCCGCGTTATCGACGGCGTGATCAAAAAAGGTCAGGAAATCCAATTCATGGCCGCCGGCACAAAGCATTTGGTCGACCGCGTCGGCTGTATGCGGCCAAAGCTGGAAATCCTGTCCGAAATCGCGGCGGGCGAAGTCGGCATTATCACCGCGCAGATTAAAGAAGTCGCGCAGACCCGCGTGGGTGACACCATCACCGATGCAAAGCGCCCCGCCGCAGAGCCGCTGCCCGGGTTTAAGGAAGTGCAGCCCGTGGTGTTCTGCGGCCTGTTCCCCACCGACGCCGCGGATTTTGAAAAATTGCGTGAAAGCATCAGCAAGCTGCGCCTGAACGACGCATCATTCAGTTTTGAAACGGAAAGCAGCGCGGCGTTGGGCTTTGGCTTTCGCTGCGGGTTCCTGGGGCTGTTGCACCTTGAGATCATTCAGGAGCGCCTGACGCGCGAGTTCGACCTGGACCTTATCACCACCGCGCCGTCGGTTGTGTACAAGCTGGAGCTGAGCCGGTCGAAGACCGAAGATGCGCGCAGTATGGAGCTGCACAACCCCGCCGACATGCCCGACATTAACCGCATCGCGGAAATTCAGGAGCCGTGGATTGAGGCGACGATTTACTGCCCCGACGAATATCTGGGCAGCATATTGAAACTGTGTCAGGACCGGCGCGGCGTGCAAAAGCAACTGACCTATGTCGGTGGCCGTGCGCAGATCGTCTATGAACTGCCGCTCAACGAAGTCGTGTTCGATTTTTACGACCGGTTAAAGAGCAT